>CALAYR010000031.1 GCA_937894805.1 uncultured Acidimicrobiaceae bacterium | reverse complement strand
GGCGTGAAAAGGCTCGGCGCCTCCAGGTCAGTGCGCTGCTGGCCATCGTCGGAGTCGGCTTCGCCTTCGAATGGATTGTCTGGCTCTCGCAGCTATCGCACGGTCTCTACGTGGGGTGGCGCAACCGTGGCTACCTCCTCGACACTCGCAGTTTTCACAAACTGGCCTTCTCGCTCCAGACGATGGGGTCGCAGTTCTTCCACTGGATGCTCGATCTGCCGACGGGCCACAAGCCCGACCCCGATCACCACATCACCGTGCTCGGCCTCACCATCTCGGCCCTCGTGGCCCTGTTCTTGGTAACGCTCATCGCCGGGACGCTATGGCGCTATCTACGACGCCCGCTCAGCACGCCCGAACCACTTGTCATCGCCGCTCTGGCGCTCGCCTTCTCGGCCGCCTTGGCACTGGTGCGGCGAAGCCCCTTTGGTGGCGGTCGCACCGATGAGGTGATCTACCCCGCGCTACTACTTCTCATGGCCGCATTGTTCACCCAGCTCCAACCGCGACTACGGCGCGTCGCTCCGCAGGTCACCAAGGCGTTAGTTTCCATCAGCGTGGTGGCGCTCCTCTTCGTCGGACTCTCCAACCGCGCCCACTATCCCTCGATCGATTTAAAAACTCCAGTGGCCCAAATGGAAGCGGCCCGCCAACCGGGTGACATCGCGGTCATTGACCCCTGGCTGGGATTCACCTGGGCCGCAGCCGACATCCCGACCTTCACCGTGTCACGCCAAAAGTTCATGTTCGACTGGTCGCAGGGCTTTCACATCAACGGCAATTCGCAGTATGTCTTTAGTGAGAACTACTTCTTCCCGAGCTGGGTCTACCCCTACTTAAAGGACGACACCACCCGACTCTGGTACGTGGCCGAAACGGGCAGTCCCGCCTGGCCCGCCACATCGCCCCAAGATGAGATCTACGTGACTCGCAACCTCGCGGCCCTCCTCAAGCAGGGCTGGTATGAGACAGGCCGTTCATTCAGTGGTGATCACGTCAAGATTGTGGAGTTGAAGTTCCGCAGTGGCGGACTCCCCGACTAACTAGCGGGGGTCGATGGGCGTAATGATGCCCAGGTCTGTTTCAATCGCTTCGGCGGCGTCGAGACAGAGGTCTTCACGGAAACGGCGAGACATGATCTGCGCCCCCACGGGTAGTCCATCAATTACACCCGTCGGCACGCAGGCCGCGGGGAGGCCCATCAAGTTGGCCGGAAGGACGAATCGGAAGATTTCGGCCACCTGCATCGCGGTCTCGGCACTCTCGAGGTCAAAGCCCAAGTGGAACGGGGGCTGCGTCCAGGTCGGACCGACAATCAAGGGGTAGTCGAAGAAGAAGGCCTGCCAGGCGCGAGCGACTTTGTCGCGGAGTTGGTGATTCGCGAAGATGCTCTCCACGGTCGGTGCCGGGAAGGCCCCGTTGGTGAGCTCAAGGAATCGAAGGCCGTCGGCCCCCATAAACATTTCCAGAACGGGCTGAGCGATAGCGGTATCCGCCATGATGAGTTCGCTCCACGCGAGGTAAGACTCAATCAAGAGCGGGGGCATCACTTCTTCGACTTCGTAGCCGGCCCGGGAGAGGGCCTCTCCGGCTCGCTTAACGCCTTCGGCGATGCTCGGGTGAGTCGTTCCGCCTTCTGGGTGCGTCACGAGGGCGACCCGCTTAGAAGCCGGAGCGCCGCCCAAGGGGGCATCCACGGCGAAGGGGTCACGGGGGTGAGCGCCCATGACGATTTCGAGACCGGTGCGAACGTCGGCCACGCGACGGGCCAAGATGCCCTGATCCAACATGATCTGGGCGCTGATTGTTTGATTCATCGCGGCCGTCTCATTGCCGGCCGGGATACGACCGATGCTCGGCTTAATGGAGGCGATGCCATTACAGAAGGCCGGATTACGGACCGAGCCACCGATGTCGTTACCGAGGCCGATGGGACTCATGCCCGAAGCGATGGCCGCACCTTCGCCACCACTCGAGCCACCGGCGGTGCGCTCGTAGTCCCAGGGGTTGTGCGTGGCGCCAAAGAGTGAAGAAACGGTATTAATCCGAAGACCGAAGTCGGGCATGTTGGTGCGGCCAATCGGCACGCCACCGGCTCCCTTCATGCGCTCCACCACGGGGGCGTCGCTCGGGGCGATGAGGTCCTTCATCGACTCGGCTCCCTCGTGGGTTGGGGACCCCGTGTAGTCGATATTGGTCTTGATGGTGAAGGGCACACCGTGGAGACGGCCTAGTGGCTTGCCGGCCTTCTGATGGGCGTCAGCCGCGTCCGAGGCGGCACGAGCGTGTTCGGTGAGAACTTCGACGACGGCATTCACGCGACCATTAACGGCCTCGATGCGGTCGAGGTGGGCGTCAACGACCTCGCGAGACGAGGTCTCTCCTGAGGCGATTAATGCCGCCAGTTCGCCAGCCGACTTGCTCCAGAGCTGTTCTGCCATAACTTCCCCCTTATGAGTTCTTGGGGGGTAGTTTGCCACGCCCGAGGCGCGGCAGGAAAATCAACCGAAACGGCCCTGGATGTAGTCCAACGTCCGGGAATCTTGGGGGTCATTGAAGATCTTGGCGGTGGGGGCAAACTCAATGAGTTCACCGGCCCGGTCCTCGGCCATCAACAAGAAGGCGCAGTCGTCCGAAACACGGGCAGCCTGTTGCATGTTGTGGGTCACGATGACGATGGTCACGATTTTTTTCAAATCCTGCATCAGGTCTTCAATGCGCTGGGTCGAAATTGGGTCGAGCGAAGAAGTTGGCTCGTCCATCAACAAGACGTCGGGCTCGACGGCGAGTGCGCGAGCAATGCAGAGACGCTGCTGCTCACCACCAGAGAGCGTCGAGGCGGGAGCCTTCAAACGATCCTTCACTGAGTCCCAGAGTGCTGCTGCCCAGAGTGATGCCTCGATGGCTTCCTCGAGCTTCTTCTTGTCCTTCACGCCATTGAACCGAAGGCCCGACGTTACATTGTCGGCAATCGACATTGTGGGGAAAGGGTTGGGGCGCTGGAAAACCATGCCCACGCGAGCTCGCAGAATGGGAGTCGGGATTCCCCCGCCGTAAACGTCATCCTGACCCAGGAGAATCTGACCCTTGACTTCCGCACCGGGGGTGAGGTCGTGGAGTCGGTTGAGGGCGCGGAGCAGTGTGGTCTTACCGGAACCTGAGGGTCCGATCATGGCCGTTACGGCACCCTTGCGGACATCAAAAGTTGCACCGCGGACTACGGTCTTGCCGCTAAAGGCCACCGAGACGTCGTTCAGGCGCATGGCCACTTCAGAGGAACCACGCTGTGCGTCGTCTTGAACGACGGGAGCCAAATGAATAGTTGAGTTTTCTTTCATTTCCATGCTCATTTCCATTAGCCCCTTTGGCTTCGTGCAGAGATAATTCTGCTAGTCAGATTTACTAGGAATACCACAGTCATCAAAATCAGGGCGATACCCCACGCCGCTTCGCGCTGCGATGGGAAGAAGCCCTGTAGGTACTGAAATGTCAAAGTCGGAAGACTGGACTGCTCCGCGGCTGGGTTCCAGTTGGCTTCTCTCGACTGTCCGATGACAAACAACACGGGGGCCGTCTCACCGACGGCACGTGAGAGCGCCAAAAGTACACCGGTCAAAATCGCAGGACGGGCCGCGGGCAGCTTGATATTCCACATCACCCGAGAAGGCAACGCGCCAAGTGCGAGACCAGCCTCATTCAATGTCGGCGGCACGGCACTAATTGCCGATTCGGTGGCTACGGCGATAAGAGGAATCGACATCAGGGTCAGCGCGATGACACCGGCCATTCCGGAGTAGGCGTTGTTAAAGACGGGGCCGAGTAGGACGAAAAATACGAAGAGTCCGAACAGAATCGATGGCAGACCAATCATCACGTCAAAGATGCGGTGGATGGTCGTGCCGATTTTTCCCTTGGCGTCGCTCAGAATGACCCCACTAAAGATGCCGAGCGGAATCGCAGCCCCAATCGCGATGCCATCCATCACCAGGGAGCCCACGATGGCGTTCCAAACTCCACCAATCGCGTAGGGGTCAAAGGCGAAGGGATCTTGTTGCACCTGCGTCAAGAAGGCCGTACTGAGCACCTTGGAACCACGGTCGATTACTGAGATAACGATTGAAAGCAGAGGAATCAAGGCCACCACGAGGGCGGCCATGACGAAAGCGAGAATGATGTTTCCGACGATGACTCGGCGTCGATACTTCTGACGCATGAGTTGTTGGAGATCGAGACGGCTATCGGTCTCCGGCATGTTTGAAGTCATAGTTGTCATTACAACATCACCGCCTGCCGGGTAATGATTTTACGAGCGATGTAGTTCACAGCAAAGACGATGACGGTCAGGATTAACGCCAGCGAACCGAGGGCACCAACCTGCGAACCAGTCGCTTCAAGAAAGTCTCGCGCAATCGTTGAAGCCAACGTGGCGCCAAGGTCGAAGGCCGATGAGGGAAACTTGTTGGTAACGCCACCCAAAATCGTGGCCATGGCTACTGTCTCGCCGAGGGCTCGCCCCGTTCCGAGGGTTACCGCACCAAGCACGCCACGACGGGCAGCTGGAAGAGCTACGCGAAAGAGCACTTGGGTCCGTGTGGCACCGAGTCCGTAGGCCCCTTCAATAAGGGTTTGTGGAACCATCGCGAATGCGTCTCGAGAGACCGCAACCACGGTTGGCAAAATCATGACGCCCAGAACCAAGCCACCCAGGAGGAGGCCAATGCCGTAGATCTCTCCCTGGAATGGTGGGGCGCCACCAGAGATGTCACGCAGAAAAGGCTCCAACGTGTGCTGAGTCCAAGGGGAGATTACCGCTACGCCCCAAACACCAAAAACGATTGAAGGCACGATAGCGAGTACTTCGACGAGCGAGGAAAAGAACACTCGCAGACGACGGTGAAGCAGAAATTGAATTGAGAGTGCGGCGGAGATGCCGACAGGAACTGCAAAAAGGAGCGCGATGAACGTTGTAACCAGCGTTCCTGCGATGAGGCTGAGAGCCCCGAACTTAAAGTCGGCGTTAGACCAGTCTGTGCTGGTAAAGAAGCCGAAGCCGGCCGACTGCCATCCCGGGATGGACTGAATGATGATTGAGCCGAAAAAGACAATGATGAAAATGGCCAGGAGAGCCTGGCCAATGCGCATTGCGATGTTGTAGCGCCCATCTCCTCGAGCCGCCAAGTTGAACTTGGGGCTCGAGGAGACATTGGACAAGTCGCCTGCAGCGTTAGTACTGGTAGTCGACTGATCCATGGGCATCTTTGCTACTAACTACTAGTTGGAAGCGTTCAGAAGAACGGCGTTGTTCGAGTCCTTGACCGTCAACAGAATGTTGCGGGCGAGGGTCTGAATCGTCTTAGGCAGAGCAACGTAACCGGTAACGGCTGCGTAGTCCTGACCGAAGGTACCAGCCTTGGTGAATGGACGGCCAGCCGTACCAGCACCACCCTGGTGGGTCAAGTAGTCCAAGACCTTAACGGCGGTGATGCCGTTGTTACGGTTCGACTGTTCCTTCAGCAAGATTGCGTAGCTGTAACCCGTGATTGGGTAGACAGACTTACCGGTCAAGTTGTTGAGTGAACGGTGAGCCAAGGTGTCCATGGCGAAACCGGTCTTAGCGGCAGCAGCGGCAGCAACAGTGGTTGCGTTTGGCTGAACAGCCACACCCGAAGCGTTCACGATTGAAGCAACGTTGACACCAGGGGTAACTGCAGCGAAGCCGTACTCAACGTATCCAATGGAGTTGTCAAGGGCGTCGATCTGAGTCGCCATGGCGGCGCTGTTGGCAACGGTAGGAATGTCGATACCAGTGGTCTTGGCAAAAACAGCTGAGTCAGCCGATGCGAAGTCAGTGGCGTCAACCTTGCTCAGGTAGTCCTTGAACATGTAGGTCGTACCGGAACCAGCCGTACGCGAAACAACGTGAATCGTTTCGTTTGGCAGTGCGCACTGAGTAACAGTCTTCTTGCCTACCTTGACCTTGACCGTGAGGGTCTTGTTCGTGGCGCAGATTGAAGCGTCGTTCCACTTGGTGATCTTCTGAGCGAAAATCTTGCCGACCTGTGCACCGGTAAGGGTCAGAGGGTTCTTGGCGAGAAGCTTCTGCAGAGCAGATGAGTTCAAAGCGGGAACGTTGTAGGTGATAGCCACGCCACCGAGAGCAACGGGAAGCTGCGCAAAGTTGGAAGCCAAACCGCTACCTACGGTGTAGGTGAAGGTGTCGCTACCGGAGTTCTCCAATGGGAAGTCCGAGAAGCCAACGTTGAGTGCTGGTGTTGCAGCGCCAGTGACCTTCTTACGACCGTTGGTTGAACCCTGGGTACCGTCGTAGGCAGCAACTGACTTTTCAGTGTTGATGGCCTTGTAGTGAGCCAGTGCAGGGGTAAGGATGTTCGAAACGAAGCTCGAGCCACCCATGGTGATGTCTGCAGTTGGTGCGTTGGCAGCCTTGATGGTCAAGTCGTTGACCATGATGCTGTCAATGGTGTACGTCGGTGCGGTGGCGGCCAATGCTGGCACCACTGCCGAAGCGGAGAGACCCAGAACGGCAACTGCCATTCCGATGCTTCCGCGAAGGTTCTTCTTCATTTGTTTCCTCCTCAGGAACTTTTGATTCGAGCCTCTAAACAGTCCATCTGTCCAATGACTCGTGGGCAACAGTAAGGAGCGTAGGTAAACAGTTGGTGAAGTGAATTGTGGATTCAGATTAAATCTTCGCTATCTACCGAGACGCTCGATAATCTTGACCCGTGCTCATCCTTCTACCGCCGAGTGAAGGGAAAAAACCTGGTGGTAGCGGTCACTGGAACCACGATGGTGGCCCTTTTGGTCGAGCCCTGGCCGATCCTCGGGATTTAGTTGCCTCGTCGTTGGCTCGGACGCTTCCTAGCGCCCTCAAGGTGCGGGGGGCGACCGCAGAACATGCCCAAATAGTCAACGCCCACCTTCTCGGCGCCCCCACTCTGCCCGCCCACGAGCGCTATACCGGCGTCGTCTACCAGGGGCTCGCTAGTGGCACTCTGCCACCTGACCTAATGGAAACGGCCAAACGCTCGATTGTCGTGCTTTCCGGACTTACGGGGCTCGTTCGACTCAGCGATCCCGTGCCGGACTATCGCGCCCCGATGGATGCATCAATAGATGGAATCGGTAAGTTATCGACCTACTGGCGACCTTTTATCTCTCCCGTGCTGCAAAAAGCGGCCAGAAACGAGCCTGTAATTGACCTCTTGACCCAGGTTCATCGTTCGGCGGTTGAACCGGCCGGTGACAACTGGTTCACCGTCGACTTAGTACACGCTGACGTCACCGGTGGCCACGCCGCCAAATTCGCTAAAGGTCGTCTCGCTCGATGGCTGCTCGAGCACGAGATCACCGAACTACGTCGGTGGAAATTTGAAGGCTGGACGGCGCGAGCCCGCTAGTCGCAGCAGCTGTCTCGCCACCCGCAGGTGGTGCACTTGAAGTGGGCATGTTCTGGCGATAAGCCACCGCCGCAGTGAGGGCACTCGTGAAAGACACCGAAGCGATTGAGGCAGTCGACGGGTTCGGCAACGACAAGTGGATTGATGGCATTTTCGGTCACCCTTTATCGTCTCTCACAATTCGGGGTTGCACGGGTATTTCCCTCCTGGTACGCCATGCGCGCAGAAATGCCGAGCTGGGGTGGTCCTGAACGGCCCAATCCGCCGAAGTTTGCACTCTTGGAAAACCTGAGCATGATTAGTGAAATGTTTCTGGGATTTTTTCCACCGCCCGTCAAAATTTGAACTAAGACTTAGGAGATGAAGCGAACGTTACGCCAATCCACTACGGGGCTTTTGATCTCTGGAGCACTATCCCTCGCGCTCGTTACCGTGGCCAATGCCGCACCGGCCTCGAACGATGCGACTGTCACTGCAGCCGTGGCGAATTCGCTCAAAGTTGCCAAGGTTCCGGCCAAGACCACGCCGTCATTGACACTGGTGAGCTCTGACTCCTTCGCGAAATTCAACCCCAAATGTGCGGCTGGTAAGGGTGGCTGCATCTTTGGCAAGCTCAACTCCAAAGATGTGATGTACATCTTCGGCGACAGCCACGCCCAGCAGTGGCTCCCACCGCTCGTAAGCGCTTTTGGTGCCAAGTACAAAATCATCATCGCGTACCGTTACGAATGTCAGCCGGCCGAAGTCGACGTCCAATCGACACCGGGGCAACCATCCAGCGCCGGATGCTCCAATTGGCGAGCCAACACCATTCAAACGATCGTGAGAGACAAGCCCAAGGCGATTGTGGTTGCCGAGTCAACGTTCCGGCGCAAGACCACCGATGGAGCCGTCATGAGTACGGCCACGTGGAGCACGGGTCTTTTGTCGGTCTTAACGCAACTCAAGTCCAGCGGCGCAAAAATGGTGGTCATTGGAGACAACCCTGCATTCCAATACGCACCTTCCGCCTGCGTCTCACTGAACAAGAACAACGTTCAGAACTGCACCCGCAACCCAAACACTCTCCCCGCCGAGTACCAAACATTGAGTGCCGCGGAGGCCAATGCCGCCAGCGTGAGTGGAATCGGTTTCATCGACACCACCAAGTGGTTCTGCAAAGTCACGCCGTCTGAGACCTTGTGTCCTGCACTAATCAACGGAATGCTTCCGTACCTGGACTGGAACCACATCACGTTGACGTATTCGCTGTATTTGACCAATGTTCTGAAGACAGCGGTCACCAACAACCTTAAGTAGCGCCCCCGGCAGGACTTGAACCTGCAACCTAGTTCTTAGGAGGAACTTGCGCTACCAGTTGCGCCACAGGAGCTGATGCTCCATTATCTCACGTAAAGGAAATTCTTGTGACGTGAGTGAACGAGCACAGATAAAGGTCATTCGACTCACCGGGAGCACCGAAAAGTACTGACTGGAGCGGCGACTCGGTCGCCGCCCGACTCACGATTTCACCCGTGCTGGTGCGCACCAAGACGATTTGGTCAGCCCCGAGCAGTTGATCGAAGTCATTCAGCATGACGAGATCAGACTCTGGAAACACCAGAGGGTGACAGGCGTGATTCAGCTTGAGATCCCAGAGGGGTGTGGCGCCAGTATCGCCGTAGCGATAGGCCCGCACCACTCCGGCCGATGAGTCGTAGCCGACCACAATCTTCTGCTTGGTATCGACGGCCGGTGGATTGGCCACGATGCCACCGGGTCTGTCATTGACTTCATACTTCTCAACGTTGTAGGCGTCGAGATGAATGCGCACAATCTGCTGAGGAGCGGTGGCGATCCCCTTCTCGAGGAGTGAACCGTCAAAGGTTTCGCTACCCGCACCGTTGTTCAAGAACCAGGCCGAGCCGTCGGCAATCACGGCATCCCAGCCGTAACCCTCTCCCGTTGCTCGGTACGGTGCCTGTCGAAGCGAACTGGCCGCGAAGGCACCATCGACGAAATCAATACCAACGAAAGAGTGAACTCCGACAACAAAAACAGTCTGGTCGTGAGCGCTCAACCGTGCCACGGATCCTTCACCAATTTCATAGCGATCCAAGATGCGTAGATCGTCGGGGTGGAGAGCCACTAACTCGCACGACGTCGCCTCAAAGTTCGTATCCATTCCGGGCCGGGCCCCACCGAAGTTCTTCGTGATCAAGGTGCCATCACGCAACACCACGAAGGAGTTGTAGGGGGCGCGTTGTGGGAGCTCCTGATGGGCTTCAATCTCCAGAGTCGGCGAGAGGCGATGGGCGTGTTGACCGAACACGACGTAGATCGAACCGTTGGCGTGCACGGCCAAGCCACCGGGCCACGTCAAGCCACCGGGCATGTCGACGGATCGGCGAATTGTCTCGAGCGTGTTGGGGTCAATCTGCTCCACCCAACTAATGCCGTCGTCACCGCCAGTGTGGCAGAGCAGATAAAGCTCACCGGGGCTCCGAAAGACCACCATCGTCGAGGCGATGGCCAACTTGGAAGTGAGCGTTGCCGTACCAGGAAGAATTGATCCAGCAACTTGTTGGCGCTCCGCGCCTCCGTCTTCAGCGGGCCAGTGGCTCGCCCAATAATTCGTCTGCATGCCCGAAGGCTACAGTCACGAATTAGTCGTCGTCACCACCGGAGTACTCGTGCTCTTCTTCGTTCTCACGACCACCGTCACCATCGCGCTCGTGCACAATCGTTGTTGGCGTGACTACGGGGCGGGGCGTAGTTGAGTTCGAAACGGGAATCGTGGTTGGCGCTTCACTATCGGTGTAGCGAACGTCACTCGTCGAGTCACTCGGCGTACCCTGCGTGGCCGGCGCGGACAACGTGGGGGCAGTCGTACTGGAAGCGGCAACTTGGGATGTCAAGTGTCCGCTGGCCACCACCGCGGCACCGGCGGCCAGGGCCGTTCCGGCCACGATGCTCAGCGTCCAGGTGGTGAATGCCTTGATCTTGTCAGCCCACATGGTGGCCCCGCTTTCCTTGCTACCTCAATGGTAGGGAAGAAAGGACGGAATAGGACGAGCGTTTATGGACTTCTTAGACTCTCGGCGCGGCGTCAAAAATGGCGTTATGGCAGAAACTTGTTCGTGAAGTAGGCCGATGGCTTCTCGGCCTTGTCGATCTGCTTCACGTCGACCATGGCCTGGGCCAAAGTGGACCACTGGGTCTTGGTCTGAACAAAGAAGTCACCTGACTTGTTCTTCAACAGTGGCACTGTGAGCTTCCAGGCCTGCACGTTGTAGACGTGGGTGTAACCGCTTTGGGGGAAGGCCTTGTCGAAGTAACGCACGGCCTTGCCCTGGTTGTCTATCGACCACTGGGTGGCATCCTTCATCGCGGCCATGAAGGCCGAGACCGTCTTGCCGTGCTTCTTGGCGTAGGAAGAGCCAGTGGCGTAGACCCACACGGGCACCGCGGGGACGCCAGCAGCCTTGCCAACGATCTGCACCGGCTTGCCCCCGATACCCGGGATGGCGTAGTTCGTGGTGTTCGTAACAAAGTCCACTTTGCCGCTCTTGAGGAGCGGGGTGTCGGCTTCACCGTTAACCACGGTGATGTCCTTGGCCGTCAGGCCCGCCTTCTTCAGCACAAAGGGCAACATCGCAGTGGTCCACGTATCGCCCCACGAGAAGACCTTCTTACCCTTCAGTGTGGCCAGCGAGAGCTTGGAGCCCGGCATGGCAAAGAGACCCCAGTTGTTCTTCATGGAGTAGTTCGCAATCGAGACAACGGGAACCTTGGCCTTCACGGCAACGACGAGATCGGAAGTGGACAGCATGGCCACTTCGGTGTCCTTGGTGGCCAGCATCTGCACTGTTGTGGAGGTCGTGGGAGGGAAGACAATCGAGACCTTGAGGCCGTGATCCTTGAAGAAGCCTTCCTTCTGGGCCACGATGACGGGAATCAATTCCATGTCGGGCCACGGAAAGTCGTAGGCGAAGCGGACTTTGGTAAGCGAAGAGGATGCCGAGGCACTGGGGGCGATGGCCGTCACCGTGGCCACGAGGGCCATTCCACCAGCGGCAATAAAACGAACGAAACGGTGCTTCACGCAACTCCAATCAAAGGCTTGTGAAATCAGCCTAAATATGTCGACCGGCACGGCGAGCAATCGAACGCCGTTTCCAAGGGGTTGTGAAAAATTCCACAAGTGCGACGAGGCCGAACCAGCCCATGCCAACGGCCGTCATGATCAACGTGGTCCCGTAGACGCCGGCGGCATCGAGTTGGGCTGACTGCGCATGCTGAAACATCGCTAGCGATGATCCGCTCGACGCGGCCAGCTCGCCAATGATGGCGCCCGTGACGGCGTACGTTGCGCCGATCTTGAGGCCACTGAAGAGACTGGAGCTCGCCGACGGCACCTCAATAGCCAGAAATGTTCGCCAGGGCGACGCCCCATAGGCCCGAGCCAGCATGAGTAGATCACGATCAACATTGGCGAGACCGTCGAGGACGCTCACGGTCACCGGGAAGAAGACAATCCAGGCGACAATCACGATCTTCGGCGTGAGACCGAAGCCGAGCACCAGCACCAGTGGCGGTGCGAGGGCGATGATTGGAATTGCTTGGGAGAGAATCAGAATCGGATAGATGACTCGCTGCACGAAGCGGCGCTTGGATAAGAGAACGCCGAGACCCATACCCAGCGCCGCGCCCGCTCCGAACCCGAAGACGGTTTCTTTCACCGTGGTTAATGTCAGTGGCCACAGGTGGGACCAGTTCTCCACAATTGAACGCCAGGCGTCGAGAGGGGTCGGAGCAACATAGGGGGCCACGTGACCAAAAGTGATGATGGCCTGCCACACGCCAACGACAACGACGAAGGAGAGGAAGGAGCCGAGCAGATTTCGACGAAAGCGCATCACTACTCCCCCAGCTCGTGATGCAGGAGGGAGAGGATTGCTCGCTTGGCACCCATGAAGGCGGCGTCCGTCAGCATGGCCGTGCGGCGAGGACGTGGGAGATCGATAGTCAGATCCAGCACAATGCGGCCCGGACGTTCCGACATAACCAGAATTCGATCAGAGAGAAAGATTGCCTCGTCCACATCGTGTGTCACGAAAAGGACGGTTCGCTGGGTGGAGTGCCACACGTCGAGGAGCCACCGTTGCATTTCAAAACGAGTCTGCGCATCAAGGGCACCGAACGGTTCGTCCAGGAGCAAGAGCTCGTGGTCGGTCATCAACGTGCGCATCAGGGCCACTCGCTGACGCATGCCGCCGGACAGGGCGTTCGGATAGTGGGCCAGAAATTCACCCAGTCCGTATTGACGAGCGAGGGCAGCACCTCGCTCTTCATCCTCTCGAGTTACCCCGCGCGTGAGATGAGCCCCCATGGTGATGTTGCCGAGCACGCTCCGCCACGGCGCAAGAAGATCTTTTTGGAGCATGTAGCCCACGTGCCCGGTCCGACCCGAGATATCGCCCCCGTTCAGCTCGATGGAGCCACCACTCGGCGATTCGAGTCCGGCGATCATATTGAAGAGCGTCGACTTACCGCAGCCCGACGGTCCGACAATGGAGACGAAGGAGCCCCGTTCAACGGAGAAAGAAGTCGGGGCGACGACAGGCAGCGCACCAAAGGTTTTCTCCGTATTTGAGAGGGTGAGCACGGGGCTTAACTCCACCCTCTCAATGTAGAGGGAAAGACTGACTAGCCTCATTCCGCTATGGGACTTTCAATCGGCATCGTCGGATTACCAAATGTGGGCAAGTCAACCCTCTTTAATGCGTTGACCAAGAATGATGTTTTGGCGGCTAACTACCCCTTCGCCACCATCGAACCAAACGTGGGCGTGGTGGCTGTGCCGGACTCCCGTCTGGCCGTGTTAGCCGAGATCTTTGGTTCGGAGCGTCAACTGCCCGCGGTGGTGAACTTTGTTGACATCGCCGGCATCGTCAAGGGTGCCAGTGAAGGGGAAGGTCTGGGGAACCAGTTCCTCGCCTCTATTCGCGAGTCCGACGCCATCTGTGAAGTTGTTCGCGCCTTCGAAGACGATGACGTCATCCACGTTGACGGACGTGTCGACCCCTCCAGTGACGTCGCCACCATCGAGACCGAACTTATTCTCGCCGACCTCCAGACCGTCGAAAAGGCTCTCACCCGCCTCGAACGTGACGCCAAGCGCGGTGGCGCCGGCGACGCGGCGGTTCGGCTCGCCGCTGTCCAAAAGACCCACGAAATTCTCAATAGTGGCCGTGTCGTGTCGTCAGCCGGCAAGGAACTCGATCGTGCGGCAATCGCGGACCTCCACCTGCTTACCGACAAGCCCTTCATCTACGTCTTCAACGTGGACGAAGACACCCTCAGCAACGAGGCTCGTCGGAACGAACTCATCGCCTCCGTCGCCCCAGCTCCGGCCATCGTGTTGTGCGCCAAGCTGGAGGCAGAGCTCTCCACCCTTTCCGACGAAGAGGCGGCCGAGTTGATGTCGTCATTCGGGCAGGATGAGTCGGGACTGGCCCAACTCTCTCGCGTCGGCTTCGACACCCTGGGCCTGCAGACCTACCTCACGGCCGGTCCCAAGGAAGCCCGGGCCTGGACTATCCACAAGGGCGACACCGCACCCGTGGCCGCCGGCGTTATTCACACGGACTTTCAGAAGCACTTCATCAAGGCCGAAGTAGTGGCCTTCGCCGATCTCGTGGAGGCCGGGTCAGTCGTTAATGCCCGTTCCGTCGGGAAGGCCCGTATTGAAGGCAAGGACTACATCATGCAAGACGGCGATGTCGTTGAGTTTCGGATTGGCCAGTAGTCCACAGCGGACCAACGCCTCCACGAGGTCGGTGTTTCCTTTACTGCCGTCAAGCGTTACAGTATTTATAGGCGATTGAACGACAGAGGTCGGCGCCACTTTCGATTTACCAATCCATCTATAAGGAGAAAGTACAGATGACCTCTGCGTCCTTTGACTTCAAAGTTGCCGACCTATCCCTCGCTGACTACGGCCGTGCCGAAATCAAGTTGGCCGAACACGAAATGCCGGGCCTCATGGCCATGCGCGCCGAGTTCGGTGCCAGCCAGCCGCTGAAGGGTGCACGCATTGCCGGCTCCCTCCACATGACCATTCAGACTGCTGTCCTCATTGAGACTCTCGTGGCTCTCGGTGCCGACGTTCGTTGGGTGAGCTGCAATATCTTCTCGACCCAGGACCACGCGGCCGCGGCCGTGGTCGTCGGACCTAACGGCACCGTCGACAACCCCCAGGGAACTCCCGTCTTTGCCTGGAAGGGTGAGACGTTGGAGGAGTACTGGTGGTGCACCGAGCAGCTGCTCCGCTGGCCCGGTCACGCCGGTCCCAACATGATCTTGGACGACGGTGGCGACGCCACCCTCTTCATCCACAAGGGTCGTGAGTTCGAAATTGCCGGCGTGGTACCCGCACCTGACGCCTCCGACTCCGAAGAGTACGGCGTCATCTTGAATCTGCTCAACAAGATTGTTTCGAGCGGCGAGAAGATTTTCGAGCCCATGGCCGCTGACATCATCGGTGTCTCCGAAGAGACCACCACTGGTGTGCACCGCCTCTACGAGATGGAGCGCGACGGTTCACTCCTCTTCCCAGCCATCAACGTGAACGACGCCGTGACCAAGTCGAAGTTTGACAACAAGTACGGCTGCCGCCACTCGCTGATTGACGGCATTAACCGCGCCACCGACACCTTGATTGGTGGCAAGGTCGCCATCGTCTGTGGTTACGGCGACGTTGGTAAGGGTTCGGCCGAGTCACTCCGTGGTCAGGGCGCTCGCGTCATCGTCACCGAAGTCGACCCCATCTGTGCCCTCCAGGCTGTGATGGACGGATTCCAGGTCACCACGATCGAAGAGGCTCTCCCCTACGCCGACATCATCATCACGGCCACGGGTAACAAGGACGTCTTGACGGTCGACCACCTCCAGTCCATGAAGCACCAGGCCATCGTCGGCAACATTGGTCACTTCGACAACGAAATCGACATGGCCGGTCTGGCCAAGATTTCGGGAATCGTTCGTGAGACGATCAAGCCCCAGGTCGACAAGTGGATTCTCCCTAACGGCAAGTGCGTCATCGTGCTCTCCGAAGGTCGCCTCTTGAACCTCGGTAACGCCACTGGTCACCCCAGCTTCGTTATGAGCACCTCCTTCACCAACCAGGTCATGGCTCAGATGGAACTCTTCTCGAACGCCAAGGCCTACGAGAACAGGGTGTACGTCTTGCCGAAGCACCTCGACGAGAAGGTTGCTCGCCTGCACCTCAACGCGCTGGGCGTCAAGCTCACCGAGTTGTCCAAGCAGCAGGCCGAGTACATCGGCGTGCCGGTCGAAGGCCCCTACAAGCCCGACACGTACCGCTACTAAACAACGAAGTTTTCTCAAAACCCCCGCCCGGAAGGGCGGGGGTTTTGCTTTTCCCTAGTCAGGGGGCCAATTTCTCGCGGGGCGACAAAAACCTCATAGGGGCTAGGCACTATGTCCTATCAACTTTGAACCAAGGGAGCCCCGTGACTGACCAGTTGCGATCCATCGATGAAATCATCGCCGAAGCGTGGAAGAACAATGACATCCCCACGCCGCACGGCGCCCTCGCCCTGCGGCCTACGGACTACGAGAGCTCATTAATAAAGCCCCTCGTCCATCACGAGATGATTACCGGCGACTATCGACACCAACAAGCCATGTCGTTCACTACCGATCCCGACGTCGAGTGGACCATCGAGTCGCTCGCTCGGCAACTCCCCGACGACGCCATCGTCGAACGTTCGACGGTGGTCGCGAATCGCTGGATCACCCTGCAACTTCGTGGTGACTACTGGATTGGCTTCTTGGCCATGCACGGCCCCCGAACAGAGATCGAAATCTTCGCCACGACCCCCACCCGTTCGAGCAAGGTGGCGCTCGCTATTCGTGCGGCCCTGCGTCACAACGAAGTACTGGAGAACTACGTCGAATACAAAGTCTGGAATGTCGAAGACGACCGCCGCCGACGCATGAAGGAGCAGCCGTGGGCCGCTATTGATGAAAACTACCCCACCGGCACGCGGCAGCAACTGACTCGCCTCATGTCCCTCAAAAAAGAGGAACCGCGCGGAGGCAAGATAATCATCTGGCACGGGGAACCGGGGACTGGAAAGACGAACGCCCTGCGAGCCCTAATGACGGAATGGAAGTGGGCGCAATCCGAAATTATCTCGGACCCCGAAACCTTGCTCACCCGCACTGACTACCTCAACAATCTCGTCGAAGCGAGTAACCCCGACGGCAAGACTCGACTCTTGATTGTCGAGGACAGCGACAGTCTCCTCGTGGCCGAAGGCGGCGCCGGATCGCGCTCCCCGGGCATGGCTCGACTCTTAAATGTGGCCGATGGCATCTTGGGGATCCATCAGGACCTCATCATCCTCTTCACCACCAACGCGCCACCAACTCAACTCGATGCGGCTCTCTCGCGACCCGGACGTTGTTTGGCTCACATCAAGTTCAATCGCTTTGAGCCAACGGAGATACAGCAACGATTCAGTGAGAATATTCCCGACCCCAAGACGAGCATGACTCTCGCCGAGATCTGGGGTGCCCGCTTCGAGCAGGTCAATATCTTTGATGGCTCCCACCCCGCCATGCGGGGCCAGTACCTCTAGCGGTAGCCCGCAAAGATGTCGGTGACGACGCCCTCAAGATTGTTGGGGTTCGTCGCCCGTACGAACCACTCGGTGTTCATCGTCTGCGTAAAGCGTTCCTTGCCCATCTTCATCCAGAACGAGTCTTCGGTGATTTGGCTGGCGTGTGCGACCAGCGCATCAAACTTCAAAGGCGTCGTTGCGGAAACGTCGATGGCGGCTGCGATCAATTCGTCGGCCGTGCCGAAATCGACTTCTTCCTCCGCCGTTTCACCGTTCGCCTCCTGCTCCTCACGCATGCGCTCCCGCCAGGCACGAAACACGGCTTTGGGAATGGCGTTGAAGTAGACCGTCGGTTCGTAGTCGAGAGACTTGATGGCCTCCATGGTGATGCGGTGGGCCTGGATGTGGTCGGGGTGCCCGTAAAAGCCAAAGTCGTTGTAGGTCATGATGACCTGGGGGCGTTCTTCGCGAAGTATTTCTAGCAACACCGCGGCTGCATCACTAACGGGCGTCTGCCAGAAACTCCGCGGGTCGTTGTTATGGTCCCAACCCTCCATGCCCGAGTCGCGGTAGCCCAGCATCGCCAATCGATCAATCTTCAAGATTTCGACGGCCCGTTCCAGCTCAACCTTGCGGAGGGCCGCGACGGCATCGCCATCGTGATCGTCGTGCTCCGGCTTGTTGCCGTGCGGGTCATCGCCGCACTCGCCATTGGTGCAAGTCACCAATACCGTTCGAACGCCTTGGCTCTGGAGCAAGGGGAAGAGTCCGCCGGTGGAGGAAGCTTCGTCATCGGGGTGGGCGTGCACTGCGAGAAACGTCAACTGCTCAGCCATGGGACAGGCCTCCAAAGAAATCGGTTTGGTCGTCGTGCACTTCCGAACGGGACCAGCCACGTTGATAGAACTCACGACCAAAAAGGTTCTCAAAGAGTACGGGCGCGAGAGCCACAATCTCCGCGTTATCGGTCTGCGAGGCGTGCGCGGCGATGGCGGCGCGCTTGAGCTCGGAGTACGGCGCTGTCGGGAGGGATGTGCTCACCAGATGGTCTGGGGTGCCCTTGGCCGTCGTTACCCACGCCGGCATCGAGAGGCCACCCCGCTGCGCGAGGTCGCGGACTTCCTGGCGGGCCCCTTGGGGAATCACCGGGTAGTAGAGGCGCTCCACCGAAGCTGACTGGCGGACGGCGGCCATAGTGGCTTCGTGGGCGTGGATGTGGTCGGGGTGGCCGTAGAAACCGCGCTCGTCGTAGGTCAGCACCACATCGGGTCGCTCCTCGTCCAACACGGCGAGAATCTGTGCCGCCACCGTCGCCACTGGAGTTGTTACGAACGAAGCAGGCTCCTCATTCTGGGGCCAACCGGCCATTCCAGAATCGTCATAGCCGAGCTGAATATGGCGAGTTACGCCCACCATGTGCGCGGCCACCGTTAACTCGCGCGCACGGGTCGCTACGGTCCAGACGGGATCGTGGTCAGGGTGATTCCCACCGTGGTTGTTCTGGTCAATACCCAGTCGGCCGTTCGTGCACGTAATCAGCACAATGCGATAGCCCCGCTCGGCGTAGAGCATGGTGGCGCCGGCCGTGAAGATGGCCTCATCGTCGGGATGGGCGTGGACGCTGAGCAGCGTCCGTTGATCGATACTCACTGATGAACTCCTAGCTGAATCATGCGCCAGACCAACATCACGCCGGCGACGGCCAAATAGACCGCCACGCCGCGCAAGAGGAAGCGACGTCCCCGACTCATTGGCAGAGGCGTTACGAGCGCGAGCCGCGGCATTCGCCAATCGGCCCGCTTGATCTCATACGTCGGGGCGGGGCCGGTGTGGATGAAGGTCCACGGCACCAAAATCGCGAGCACGCAGCCCACGACGACGGAAAGATCCACGAGGAGACGCATCACATCCACGCTCGGAAAGAGCGTGGAGACCATCAGCGTGATGGAGAGTGCAATTAGGGCACCAATGACAACGGTGGCGATCGCGTTCATCCATCGGGTGTTGGTCCACGGACCCAGAACTTCGCGGTCATTGGCCAACATCAATACGAAGATTGTGGTGCTCGGCAGCATTAACCCACACATGGCCTGGACGGCCAACGTGATAATGCCTAGTGGCGCTCCGGGCAACAAGGTCACCCCGCTGGCCACCGCCAAGAGGGCCGCGAAGGCGCCGTAGAACCCCTTGGCCTCCGAGAGTCGAGAATCAAGACCCTGGCGCGATCCCGTGAGATCACCGAAGGCGTAGCTACTGGCCAGAGTGACGGCCGCCGCACCGATGATCGAGGCGTTCAGGAGCAAAATGGCGAACATCGCCCCAGAGCCGTGACCGACGTAGTGGGCAAAACCTCGCGCCACGCCGAGCGCATCGGTGTAGCTCGAAGTCCCACCGTGGGGAGAGAGGCCGGCGGCGGCGGCCACGATGATGGCACTGGCACTCACGACCACGATGATTGACCCCAGCAAGGTGTCGACTCGTTCGTAGTTGAGCCAACGAGGCGTAATGCGCTTATCGACGATGTTGCTCTGCTGAAAGAAGAGCTGCCACGGGGCGACGGTCGTTCCGATGATGGAGATGATCAACAGAATGCCACCGGAGGTGGCGCCCCCACGGATACTGGGCATGGTCAACCCGTGCATCGTGGCGTGACCGCTGGCATTGGAAACAATGAGTAGCGGAACAATCAAAACATTGACCGCCACAAACAACATCATGAGTCGTTCCCAGCTGCGGAAGGTGCCGGCGGCCGTCACCGTGAAGAGCAGAACGGCCGCGAGTGGCACCGTGATGTAGGCCGGGGCACCGAAGTACGAAGTGGAGAGGGAGATGCCGATGAACTCAGTTATAAGAATCAGAAAGTTCAACAGCAGAATCGATCCCGTGGCCAAGTTGCCCCAGCGGCGTCCCAAACGCTCTCGAATAAGGCGCCCGTGACCGAGGCCCGAAACGGCGCCGAGCCGGGCCACCATTTCCTGATTGACCATCAAGACGGGAATCAGCAATGGCAGCGTCCACAGCAGCGAGTAGCCAAAGTTTTGGCCCGCTTGGGCGTACGTCGAGATTCCACCGGCGTCGTTGTCACCCACCATGACAATCAATCCGGGACCCACAATGGCGAGCAGCGTTAGGAGGCGAGCTTTAAATCCACGACGCGATTCGTTGTCGGTGGCACGGATGGTCCCGAAGGCGCCCGCGATGTCATTTTCTTGTCCCTGCTTTGTCACTGCTCACCTCCTTCATGTCAACTAGTCGTGGCGTTACAAAGGCCACGGTGACACGGCTTGGCGAACTAGGCCAAGGACCGCGACCCACGGGGCCGCTTTGGGGCACTCACGCGCCCCGGGGTGGTACTTGGGGGCTTCATCAGAACCCCCTCAGAGTGTGAGCGAAGAACGTCATTCGGAAACCGTCGACATTCCAAACTCTCGACGCCAGCCCTGCGGCATGAGGTCTTCGAGAACATCATCAACCGTGACGACGCCGATCATGGCGCCACCCTCTTCGGCGACCACGGGGACAACGGTCAGATTGAAGTCCGTCATCGTGCGTGCGACGCGGTGGAGATCCCAGTGGGGACGTACGTAGGCGAAGTTGGCGTGCGCGGCGGCGATGGCTAAGTCCTGGGGACGGGAGCGGACGAGGGCCACAATCGACACGGCGGCTACGGGGTGATCCGCCTCGTCGACCAAGAAGACGGCCTGCAGAGTTTCGGCCGGCGCCGTGGAGTCACGCAGCGCCTGGAGCGCCACTTCGACGGTGGCCGTGGCGGGCAGCGAACAGAAGTCGTTCAACATGAGCCCACCAGCGGTGTCGGCGTTATAGGTCAAGAGGTGGCGAACTTTTTGTTGCTGTGGTTCAGGCAGTTTCTCTAATACCGAGAGGCGCCGCTCTTGGTCAATCTCCGAAATGAGGTCGGCCGCATTATCGGCCGCCATCCGCGAAAGGAGGCGGGCGGCGTCAACATCACTGCGTGATTCCAGGAACTCCAGTTGGTGCTGCGTGTCCAACTCCTCAAAGACATCGGCCTCGAGCTCTCGGTCGAGCCCGACGGCCTCAATAATCTCTTCGCCCTCTTCGTGTGAGCCCTGCTCGACGAGGTCCGCAATCTGGGATGGGTGCAGTTTGGCCAGCTTGCGATACGGGATGCGCAGTCGGGCCGAAGGAATGTGTGAAACGAATGGCTCAATAGAGGCGAAGTCCACGATGGAGGTGGCGGCCAGATTGCGCCCGAGCGGACCCAAGACGCGGCGCAGCATGGGACGACGTCCCGGGTCAACGCCAACGACTTCCCACGTGCCGTCAATCTCAGCGATTTCAATCTCGTTACCAGTGATCAATCGACCGTGCACCAAGTTGATTACGTGGCGGGCGAGCAAGTCTTCAGAAAGCAGGATTTCACCGGGACGGCGCTCGAAACGGCGCAGGTCAATTCGGTTACCTTCGAAGCGCATCCGTCCCGCGGCGAGACCGCCAATTTTTCGGATCGGAACGAAGAGGTCGCGACCTTCAATGCGCACAACGGCACCAACTACCGGCGGGTGGGCGTGATCGCCGACCCGGGCCACGAGGTCGCGAACTCGGCCGATGCGGTCACCGTCTACGTCGTAGAACGGGCGCCGTAAGAAAGTTGACAGGTGGTGAATTTGCTGCATGACGAGTGCCTCAGTGCACCCGTAAGGCTACTCCCCTACGGGGTTTTGCCCAATTCCGCACGTGGCTCCGGGTAAGCGGTGACGGTTACGTGCCACCGTGCGGTACACCGCCTCCGCGATGACGGTGATACCCGGGAGGGCAATAATCCTCCCGAGAAGGGGCCAACCCGCCCGGCACTGGCGTAGGGCCACCGCGACGGCCCGCGAACCTTGATACGTCATCGTGCCGTCCACTACACAGACGGCGTCCGCGAGGTTTTGACGCGTGAGACTCCAACGGCTCAACTCATCGTCAGTCACGGTTTGGTTGGCCCTAAAGGTCATCGGGGCCCGAAGGCGACCTTCAATCCAGACGGCGCACTGCTGGCAGAAGCCGCACGTCCCATCGAGAATCAAAATCACACGAGCTCCTCTATGGCTCTGATGATTGTTTCAACATCGCCGTCGGAAATGCCGGCGTGCACGACCAGCCGGAAGCGACCAGGGGCAACGGTGCCAGCCAGAATGCCTCGTATCTCCAACTGCGCAACGAAGTCGCGGGCGGCAGGGTGGTTAAAGGCCACGATATTGGTTTCGCACGAGGTGGCCCGATAGCCGGTGTCGCCGAATCGACGCTCGACCGCATCAGCAATGCGGCGAGCTCGAAGGTGATCATCGGCGAGTCGCGCAATCATGGTGTCGAGTGCCACGAGACCGGCCGCGGCGAGAAAGCCTGCTTGACGCATGCTGCCACCGAGACGCTTGCGCTCCACACGTCCACGTTCCATGTCCTCGATGGACCCCGCCAAGAGCGAGCCGACGGGGGCGCAAAGCCCCTTGGAGAGACACGTCATCACCGTGTCAACTTCGGCCGCGTACGTGGCCGCCGAAACACCGCTGGCCACCTGGGCGTTAAAGAGACGGGCCCCGTCCATGTGTATGGGCACAGTGGTAGTTCGACGCAGTGCTCGGAGCTCCTCGAGTGGGTAGACCCGACCGCCAGCGAACATATTGGTGTTCTCCACCACAATGGCTCGCACGCCGGCCTGATGGTCGCCTTCGGCATCGATGCGATCAACCACTTCAGTGCGTGGCAAGTAACCATCGTCATCACGGAATGTGGCGAACTGAATCCCCGCGTTCTTAGCCGACGCGCCCATCTCAAAGGCGACCACGTGGCTGGCGTGACCGGCCACCACGGTGTCACCCGGCGACGTGTGGATTCGCATCGCAATCTGGTTAGCCATCACGCCGGATGGCACGAAAATCGCGGCGTCCTTACCAACGAGTTCGGCGTACCGAGCTTCGAGGGCCTGGACCGTAGGGTCGGCGCCAAAGCCGTCATCTCCCACTACGGCCTGCGCCATAGCCGAACGCATCTGGTCGGTGGGTTGCGTCACGGTGTCACTGCGCACATCAATGAAGCGATCCATAGCCTCAGGCTACCGAGCCGCCATAGGCTCACTACTCGTGAACCATCTCAACCCAGAAGTCCAAAACGTCCACGACGCCCTCGGTATTGAAGTTATTAAGGCCACCCCCGAAGAAGTCGTGGTGCAGGTTATGGTCGGCCCGAAGGTCCACCAGCCCTACGGCATCTTGCACGGTGGCGTCTCCGCGTTGGTGGCCGAATCGGCCGCTTCCATTGGCGGTGCCGTCACGGTCGGCCCGGACCGCATTGTGGTCGGTACTGAGCTCAACTGCAGCCACCTGCGCTCCATGCGGGAAGGGCTCCTAACGGCCACCGCCCGACCTATCCGGGCGGGCCGTACCGTGCACGTATGGGCCATTGACCTCACCGACGAAGAGGGTCGCATGATCTGCATCGCCCGCTGTTCGCTAGCCGTTTTGGATGCACCTAAGGCCTAGGTTCTTCGAGCCTAGGATTTTGCCTTATGACGGGACAGCCCTAATGGGAATTCGATTTGCCGGTTGGGGCGTTGGCCTCGGTGAACGGATCGTCACCAACGACGACTTGAGCACCACGCTCGAAACCTCCGACGACTGGATTCGGGAGCGAACTGGTATTCGTGAACGCCGCATCGGCGGGACCGCATCATCGCTCGGGATTACGGCCGCACAGGCGGCCATGGCCGACGCCGGCGTTACGGCCGACGACATTGATCTGGTGATCTTGTCCACGACAACCGGTGACCGACTGATTCCTGGCACGGCACCCACTATTGCGGCCGCGCTCGGAATCTCCGGTGGCGCCATGGACCTCAATGCGGCCTGTAGCGGTTTCATGTACGGCGTCGCCGTAGCCCGAGGCATGATTGCCACGGGCACAAAGCGCGTTCTGCTGATTGGCGCCGAAAACCTCAGCCGTTGGGTCGACTGGGAGGACCGCGCCACTGCCGTGCTCTTTGGCGACGGCGCCGGTGCTGTCGTCATTGAGCCATCTGACGTGGATGCCGTGCTTTCGATCAATCTCGGTGCCGACGGATCACTGGCCGACATCATTCGCTGTGACCACGGTGGCTACATCTGGATGGACGGGCGCGAAGTCTTCCGTCGGGCAGTACGCGTCGTCGTCGAGTCCTCCGAGCGAGCACTGCGTGAAGCGGGCGTGACGATTGATGAAATCGACATTCTCTTGGCCCATCAGGCCAACTTGCGCATTCTGCACGCCGTCGCCGACCGGCTGGGGCTCAGCCACGACAAGATCGTGGTCTGCCTCGACAAGTACGGCAATACCTCCTCTGCCTCGATCCCGCTCGCGGTGGATCAGGCCCGATCGCAACAACTACTTAGCCCTGGAAAGGTGGCACTAATGACAGGTTTTGGTGGTGGAATGACGTGGGCGAGCGCCGTGGTGCGCTGGTCATGAGTGGTCCCGTTCTCGTAATCCTCGCCGCAGGGCGAGCACGCCGCTTCGGTGGCATCAAGCCGTTGGCACCCATTGGAATCCACGGCGAAGCGGTGATTGACCTCATTGCCTCAGATGCCGTAGCGGCCGGCTTTGGCCGCATCGTCGTGGTAATCAACCCCGATACGGGCCCCGTAATTAAGGAGCACATCGCGACCAACTGGCCGGCGAGCGTTTCGGTGGGCTTCGCCATCCAAGAGCGCCCCCTTGGCACCGTGCACGCCGTGCTTTCGGCTGAAGGCGAACTCGACACCTCGGTGCCCTTTGGTGTTTGCAATGCCGACGATCTCTACGGACGCGACGCCATGCTCACGTTGGGTCATCACCTCACCACGGCCTCGAACAACTGCCTGGTGGGCTTTCGGCTCGACCAGGCACTCGTGGGCGACCAACCCGTCACCCGAGGTGTATGCCAAGTGGAAGGTGGCCTCCTCACGGGTATTGCCGAGCGACGGCAGGTCTCCCTGAGCGACCAGGGCTTCACTGCAGCCGATGGTTTAGAGCCAAAGCAATTGGCCCCCGACAATCTCGTCTCGATGAATCTCTGGGGTTTTGCGCCCTCCATGTGGACGGTCTTCCACGCCGCCATGAGTGCCGCCGAAGCCAGCGAAGAGGCCGAGGTGTTACTGCCTGAGATTGTGGGTCAAGAGCTTGCCAGTGGTCGCGCCACATTCGCCGTAATCCCCGCCACGTCTCAGTGTGTCGGCGTGACCCACCCCGACGATCTCGCCATTGTGCAGGAAGAGATTCGCAAGCAAGTGGCCAGCGGCATGCGTCCGGAGCGCGCCTTTCTGTAACGGGAATTGCGAAGGCCCCGAGTAGCCGGATTGTCTCGCGACGTCCAGCCCCTCGGGGTCTTCGAAGGCTCGCACGTCCAGCCCCGTGTCGGACAGGACCAGCCGTGCGGCGGTCTCCTTACGCTTCTCGTCCACACACGGTTCGCCTCCATGGACAAACCGCTCCGAAGGTTCAGTCCTCCTTGCGGAGTTCCTCGCCCTCTCGCCGACACTTATTTCAAAGTGTCCGCGCGGGTCGGTGCTGCGTAAACAGTGGGTGTATGGTGCCACGGCAATCTGCAGAGATCACCAAGAATTGGTGATTACCACAGTGAAATGAACAGTCACCCAGGAGAAAATCACCGCTTGAACCCAGGAATCCCCATGTTCAGGGAGTGATTACCCCAACTTTTCCACAGCCCTAGTGGGCGAGACTGATGAGTCCTGCGCATCGAAAGGCCAAGGCGAGCACGAGGCTACGCACGGCCACACTGGCGTCACGAACGCCATGAGTACCCGCCCGCCAACGCACACCGGCGCGATCAAGGTGGTGCGCACTGGCCCCGCGCGCCAGCGCCCAACGTTCGGCTCGCGTAGGGGCTCGCCAAATGATTGCGACGAGCGTGTGCTGACGTCCCCGTTGACGGGCGGTGGTGGCTTGAGAGCGTTGCTGGGGATCTCGGCGGTAGCGCAGCACCTCATTCGAGCAGAGCGTGAGTTCACCTTGGCGCGCTAGTGCGACGAGGAAGGCGACATCTTCACTCCGACCTAAGGAAACGTCGTAGCCCCCGCAAGCGAGCGCGGCCGAGCGCCGAACCAAAATCCCACCGGGTGGTGGCACCACTAGGCGCGTGAGGAGTGCTTCACCCGACAGCGTTGCCGTGGGAACGAGCCGCCCCTTGCGGCGCACCACGGGTTGGAGTTGCACGGTGGCCCACGTGCCAATATCGATTGTGACGCCGGCGGCATCGATGGCCGTAAAGCGACCGAGCGCTGCTGCGCTCGTTGGCGTGATCGCTGACTGCAACAGCTCGATGGACCCGGGTGTCAATTCGTCATCGCTATCAAGGAAAAGCACGAAGTCGCAGCTACTCGCAGCCAGTCCGTCATTACGAGCTTGGGCCGGACCACCCGATGCGGGACGAGCAATGAATTGAATCCGGGGATACTCGACCGCAAGTTCGCTGACTAGCTGTGCCGTGTCGTCCGTAGAGCCGTCGTCGACAACGATGATCTCGCCAACTTCGGGCTGCAACGCTGAAGCAATGGCTGCGGCGATCGTGTGAGCCGCGTTAAACGCCGGAATAACGACGGAAACGGAAAGTGGCAACTACTTCTTGACCTTTACTTGCCAGAAGCCATCGCCGTTGATGATGAGAAAGAATCGAGGCGGCAGTTTGGTCTGTACCAACGTTCGCGTAAACGTCTGAGATTCAAAGACGATCAACTTGGGCGTAGCGGACGAACCGTCTGAAATAGACATCGTGAAGTGGTGACCGATTCCCGCCAGGAAGCCCATAGACGCCTCAATATTCGGCCCGGTAAATGGGCCGAGCACACTCTGTCCGGCGCTGATGAACTCAAAGGGAATCGACTGGTTGGCAAGGTGAGAAGGGTCGATAAGCGAGACGGTCCATTCGCCATCGGCGATCACGCTCACCGAGAGTTTCAACTTTTCGTAGTAGGCCGGAACTGCCAGAACGGTGTGTCCAACGTTATTGACGGGCACGTCCAACACGGCCCCCGTTGAATTGTGCACGATGATGCCAAAGTTGGCGACGCATCGACATTGGAAGTACCAAATCATGAGTTTGCCCGTAGTGGTGAACTGCACACCAGACGCGGACTTCTTTCCGGAAACCTGCTGAAGGTCCTGTGACGTTGGGGAGACCGGAGGAAAGTAGGGCATCCGCATCTGACCGAGAGAGCTCGGGGGGATAACCGATGGAGCCGTCGTCGGCTTGGAGGTGTAGTGAAAGGCCACTGCACCCAAGAAGCCGCTCACGACGATGGCGCTCGCCGCCACCCCGGGCCAGCGACGACGGGGCTGCCATGCATCCCAAGCAGGATCGTACGGACGACCCTTTCTCAGAATCATCGAGCCACTGAATTCTTCCTCGGAGTGCTGGCGGCGTTTGCGCGAGAAGCGTGCGGGCAAGCGTTTCGACAGAGAGAATGACCGCACGTTGTAATGGTAGTTGGCACTCCCGTTTAACCCCGAGTCGGGTTCGAAATGGCGGGGGCAAGAATTGCGAGAGTGGTGGAGAGTAGGGGATTCGAACCCCTGACCTCGTCATTGCGAACGACGCGCTCTACCAACTGAGCTAACCCCCCGTAGGGAGTGTCATTCTAGCGAAAGGCGAGAAAAGGACTATTCGCCGACGGCGTACTGAGCCCGGGCAAAACCGGAGGCCGCGGTGGGAGCAAAGACTTCTTCGGCGACTTCGGTTTCGCGGGGCCGGAGCGGAACGATGTTGTCTGGGACCGGCACCATGCGAGACCGCTGCGAGGCAGTCGGGATGATCTGCTCTTGCACATTCATGAAGTAGAGCATGAGGGAGAACCATGTGCCGAAGGCCAGCCAGGACAGCACCGAAAGGGTGACGAAAAACGTCCAGCCCGTCAGCACGGCGGGGACAGTGGTCGACGAGATGGCGATAGCCATCGACTTGAGTACCTGGCGTCGGCGAAGTGCAGCGCGGCGCTTGGCCGAAATGGGCTGCGTCGCGGGGCGATGTCCATCAACGAGGGGGCGGGCATAGGCGGTGGCGCGCGAGTTCAATTCTGCATGCACCGCCGTTGGCGCATTGGCCACTTCGCCGTTCTCGTTGACGTACTGCTTCGTCCAGGGATCGAAGTACGTTGCAGCTCCCGTGGCGGCCACGACGAGTTCTTGTTCGGGCAGCGTGATGACTTGTGCTCCATAGTCAGCGCTACGTCGTGACGATTCGACGTTGCGAGGAGCCAATTCGGCGTGGGGCGGCGTGGCGATATGAGGTTCACCAATGTGGTCGTACCCGGGAAGTTCGGCCAAGGGACCCTTCGTTCCACGAAGTCGCCGAAGGGCATCGATTGAACCGAATTGACGGCTATTACGGAAGAAGGGCAGCAAAAAGGAGACGCCGACGGCTATCCAGCACATCACCAGTATGAAAAGCGTTGCCGACACCACTTCTTTTCCCCACCTCGTCTTGTAGGACTAGGTGAAAAATTAGTGGCTTATCCCAAATAAATGGTGGATACTCAGCCCTCGTGGAGGCCACATTCCTCTTTATCACTTCCGGCCCATCGTCCGGAACGACGATCTTGACCGGGGAGTGGCTTGATCGTGACCGCCGCGCAACCAATCGAGGCGTACCCCTGCGCCCACAACGGGTGTTCGGGCAACCCCTTGGAGGTCAAGTAGTAGGCGACGTCGTCATCACTCCACGTGGCGAGGGGATTTACTTTGACGAGGCCGAACTTTTCATCCCACGACACCACGGGCATACCGGCACGAGTTGGTGCGTCAACGCGCTTCACTCCGGTGAACCAGGCTCGACGACCCTGCACGGCGCGCTGGAGTGGCGCCACCTTGCGAAGCTCACAGCAGTTGCCCGTCCCACAGGGCGTCGCGTCCGCCTCGGGACCCGGGACGATGCGGCGGATGTTGAGATTCCAATTCGTTTGTAGTTCGGAAACGAATTCGTAGGTCTCCGGGAAGTGACCACCAGTGTCGAGGAAGAGCACCTCGACAGCGGGCAGCTGTTCGTGGAGCATGTGAAGAAGGGCAACGTCTTCGAACGAACAGGCGAATGTCACGTCCGCAGCGAACTCGCCGAGTGTCCACGCAATGACCTCTTGTGGCGTAGCGCGTTCCAATGTTTCGGCAATCGTTACGAAGTCGTAATGATTCAAGTCGTCATTTGCCATAATTTTCGCATCCTTCTCGACGCACTCACTACCGGTGATTGCTAGCGCCTCACTAGTATTTATCTACGCAGTTCAAGCGTAAACCTTCTCATGAGCACACCAAACCACCCCCAAATCGACCACCTCGACCTTCTGGAATCACACGCGATTTTCATCATTCGCGAAGTGGTTGCCGAGTGCGAGCGCCCCGTTCTCCTTTTTTCTGGCGGCAAGGACTCTGCGGTCCTCCTGCACCTCGCAGTGAAGGCCTTCGCCCCCCAGAAGCTCCCCTTCCCCGTTATGCACGTCGACACGGGCCACAACTTCCCTGAGGTGTTGGCCTACCGTGACGAGCGTGTGGCCACATTGGGTCTGCGTCTCGAGGTCGCCAGCGTGCAGGAGGCCATCGATCAGGGCCGCGTTCCAGATCCGGGCCCCCTCGGTATGCGCAACCAGCTTCAGACCCGGGCACTGCTGGATGGCATCGAAAAGCACAAGTTCGACGCCGCCTTTGGTGGTGCCCGTCGTGACGAAGACAAGGCCCGCGCCAAAGAGCGCGTCTTGTCCTTCCGAGGTGCATTCGGTGGATGGGACCCCAAGAGTCAGCGCCCCGAACTGTGGCAGCTCTACCAGGGCAAGGTCAATTCTGGTGAAAACCTCCGGGCCTTCCCACTCTCAGACTGGACCGAACTGGACGTGTGGAACTACATCCGCCGTGAGAACGTGCCGCTCCCCTCGATCTACTTCGCCCACGAGCGACCCGTACTCAAGCGCGACAACATGTGGCTCGCCGTAGGTGAGTTCATTCACCCCCAGCACGGCGAAGTCGTAGAGCGCCACCTGGTTCGTTTCCGCACCGTCGGTGACGCCTCATGCACTGGTGCCGTTCGCTCGGGTGCCGACACTCTGGACGCCATCATCGCCGAGATCTCGGTGACCAATGTCTCTGAACGTGGCGCGACGCGAGCGGACGACCGCTTCAGCGAGACCGCCATGGAAGACCGCAAGCGCGAGGGCTACTTCTAATGACCGAACCAATCTCAGATCTCCTACGTTTTGCCACCGTTGGCAGCGTGGACGACGGAAAATCGACGCTCATTGGTCGACTCCTCGTGGACACCCGTCAACTCTTCGACGACCAGCTCGAAGCCGTAGCCACGGCCTCGGCCAAGCGTGGCGTCGGCGACCTTGACTTGAGTTTCGTGACTGACGGGCTGCGCGCCGAGCGCGACCAGGGCATCACCATCGATGTGGCGTACCGCTACGCCGCGACCCCAACGCGCAAGTTCGTTATTGCCGACTGCCCCGGTCACGTTCAGTACACCCGCAACATGGCCACCGGGGCCAGCACGGCCGACGTGGCTCTGGTTGTTCTCGACGCCACGAAGGGCCTCAAGGAACAGACGCGTCGACACCTCTGTATCGCCGCTCTCCTCGGTGTCCGCAACGTCATCGTGGCCGCCAACAAGATGGACGTGGCGAAGTGGGACGAAGCTGTCTACCTCGCCGTCGTGGAGCAAGTGAACGAAGTCTCAGCCCGCTTAGGCTTCACGAGCTCCGTCGTCATCCCCGTCTCGGCTCTCGCCGGTGACAACGTGGTCGACCCCGGCTTCATGGCCAACTGGTACCAGGGACCGACAGTCCTCCAGGCCCTCGAAGCTGCTCCGGCCGGATCATGGGCCTCCTCTTCTTCAGGCGCACGCCTGCCCATCCAATGGGTCCTTCGCCAACACGGCGGTGGTCGTACCTACGCTGGAATGGTTAACGGTGGCGAGTTCACCGTCGGCCAGGAAGTCACCTTGATGCCCCAGGGCGTCAAGACCGTCCTCAAGGCCATCAACGGACCACGTGGTGGCCTTGAAGTAGCGCTGCCCGGACTTTCCGTCGACTTTGACCTCACCGATGAAACCGATGCCGGTCGGAGTGACATGTTGGCCACGGCTCCGTTGCCAACATCGACCAACGAGTTTGAGGCCACTATCTGCTGGTTCTCAGACAAGCCCCTCGTCGATGGCGCACGCCTCCGCCTCAAGCACACCACGCGCTCCACACCCGTGCGCGTTACGGGGATTGCGGGCACGCTCGATGTCGGCACCCTCGAAGTGGGACCCGCATCTGAGATTGTCCTCAATGACATTGGTCTCGTGCATCTCGCCACGGCGGAACCGATTGTGGTTGACGACTATCGCGACAACCGTGTCACGGGAAGCTTCATCTTGATTGATGAAGTGACTAACGCCACCGTCGCGGCCGGCATGATTGGCCACGCCAACTTTCTGTAGATCTAGCCAAACTGCAGAAGCATCGCAACTGTGGCGATGACGATCAGTGTCATGACTCCATCGAGAGCACCGCTCATTTTCCTCGCCGTCGCTTCCACGGTATCGTCGACCTTGAGATCTCGCTCAGCGGGTAGAACAATCATTTCCATCAGGGCCGCCGCGATGAGATAGGTGACGATCCCCACGGTTATCCAGAGTTGATTCAAGGCAATGGGCTCGTGTTGCGAGTGGCTGGCCCACGCAGTAGCGAATCCGGTGAGCGGCAGCAGATGCAGCAGGCGAGCGGCCCAGTTTCGTCCACGAGGCAGCCGTACGCGTTCCGCTTGTTGGCGAACGAGAGCTGCCGCAGTCAACTTCATAGAAACCAACACCACGATGATGACTACCGCTGAGACGATGTGCGTCAGAAAGAGAACGTCGTACAGCATGTGAATTACAGCTTGAGGAGAACGTCGGCCGCGGTGTAGGGATCGCACTCCCCTGAGACCAAGCGGGCTACTTGGGCTTCGTAGGCATCGCCGTTAGCCAGCTCTCGAACGCGGTTCGCCACAACGGCACTGAGCACCCGCTGGAGTTCCACTCGCGTACGCATACGACGACGCTCCATGAAGGTGTCGTCACGTTCAATAAACAAACGGTGCTCCGTGATAGCGGCCCAGAGTTCGGAAAGTCCACGTCCATCCGTTGCCACCGTCTCGGTAATCGTGGGGCGCCACGCCCGCTCGCCCCCGAGGTCCAACATCTGTTCGAGGTCGCGACGAACCGAGGAGATGTCCGGTCGGTCGGCCTTGTTGACCACGAAGAGGTCGGCCACTTCGAGCAGCCCGGCCTTGTTGGCCTGCATCGAGTCACCGGCGCCGGGGATGGTTACCACGATCGTCGTATCGGCGGCCGAGGCAATCTCGACTTCCATCTGACCCACGCCAACGGTCTCAACCAGAACCACCGAGAATCCCACGGCTCCTAGGACGCGAATGGCGTCGGGCACGGCGAGACTCAAACCACCGAGGTGACCTCGGGTAGCCATGGAGCGAATAAAGACGCGGTCGTCCGTGGCGTGCTCTTGCATGCGGACACGATCGCCCAGAATGGCCCCACCGGTGAAGGGACTGGTGGGGTCGACGGCGAGAATCGCGATGGCCCCAAATGGATGTTGCCCGTCAAAACTGCCCACCGTGAGCGCTTCGCTAATCAGGCGGTCAGTCAGAGTCGACTTACCGGCCCCGGGAGGCCCGGTAATACCAATGACGTAGGGGCTCGTGGACCGGTAGGCCTCGGCCACTGTTTGACGGTGGAGGGCGCCACCGCTTTCGATGTACGTCAGTAAGCGAGCGAGCGCCACCCGACTACCGGAGCGCGCCTGCTCAAAGAGCTCTTTCGGGTCCCGGGATATCACGAGACTCGTTCTACCTTGGCGCCGAGGGCCGCCATGCGTCCTGGCAAATCGTCGTACCCACGCTCTAGATGGTCAATCCCGGAGAGGATCGTTTCACCTTCCGCCACGAGTCCCACCACCACGCAGGCCGCACCAGCCCGAATGTCGTGCGCCACTACTTCAGCCCCATGCAGTTTTTCGGTTCCGTGGACCACGGCGTGGTGACCATCGGTTTCAATAACGGCACCCATCTTGCTTAACTCATCGACGTAACGGAATCGACCGTCAAAGAGATTCTCGGTGACTACCGAGACGCCGCTCGCTCGAGTCAGCACGGCCGTGATAATCGGTTTGTAGTCAGTGGCCACGCCGGGATAGGGCAACGTCGCCACGTCAACGGCAGCTGGTCGAGCGGGCCCTTGAATGCGAATCCCTTGCTCGGTATCGATGGTCGCACCCATAGCCCGCATCTTGCGCAAGAGCATCTCCATGTGGTCGGCTCGGGCATCGATGACGTGCACGTCACCACTCGTCATAAGTCCGGCTGCCAGGTAGGTCGCCGCCACTACTCGATCGGGAATCACTTCGTGTCGGGCGGCGGCTAGTTCGGCCACGCCCTCAATCGCCAGGCGCGAGGTGCCTAGTCCTTCAATGTTGGCGCCCATAGCCTGGAGTTGACGGCCCAGATCTTCAACCTCGGGTTCCCGGGCCGCATTATCAATAACGGTCCGACCCTCAGCGAGGACGGCGGCCATCATCAGATTGTCGGTGGCCGTATGGCTCGGATACTCCAACGTGAAACGGGTGCCCTGGAGACGGCGGCCCGTGGTGGCACGAATCTGGGTGGCGTCGTTGGCGAATGTCGCCCCCATCGCGGTGAGGCCATCCGTGTGAAAATTGATGGGCCGACTCCCAAAATCATCACCGCCGGGCAGGGCCATAGTGACCTCGTGGCAGCGCGCAAGGAGCGGCCCCATCACGACGAGTGAGGCCCGCATGGCCTTAAAGAGGTGTTCGGGGGCCGAAGGACGCAACTCCGAGGTCGGGGGTACCACAATCGTGAGTTCATGTCGATCGTTGAGGTGGACTGAGCAGCCCAAGTACTCCAAGAGCTCCCCCATAGTGGCCACATCGCTGATGTTGGGAACGTGGGTCAACGTGTGCTCACCGGAGGCCAGGAGGCAAGCGGCCATCTGCTTTAGGACCGCATTCTTAGCCCCGTAAGCCGTTACGGCGCCAGAGAGCGGTCCCGCAGCGGTAATACGAAGCAAAGTCACCCCTTCAGTATTGCCGACTCGACCCCGAACGACGCCACCATCCAGAGAGAAACGTGATCCGAACTGACCTCGCGCAAAAGCAAGCATTCACGTCTTGCAGCAATAACTAAGAGCTCTTTCATTTGCGTAGGCTTTGAAACGTGCTCAGTGGCAAATTTAGATATCAACAGCTTTCGCATCCTGTGGCAAGAGGGCTTCGCCACCTAAGCCGGGGCGCCCTTGGCGCAGTGCTTCTCGGATCAGTGGTCACGACTTCGAGTCACGCCGCATCAACGAACTATATGTCTCTGACAAGCATTCAAAAAGACATAACAAGTTTTTCCAAGACACTGAAAGCGACGGGTTCGGTATCGTACGCTCAAAATTCAAGTGTGGCCGATCAGATTCTGCACGCTAAAGATGCGGTTGTTCTCCCAAAGCCGCTCGCGAGTTCGACATGTTTCAGCAATGGGTTCGTGTCGCCCGAGAGTGCCGATCTGAGCGAGTGCGTATGGACCAACCCAACGAGTGATGTCACTATCTTGCTCTTTGGGGATTCGCACATTCAGCAATGGTTACCAACGTTTGTCGACATCTCAAATCAACGCGGCTTTCGCCTCGTGTCGGCAATGCACGCTGGATGCGGAGCGGCACAATTGACGTCGCGTCCGTCCGCGACAGATGTACGCCAAGCAGCGTGCGCAACGTGGCACGACAAAGTCTTTGTGGAGATATCAAAACTAGATCCGAGCGCAGTTATTTTTGCGAGCTCAACACAAGACTTACCAGTGAATGCATATGACGCAGAAGTCACACTTAATAACATCCTGATCCGCAAATTGGGATCGGCCCAACGCGTCATATCCCTTCACGACACTCCATTCCCTGGCTTTAAAATCGGAGGCCTCCTCATCAGTCCGGCTGCCTGCTTGTCTCACAACCAACTTGCAGCGATCTACAATTCCAAGGCCTTCACCAAGAGGACGGGCAGTTACGACTGCTACCGCCCCTATCGGAGCACGCTGTACAACCAGAATGATGCAGCGCGCGATCAAATCGCTCAAGCCGATATCAATTCCGGCATTCAGGTGATTGACCCAATGCCGTGGTTTTGTAATACGACCACAACTGGACTATGCCCGCCGGTCATTCTCGACACATTCATCTATCGCGATGAAGGTCATATCCGTGGTGCGTACCTATCGCGTCTGACAACGCTGTTAGACGCCAGCATTAAGACGATTCCCAGAGCGCCGGCTCGCTTGCGCATCGTAAGCCGTAGTTCGACCACCGTTTCACTTACCTGGAGTGCAGCTTTCGACGGACACTCGCCGATTAGTGGATACGTGGCAACCGTTTCGCCAGGTGGCAAGACATGTACAGTTCTGTTACCAGGGTGCACAGTGGAAGGATTGACCCCCGGCAGTTCCTATTCGGTATCGCTGAAGGCCACCAATGCAATTGGTCCGAGCGCAAATTCGGTGCTCACATTTAAGACGCTCCGATAAGACCCAATGGCCCAATAAGTATTTTCTAGGCAGGTGCGCAAAAACTAGACTTTAAGCCGTCCCAAGAAGAGGTGTGAGGCCATGAAGTCGCAATTAATGAAGATGTTCCAGTTGTTGAACTCGGCCTTCCACGCTCACAGAAAAATTGGTGTTGCGGGCTTGCTGGGGGTGGCGATTGTTCTCGGCGCGTTGATTTTCAGTGGTAGTGGCACGCCGGTTTGGTGGGTCAAGGCTCCGGTAGCTGCAGCCGGTATCGATAGCTCCCATGCACTGATTACCCTGGAAAATGACCGCAACGCCAGATCTAGCATGGTGGTCGTAAGGGCCAACCTCGCCAAAGAAGTGACAAAGCTCCAGGTTTTGCCCGCTTACTTTGACATCTTGACCGTCAACGTCTCACAGGCGCTTGTTGCGAAACGTGGAATCGCCAGAGCGCAATGTCTCAACGTGAGCACCGGAGAAATACAGGCACCCCTCGGACTCCCCGCTGGCATACACATCACCGGTACGTCGGCTACGAGTGACAACGAGTTCCTCATTTGGGGTCGCGGGCCAGACGGCCAAACCACGGTCTTCAATACCAATTGCACGCGACTAACTCAGATTGCCCTAGTGAAGGAGTCACTCAAATTAGTTTGTCCGGTAGAAAAGCAACTCGTCGCGATAGACGTTCTCGGTAACGTCTATCGGGCCAACGAATTCTTCCAGTTTGAAGCGACGAATCAAAAGTTTCGGCATTTAGATCTCCTAGCGTGCGGAGATACTGGGATTCTCGGCCACTTGAAAAATGCTTCAGGTGACTTCTTGACGTCCATTGGACCGAAGAGTGCGGTCACCGAGCCGTTTACCAATGCCAAGGGAGTGTTCGCATTGCTGTTCGAACAGCGGGACTCTAAGTGGTACGGACTGAAGCACGGTAAAAACACGACTTCCGTGAGCCTGTTCCCAATTGCACGCTAATCAGCATGCCGCTGAGCGACACGTTTGCGGTAATTAATAGTCGATACCGTGTTGCCACAAAGATTGTTTTCGCCCAATTCATCTTTCTGATAGTCGTACTTACCTGGCGAGAGGCGAATTGGTCTTCACACGTTGACTTCGCCAACCGGGTTTTCGCAATCGCTCAGATTGTCCACGGAAACTGGGCCCCGCACTACCTCATTTTCAATTGGTCACATCTGGCCGATCATGCCGACTTCACCATTTATCCAACGGCCCTTTTCTATCTCTTTAATCACACGTTGCCGTGGATCATGTACTTGCAAGCATTACTGCTGTGTCTGGCAGAACTTTTCCTCATCAAGTCGACCGTGGCGTATTTCGAAAGCCACTTCCCTCAGAAAAACTCACAATGGTGTGGGGCATTTGTGGCGATACTGTTCGCAACGAATCCTCTGGTTTTATTTGCCGTCACCGATGATCCACATCTCCACATGTTCGGCATGGTTGCGGGGCTGGCCATCATTACCAATGGCATGCTGTGTCGTCGCTTACCGCTCGTAGCCGCAGGCTCACTGTTAGTCCTAGTTTCCGGCGACCTAGCGGTCGCGTACGGTTGTGCGGCGATCATAAGTTTTCTGCTGTTCCAGCGGACACGCTGGGCTGCAGGGGCCAAGGTTTTGGGCGCAATGGTTATTTTCTCCTTGTTGGTGCAGTGGTACATTTCGCCAGTTGGGTCTAACTTCGGCATCCACTACGGACACCTCGGAGAAGGGGCAGCTAGCAGCGCGTTTGATGTCGCCAAGTCAGTTCTGTACGACCCCTTTCGCGCAATCAATTACTGGCTGAGGAGTTTTCCGAGCTTTAGCGGCCTAGTAGCAACCTTTGGAGCGGTGGGGCTAGCCGTCCCATTAGGGCTGGTCGTCGTCTTATTGAACCTCGGCTCGACAGGCCTTGCATGGAGAACAAGCGTCGGACGGCCGACCCAACCAGAGTGGCCGGGATCGTTTCTCGCGAGTCCATGGCAGATGTTGCCAACGCTAGTGATAGGTATCGCGGGCTCAGTTGTTATCTGCATGTGGCTGTATCGGCGGGACTCCGTGAAATGGCGGTGGACATCGGGGGCTTTGGCGGCTGGGATTCTTCTCAATAGCGTGTTTTTTGGGCTTTCTAGTTTTCACAAAGTCATCTCGAGGAATACGTACCCGGCTGCAATGACACAGTCATTGAATCGCGCTGCAAAATTGATTCCGAAGGGGGCCACCGTCCATGCGACCGTTGGGGCGTCCGGCCATATCTCGTGGGACCACCGGGTGGTACTCACTCTGTCGGAATCGACCGTCGTTCATTACGAGTCCGAGGGCGATTATTTCCTCGTCACACCGAGCCAAAACTCTGGCCGTCCCTACAGCACGGAACTGCCGCTGGTCGAAGCGCTTCTCCAAGCTCACGCTCAACTTCTCTACGCAAATGACAATGTATGGCTATTTAAGATGAAATCTCCGAAGCCAATAACCGTTGACTTTCGCAACCAAGAATTCTCCGGCATTGCTGTCCCGGGAAATACCGGTTCCTCAAAACCAGTGTCGTATCGCTCGATGTGCCGCCGCTCGCAGATGCTTACGACCAGTACGTATTTCGTCTCCAGACTGCTTGTCACGCCACAGGCTGGGAGCTACATGTGGAACACCACCTTTGGATCTTCAAAGACTGCTGTCATGGAAGTTCGCGATGTCACCACTGGCGACACAATTGCAATGGTCGATATTCATCCGACATCCTTAAAGTCACAATCGCTCTATGTAGACCTTCCACAACGGCGGCCCGTGCAAGAACTTTCGACTATCGGGTGGGGTCCGTTCTGGTACGAACGAACGCCGCCTCACCGCACATATCGCCTAGAGCTCCGGATTTGGATACCCTACGGAACGAGCGCCACCATCTGTCACTCAAACTTTGTGAAGATTCACTCCTAGCGGCATACCAGGGTTAGGTCCTGGTTTTGTATACGCAGCGGCTGAAAATTCTTAGCGCGGACTTCGAGGTGGACTACTTGGAGGGCTGAAGTGGCCTGAGTGCATTCTGCAATGAAGCGAACAATCCCGTCGTGCCTCACTGATTTGGAAGTACTACTTTCGCCGATGCCGCCGTGGTCCAATCGTAAAACGCCGGTCCGCACGCCCGAGCCCTGAAGGCCGAGCTGAGAAAGCGAGACTTCAATGCTCCCCTTGAGGGAAGCCATACCGTGCAAGTGAAAATTGATCATGGTCGGCTCGTGTAGGCGCAGTGCGCTTGGAGTCCGAATTGGATCAACGGTAAGGGTCGGAAAGGCTCCGTAGGACACCGCCCGGACCATTTTTGTTCGAGGATTTGTCGCTATAACTCGGAATCCCTGACTCACATCCGTACCGGCCCACTGATTAGGAGCTAACAGTGTCACTGAATCTGCCGCCTTGGTGGCTTTGACCCAGGGGGCTGCGACGCCGTTACTACCTTCGACAAAATATGAATATTCATCAAGGGGGTCACCGACCCCAAAACTGCGAAGTTGCAGACTTATCAATTTGCCGAATTGAGGGTTGTACTCCAAAGAGGAGATCTTCAATGCGCCGGATGGGGATGACGCTGCAATCAACGCAATGGCAACGGTCGCAACCGCTGGGATGCTCGCGAGTCTGATTAGAGTTCGTCGTTGTGCGAGCTGTCTGAGTCCCATCACCTGACCCTTACAGCTACGAAGCTCGGGAGCGCAGACCAGAATCGGCGTAAGGGCAACGGCGTAACTGAGGAATCCTCGATGGCTTAGCAGCGGCAGCAGAGTGGACCCCATCGCACAAAGAAACCTCACCGCAAGACTTAGATGGATGGCCAAGAAGAACAAGCCGGCCACCCCAGCTACGGAAACAAACGTTAGAACGTCAATATTCGAGATTCCGTGGGATCGGACAATGTCAGCCAATCCGACGCCATTTGGAACTAACGATGACGAAGTTGGCTGCAAGACGGCATTCCAGTAGGTCCGAAAGCCGAACAAGATCCCACCGATGGCATTCAAAATCGCAGAGAACAAGAGAGTGAGCAAGATGATATTGCGGAACTTCAACCAGTCAATCTTCCATTTGTGCGTCTCATCAGTTGCGGCCGCGAGGACAAGAAATGGCGCCATCAACCACGCGGTCTGCTTTAGGCAAACGATGGTGGTCAGTAGAAGACTTATCTGCAACGAAGATGCCGAGTTGGTCTTTTTTAGCAAGCCCGCAATCATGATGAGCGGTGGAATCAAGAGGAAATCTGTACAACCGGAGGTGACCAGGGCCTGAAAAATTGGGGTGAACCAGATGGACACGAAAACAAGGGCCGAGATACTTCCCCAACGTCGCTGAACTAGGTACGCAGATCCCACGAGGGCCACGAGACTCCCCAGGACCGCCAGGGGGATGTGAACCGGCAGCAGCCCGAGAACGAAATAGACAGCTAGGGCGAGGACGGGATAGGAAAACTGCTGAACATGCGTGCCGTCGATGCGGTAGGTCCACCCATTGGGGTCCAGCTGACTCCCAGCTACTGCATCCAAGGGGAGCCTGACGTATGGATTCACTCCGTGCGCCAGCGCATTCGATGCGAAGTTTGCGAACAGCCCTTCGTCTGATAGCTGGCTCTTTGACTGAATTACGACGATAACGAAGACGGCACTAAGAAGAAGGGAAATGAGCGCCAATGATCCGAGACTGCCCCGATTCGTCACCTGCCGCCGGCCAAACTGCAGTAGCGAAATGCAGAGCGTTGCGATAAGCAACGTACGCAGCTCCACCGGAAGAGCGCTTCTCGCAAGTTCCCAGCCACCCGTCAGTGCAGTTACGGATGCTATTGCTACAAGAAATTGCCTGTTCTTCGCTGGTGATGAATCGTTCATCTAACTACCTTCGGCAAGTTAGATCGTGACGCCTCAAACAGGAGTTGTGGGATGAGGCAGGTTTAGAGCGTTCCAAACGCGCGTTGAGATGACCGCTTTCGACGATCCGTTCAAACTGAGGCCAACCTCGGCCTTAAACGCCACGACGGAGCGCCATGTTTGCATGCCAAACACACCATCAACGCGGGTCACGTAACCGTGGCGATTCAAGAGTTGCTGGGCGACCTTGACGAGTGGTCCTCGGTCGCCATATTTCAATGAAACTTTTGTAGAAACCCGGTACCTCCCAGCGAGGGCAGCCTCCCATGTCTGAGGCACAACCACACCGGTCTGAAGTTCACCTGTCATTCTCTGCAGCTGCGTAACTTTCGCAAGCGTCTGTCGACCGAAGACACCATCCACTGCGATAGTCGTGCGAAGGACTTTATTTAACTGCTTCTGAAGCAAACTCACGGACGTACCACGAGCACCGAGTGAAAGAATCTGCCCTACACCCTTCTGAATAAGCACAGTGGGGGTCACGCCACCAGTAGTGCACTGTTGGTAGTTGCACGTAGCAGCCAAGACAGGCGATGTCGCCGTTGGCAGCACTAACGCGGTAGCGAGCAATGGTGCCACGAGAATGGTCTTAAAACTTCGCGGCGTTAAGAATCGGGTGGTGTTCATGATTTGTCATCTTAGTTGACGAATCAAAATCCCGTTAGTCGGCTCCGCTGGCCTGCAATTCAAGGATCATTGTGACTCGGAGGCCGGGGATGGAGTCGAAGTTTCGCGCCCTCTAGGTACCGTTTTGTCGATAGGCCTCACTCCTGTCAACGAGCTCTTTGGCAATATTTTCCCTTAATTCTGGAGATTTGAGGCGAAAAGAAGCGGTTAGGCGTCTAGAAATTCCTCAAAAACGCAACCTTGGCTTGACCGGATGGTGGACCGGAGGGCCCGCAGTCCCACGCAACCCTGAGGTGAGCCCTTTTGAGACTGCCGTGTCATACCGCCGACCTACGGTCAGGCCATCGAGATCGAGGAGATCACTATGAAACGACTTCACCTAACAACCTGGCTACGCGGGGCCGCTATTGCCTTTGGTGCTTTTGCCGCCGGTGGTATAGCGATGATGAGCCTTTCGGCATTCGCCAGCGACGCCCCTGATGCCACCACCACTACGACCACGTCTCTGGTTAGTGAAGTCCCCCGTGAGGTCACCGGACTGCCTACGTCCGCTACGCCTAACTGCTACGCGGCACCGTTTCAAGGTGTGAACTACAGCGGGTGCGATCTACGCGGCATCCACTTTTCAAATGTCGACCTCACTCACGCATCATTTGAGAACGCTCTGCTCGACAACGCCGTCTTTGATGGGGTGATCTTCAATCACACCTCCTTTAAAAACGCATCGCTCCGGGGCACGCGTTTTATTGGAATGACCTTCAAGAGTGTCGACTTCACGGGCTCCACGCTTGACGTCAATCTGGTGCAAGCCAGTTGGGGCGACGGACTCTCCACGGGCCTGCCCGCTTGGAACGTGCCAGCCGCCATCAGCGTCTCGTCGGCCGGGGGCATGATCGACATCACGCCTTGGGTCACCGGAAGCAATGACATCAACGCCCTCCCTGGAGGCAGTCACTGCACCATCCCCTTGACCGGTGATGGGTTTGCCGGCAATCCAGTGCATGTCATCAACTGCCCATCGGCGGGTGCGCAGTGGAGCTGGGAGACGATTTTTGGGGACCACAACCCCATCGACAGCATCAAAGTGATGAATCTGAGTCACGAAGAGTCCGTGGCCGATCTCCCCCTGCGGGTGCAAGACTGCTTCGGTCGGATCCGTTCACTCACCGTGACCGTACGGCTCGCCGACAGCACCACCTTCACCGAAGGCGAGCCTGGGGAGTACTGGAT
>CALAYR010000030.1 GCA_937894805.1 uncultured Acidimicrobiaceae bacterium | reverse complement strand
GATCCCGCGATGCAACTCTTCGAGGTCAGTCCCGGGTGGCGAGGAGACTGCGATCACCGCCGCTCGGGGCCGTCCGCCCATCGCCGCCAGGTCCGAGACGGCCGAGGCGACGGCCTTAAAGCCCAGGTCCTCGAGTGGGAAGAGTGTCGTGTCGAGGTGAACCCCTAGGACTGCAACGTCGGTCGAAATGAGAGTTTCGCCCACAATTGGGGCTAAAACAGCGGCGTCGTCGCCAATGTGAACTTCGCCAGAGGGGATTGTGTGTCGCCCCACGATGGCAGCGATACGCTCCAGTACGGCATCCTCGCGCCTAACTGGTTCCTGAGAAGGAACGGGTGGGAAGTTAGACGTGGGCAACGCCGCGTCCCCCATGGACGTCGTGACTTGTCACGATCTGAAAGAAAGAAGAACAGGTGTCAGCCCCAACCAACAACCAACGACTCATCCAATGGGTTGAAGAAGTCGCAGCACTCACTACCCCCGATCGTATCCACTGGTGCGACGGTTCGGCGGAAGAGTACGACGAACTCTGTCAATTACTCGTTGATAACGGAACGTTCACCAAGTTGTCAGACGCCAAGCGTCCGAACAGCTACTACGCCGCGAGTGACCCGGGCGACGTGGCTCGCGTCGAAGATCGCACCTACATCTGCTCTCAGAACGAGGCCGACGCCGGACCGACCAACAACTGGACCGACCCCGCCGCCATGCGCGAGACCCTCAACGGCTTCTTCGCTGGTTCCATGAAGGGCCGCACCATGTACGTGGTCCCCTTCTCCATGGGACCACTCGGATCGAACATCTCGCACATTGGTGTCGAGATCACCGACTCGGCCTACGTGGCCGTTTCGATGCGCATCATGACCCGCATGGGTAAGGGCGCCCTCGAAGTGTTGGGCGACAAGGGCGAGTTTGTGCCCTGCCTCCACTCGGTCGGCATGCCCCTCGCCGAAGGTCAGGCAGATGTGCCATGGCCCTGCGACGCCGAGAACAAGTACATCGTCCACTTCCCCGAGACCAAGGAGATCATCTCCTACGGTTCGGGCTACGGCGGCAACGCGTTGCTCGGTAAGAAGTGCTTCGCGCTGCGCATTGCCTCCACCATGGCGCGTGATGCCAACTGGCTCGCCGAGCACATGCTGATCTTGAAGCTCACCAGCCCTGAGGGCGAGACCCGGTACGTCACCGGTGCCTTCCCGAGTGCCTGCGGCAAGACCAACCTCGCAATGTTGATTCCCACCCTGCCCGGCTGGAAGGTCGAGACGGTCGGTGACGACATCTGCTGGATGAAGCCTGGACCCGATGGTCGCCTCTACGCCATCAACCCAGAAGCTGGATTCTTCGGCGTAGCTCCCGGCACCAACATGGACACCAACCCCAATGCGATGTACACGATTGAGGCCAACTCCATCTTCACGAACACGGCCCTCACCGCAGACGGCGACGTCTGGTGGGAAGGCATGGGCGACGCCCCAGAAGGCATGACCGACTGGAAGGGTCAGCCCTGGAGCAAGGAGTCCGGCACGCCGGCCGCGCACCCCAACGCCCGCTTCACGACCCCAGCTGCCCAGGACCCCGCGATTGCGGCCGAGTGGGAAGACCCCGCCGGTGTTCCAATCGACGCCGTGTTGTTCGGTGGCCGTCGCGCCAGCGTGATCCCGCTCGTGTTCGAGTCATTCGACTGGGACCACGGCGTATTCCTCGGTTCGATCATGGCCTCAGAGACCACGGCCGCTGCCGCCGGTGCTGTTGGCAACTTGCGTCGCGACCCCTTCGCCATGCTGCCGTTCTGCGGCTACAACATGGCTGACTACTTCGGCCACTGGTTGAAGATGGGTGCCGTGGCTGACGCCAGCAAGCTCCCGAAGATCTTCTACGTGAACTGGTTCCGTAAGGGTGACGATGGCCGTTGGCTCTGGCCCGGATACGGCGAAAACAGCCGCGTCCTGGAATGGGTCTTTGAGCGTTGCGCCGGTCGTGGCGAGGCTGAGGAGACGCCAATTGGCTTCGTGCCCAAGAAGTCGGGCATCAATGTCGACGGTCTCAACATCTCCGATGCGGACCTTAACGAGCTGTTGACGGTCAACCTTGACGAGTGGCGCACCGAGGTCGGTAGCATCCGCGAGCACTACGCCACCTTTGGTGACCACCTGCCCGCCAAGTTGCACGCCCAGGTTGATGCGCTCGAGGCACGACTCAAGTAACAAATGAATCGCCAACGAGCGCCCCGCCGAAAGGCGGGGCGCTCGTCAATTCCGGCTGCGTTGGCGTGCCGGGCCCGAAGTAAATTCAATTTTTGGAGCGATACGCTGTCAGCATGACGTCACGGCGAACTTCAGTGTTGGGTGCAATCCTGGCCCTCACCCTCGGCACGATGGCGACCGCTCAAGCGTCTTCTTTTGCACCGTTGCCCGCTCCAGGTTCCCCCAAGCAAGTCGCTAAGGCCGTGGTTCAATCAACCTCGATCCGCACTGTTCCGGCCAACCTGACCCCCAAACTCACGCAGGCGGGACTCGTCACCTTCCCCAATACGCAACTCGGCGCCAAATGCGTCGCCACGTGCTCGTGGGGCAAGGAGAACGCCAAGCCCCTCGTGATTCTCTTTGGTGACTCCCACGCGTACATGTGGGCCCCCGCCGTCGCTCGGGCCGTTCTCGCCGCTCACGGTCGTCTCATCTTGTACTCGTCCATGGGATGCGTGGTGGCCAAGCTGCACCTCTACGGCAAGTGGGGCAACCCCAACGCCTACAACACCGGTTGCGACACGTGGCGCACAAAGACAATCAAAAAGATCCAATCCAAGAAGCCGACGTTGGTGTTACTCGCGGAGCGGACCTCGTACATCCTTTCTGGTCCCAACACCCTGGTCACCGATGCCGAATTTCGCGCGGGCCTGACCACCTCCATGACCGAGATCAAGCGCAGTGGTGCCAAGGTCCTCATGCTGGGTGACAATCCGCCGTTCGCCAACTATCTCGATCCAACGGGATGTGTGGCGCAGCACCCGAAAGCCGTGCAGCAGTGCTCTGCCCCGCTTCGCACATCTGCGCCTCTGTGGCGTGACCGCCACCGTGCCGAAGCTTCCGTCGCCGCAGCCAATGGCGTCACGTTCTTTGATAGCACTAAGTGGATTTGTGGCAAGAAATCATGCTCGCCCATTATTGGCAACATGGTGGTGTACCGCGATTGGTCTCACATCTCCACAACGTATTCGGCGTACCTGTCCGACGTCATTGGCGAGGCTATGCGGGGCCTCTACTAGGCCTCATCGAACGTAGCGTCGGCCGAGACCGTAAATCAGTCCGGTCAACAGGCATATCACCGCAATCACGCCATCACCGATCGTGAACTCCATCGCTATCGCCACGGGAATAATCGCTCCCACGACCCAGAGCAACTGCTGACGCACGGCGAACTTGGCAAAGGTCCGACCCTGGTGGCCCGGGGCGACATGCTGCTGGGTTATTGAGTCAAAACTCGGTTGGGCCACGGCCCCAACGAGGCCGATCACTCCCGAGAGCAAGACCTGACCCACCAGCGAAGGGTTCCACGCGAGGTAACCCGCGACGAGAGCCAGCACAAGGTGGGACCAAGCCAACAAGGTGGCGTCTTCTCGAGTCCCGTGATAGCGGGTGACGATGGCCAGGCCCACGAGCGACCCCAGGCCCGTCATCGCGAGGGCCCACGCGTACCAGGTGAGTGACGCTTGTTGATGGCGCAGTCCAAAGACGAGGAGGAAGCCTAAAAAGCCGATGGCGAAACGCAGGATGGCCATGGCCGTCAGACCCCACGTCACTTCGATGTGGTCGACACCATCGTGCGCCAGCTCCCATGTGGTCGCCGTCGTTCGCTGCCGTAGTGGCGAGGCCTTGTGGAGCCGCAAGCTCGCGAATCCCGCAAAGAGAAAGACCAGCGCCGCAAACTGCAACACACTCGCCGCACTGAGTGCCTTCAAGATGCCCGCACCGAGCACCCCCATAATCAATCCGGCACCGGTGCCAAGCAACGTGAGCTGGGCGTTAAATCCGGCGAAGCCCTTGTTGGAGCTAACGGCGCGATTCGTGGTTGGCCAGCCCGACTCATCCAGCGATTCAGTGCGCTGAGAAAGTTGGTCAGTTCGGGCCATCTCTGGAACCAACGTGCCGCGAGTCACTACGTAGAGCTTGGAGGCGACCAGGACGGCGAAGGCTTCAGGAAAGAGGAGCCAGGAGTTGAGATGCCGGCTCATCATCCAGCAGAGCAGCACGCGACTGAGGCCGGAGAGGGCCACGATGATGCGGCGGCCATTAACCGAGCGATCAATGAGTGGCCCGAGAATCGGCGAGACCACGGCAAAGGGCGCAAAGGTCAACATGAGGTAGGCCAGGACCTTGCTCTTCGCCTCGGTGGGACTCACCGAAAAGAAGAGTGAACCGGCCAGCGAGACGGTGACCAACGTGTCACCGGCCATCATGGCGACGTGGACCGCGGCCAGGCGACCGAAGCTGGTGTTTTGATCGAAGAGGTCCCGCAGGGCAACCCAGACCAGAGAGAAAAATCCACGACGCTTCATTACCAACTCAGGCTACGGGCTAGTGCCCGAAAGGTTCCACCTCCTGCTAGAACAACGCCATGCACTTATCGTGGTTTTTCAGCAATCTTCCTTTCGCCTTTGCCACGGCATTGGCTTGGGCGCTCTTGGCGTTCGCCACATCGTTTGTCGTCAAGCGCCACGCAATCATTGACGTCTTCTGGGGGTCGGGTTTCCTCGTCGTCCTCCTGGAAAGCCTCTTCGTAAGCCACCTCAAGAGTGCTCCAGAGAGTGGGTCGATGCACCTCTCGAACCACGCCGTCGATCACTGGTTACACCTGGGTCTTCTTAGTGCCGTAGCGCTATGGTCTCTTCGCCTCTCCATCTATCTGGCACTACGCCAGCGAGGTACGGCCGAGGACACGCGTTACGTGGCCATTCTGGCTAACACCAAGGGATCGAATGACAGCGTGAAGGCCCTCAAGATCATCTACTTCACCCAGGGCACCTTGCTCTTCCTGGTCTCTATTCCCCTGCAGTTCGTGGCCTTTGCTAACCACGTCACCCTCCCGGTCTTGACCTACGTCGGACTGGGCTTAGCCCTCGTGGGTTTTGGCGTCGAAGCCATCGGGGATGACCAGTTGCGACGCTTTATTGCGAACCCGGACAACCACGGAACCACGATGAATCGTGGACTTTGGAAGTACACCCGACACCCGAACTACTTCGGCGAGGCCGTTCTGTGGACGGGCTACTACCTCGTGGCCTGCTCCGTGCCTTGGGGCTGGGCCACCATCGGATCAGCGCTCTTAATGATTTATCTCGTGGCCAACCTCTCGGGGAAGCCCATGTTGGAGCGCAAACTCAAGAAGACCCGTGCGGGCTACGAGGAATACATTGCTACGACGAGCTCGTTCTTCCCACGACCACCCAAGCGAATCAAGTAAGGAGCATCATGTTCGACATCATCCCCAAGGCCCTCCACGTCGGCCAGAACGAACTACCTTTCGTCGACATTGGAGACGGTTCCTCAATGCAGGTTCTCCACATCGATTTAGCCCGTGATCTCTGGGTCGTGCGCACCCGCTTTCAGCCCGGCTACCAAGTCATGACCCACCGTCACACCGGCGATGTCTACGCCTTCACGTTGAGCGGATCTTGGCACTACCTCGAGTACCCCGAGGTCAATGAGGCCGGGAGCTACCTCTTTGAGCCGGCCGGATCGACTCACACGTTGAACGTGCCAGCGAGCAACACCGAAGTGACTGATGTATTCTTCGCCATCTTCGGGAAGAACGAAAACCTAGACGCTGAGGGCAATGTCGTTTCTGTTTGGGATGCCGAATTCATCAACAACGTCTACCGCCTGCTCTGCGAAGCACAGGGATTCCCCGCGCCCAACATCATTGGCGTCGAGATCGTCTAGTTCGAGAAACATCCCTGGCGAAAGATCAACTCCGGCATCACGCCTTTCACGCAGGTAACGACACGATCAGTTGGCCACCAGCTACTCCGATCGGGCCGCCATTTCAGAACCACCGTCACGCCAATCGTCTCGGAACCGGCCGTAACGTCCGCCCACAGGTAGGCCCAAGGACCTTCGCAGGCAAAGGCCGTCGCCACAACCACCTTGGCTTGACCCGCGGCGTTAAGGCCATCGGCGAGAGTTTGAGCGGTGCAGACTTCAGGTGCTCCAATGGAGCTCTGCGTGGCCGAAGCCCGTGACGCTCCAAAGGCCAAGAGAGTCAGCGCGCAGAGTACGGCGAGAACAAATCGGAGTTGCTGCATACCTCATTTGACCACGCCCGATATAGTGTGGGCGTTCACCCCAAACTAGGAGTCAACATGCTGATTGTTACAACCAACGATGCGCCGGGCTACAAGATCACGAAGTTGATTGGTGAAGTCTCAGGACTCACTGTTCGCACCCGCCACATTGGTTCGCAGATTGGTGCTTCGCTCAAGTCCATTGTGGGTGGCGAACTCGCCGGTATGACCAAGCAGTTGGCGGAGGCTCGCGAAGAGGCAGTGGAGCGACTGTCCGAAAACGCACGTCAGGCCGGCGCTAATGCCATCATCGCCATGCGTTTCGACTCAAATGAGCTGGGCGGTATCTACCAGGAGATTCTTGCCTACGGCACTGCTGTTGTTATTGAACCGCTGAACTAGTCAGTCGTCGTCTCTTCGGCGACCAATTCATCGATACGGGCCCGCCACGAAATGCTCTCGGTAGAGATCCCCTCATCGTGCATCGTGTCACGTTCACTTCGAAGTCGTCGAGCCACACCGGCGAGATTCTTCGGCAGCGCGGCACGAACGAGATCTCGCACGTACTGGGCCAACGCCGGTGCTGAGCCTTCGGTCGAAACGGAGACGATGACCGGACCGTCACGATGGACGGCCGTGAAGTAGAAGTCGCAGCGCGAGGGATCGTCCACCACGTTGAGCCAGATTCCCCGCGCCTTGGCTTCGGCGACGACGAGATCGTTTACCGCGCTGACGCCCGTGGCGGAGATAACGAGCTGAAAACCTTCAAGGTCACCCGGCGCGTAGGGACGAAGAATCAGCGTGGCCGTGTCGGGCACTGGCTCCAGCACCTCGGTCGTAATCACCGTGATGTCAGCACCGGCAGCGTCGAGTAAGGCAATCTTGCTGCCGGCGACACGGCCGGCTCCGAGAACGAGGACGCGCTTACCTTGAAGATTGAAGGCGAGAGGCAGCACTACCAGGACGCCGTGGCCAACTCTGTGGTGATGTCGTTCAATGACATGGCCGCAACGGCACCAATCACAATGATGGCCGGGTTAGCGATTTCGGTGATGCCGAGCCGCTGCAAGGTAGTGCGTACCGTGCGTTGAGACGAGGTGTACGCCCGTTCAATAACGGCCACCGGAGTATCGGCGGTCAACCCACCAACCATGAGCTGTCGGGCGATATCGGCGCGATGAGCGACACCCATGAGTACCACCAGTGTGAGCTGAGGATTGGCCAAATGTACAAAGGAGTTGCACTCACCATCAATCAAGTGGCCAGTGACAATCGTGACGCCTCGCGAGATGCCGCGATGAGTCACCGGAATACCGGCGGCCAAGGGACCGCTGAGCGAGGAGGAGAGCCCGGGGATGATTTCAAACTCAACACCGGCACTGGTGAGAGCGATCGCCTCTTCCCCGCCCCGACCAAAGACGAAGGGGTCGCCACCCTTCAGGCGGACCACGCGACGGCCGGAGCGACCAAGCTCAATCAGCAATTCATTGGTGGCCTCTTGGCTGGACGACTGACCGGGAGTCTTGCCGACGTCGTAGCGAACCGCCGAAGGTGCGATGAGGTTGAGGACCGAATGATCAACGAGACGATCAAAGACAACGACCTCGGCGGCGGAAATAGCTCGAGTTGCACGCACCGTCAGGAGGTCGGCGTCACCGGGTCCGGCACCGACAAGCTGGACGGTCACTTGCTGCTCCAACGGTTCGCAAAGTCCCCAAAGGATTCATCGGCAGCTCCGTCGCTCTGCCACGCATCAAAGAGGGGCGCGACAGCATCGGCCAGGTCGGCCAGCTTGACCTTCTCCTGGAACAACGTGGCTAGTCGATCACCTTGACGCGAACCACCGACGTAGATGTCGTAGGTCGACTTCGTACGACCCACGATGCCAATCTCGGCAACAGCCGGGCGAGCGCAGCCGTTAGGGCATCCCGTCATGCGTAATGCCACCGGACGACGCTCTAAGCCACGGCTAGAAAGTGCCGATTCAAACTGGGTAACAACGGAGCCAAGCACTCGTTCGGATTCAGTTAACGCCTGACCGCAGGTTGGCAGAGCGGGGCAGGCCAGTGCGGTGCGCTCAATCGAGCCCAGTGTCTCGGCCTCGCGCACCGAGGCGTCGCGAAGGAGTTGATCAACGAATGGTCGTTCCTCGGCGCTCACACCGTCGATGATGATGTCCTGCTGCGGGGTAAGGAAGAATTTGACTGGGAGCGCTTGGGCAATCTTGCGCAGGGCCGTTCGAGTCTGACTCGTCTCGTCGTCACGAATACGACCAGCGGCGACGCGAACGCCGACTCGCCAAGTTCCGTCGTCGTGACCGTGCCAGCCGAGGTGGTCGCTCCGGTCAAAGTTTGCGGGGAGCGGGAGTGCGTCAGCTAATTCGTAGCCGAGGCGGGCGTGAATCTCGCCGCGGAAGGCCTCGAGTCCAGCGTCCGCCAAGACGTACTTGAGTCTCGCCCGCTTACGGTCCGTGCGGTCACCCAAATCCTTGTAGGCGTCCACGACGGCCGCGATGACTTCTTCAACATTGGCGCGTGGCACAAAGCCCAATACTTCGCCGAGGCGAGCAAAGGTGTGCTCGTGGGCGTAGTTGCGACCAAGACCTCCACCGACAACAAAGGTGAAACCCTCACCGAGGGTGGGGTGTGTTCCGGGAATCATTCCGAGGTCTTGCGCGAAGACATCGACACAGTTCTCGTGGGGATGTGCAATGGCAATCTTAAACTTACGCGGAAGGTAGGTGTCTCCGTAGAACGAGTGTTCATTTACTACTTCACGACTTGCGGCCCGCTGGCCGTCGACGAATATCTCCCAGTGGGCAGTAGTCGTGGGCCGAAAGCGCTCGGCAATGGCGTTGGCCACTTCGGCAATGTAGGGATCGGCTTCGGGAATTTGAAGGTCAGGGCACATCACCACGTTGCGCACGACGTCACCACAGCCACCAAAGGAGGTCATCAACACTTCGTCGAGCTGACGCGCGAGAGATTGAAGCCCGCTCTTGATCGTGCCGTGGTACTGAATGGCCTGACGCGTGGTGAGGCGAATTGTTCCATCAGCCACCGTGTCTGACGCCGTGTCGAGAGCCAGCCACTGTGCGCTCGTCAAGAAGCCACCGGGAACTACAACGCGAGTCATGAAGATGTGCTCAAGCTCTTCGCCAGCCAGACTCCGCTCGCGGCGCACATCACGATTGTCCTGGGCGTAGACCCCATGGAACTTCAGGAGCTGCTCGGAATCACCGTCAAACTTCGGGCAGGAATTGCTGATTTCTTCGAGCAACGTGCCGCGGAGGTAGTCACTAGCGCGCTTGGCTACTTCTACGGATGTCTCTTGTTTGATGGACTCGGTCACGGTGCAGCCTCCTTAATTGCAACATACCTTACTGAAATAGTCAGGTATTCAGTCTTTCACCCTTTTATCAGGACTTTTAGACCACTTGAAGGGTTCAAAGTGTGTTGCAATTTCGTGACAACTGAGAATTTTGGGGTTGGTGACTTTTTATTCCCTACTACGTTCGTAGGGATTCTTGAGGAGGATCTATGGTGTCGACATCGTGGACTGCAAGCCCAATCACCGGAGCCTTTGGTGCCGAGCTATCGGGCCAGTTCCTGCGCGACGTCACCGACGCCAGCGAAATTCATGCTCTCCTCGCCGAACATCTCGTGTTGGTCTTTCGCGGCCAGCACCTCACGCACGCCGAACATTCGCGACTCGCCCACCTGATGGGTGAACCCACGCCAGCCCACCCCGTTGTGCCCGGTCACCCCGACTATCCCGAAATGCTGATTCTTGATGCGGCCCAGGGTGGCAAGAATGCGATGTGGCATACCGACGTAACGTTCATTGAGAACCCACCCCAGATGTCAATTCTCGTAGCCGACGCCGTACCGCCATTTGCCGGTGACACGTTGTGGTCTGACACTCGAACGGCGTACGCCAAGTTGCATCCAGTTCTTCGCGACGCGGTGAAAGAGCTTGAAGCCGTTCACCGAATTGCACCACTCGCCTACTGGGGCGAACCCTTCGACTCGGCCCTCACACGTGACGACGCCGACTACCTCTACGAACTCGCCAAGAAGCAACCACCTGTCATCCACCCCGTCGTGCGGATCCACCCCAAGACTGGTCAGCCGAATCTCTTTGTGAATCCCGGCTTCACTTCCCACCTCGTGGGCTGTTCAAGAATTGAGAGTGAACACTTACTGCGCCTCCTCTACGCCCACCAGGTGCAGCCGGAGTTCACGCTTCGCCACCGTTGGCAGCTCGGTGATGTTCTCATGTGGGACAACCAGGCCACTATGCACTACGCCACCGATGACTACGAGAACGTAGACCGTCGCATGCGTCGGATCACGTTGCGCGGCACGCGCCCCGTGGGACCGTCGGGCGTGGAGAGTCGCGTGGCTACCGATCCATTGATTGCGGTTCGTTAAGCCTCTTGGCTCTTGGCGAGAGCCACTCCGGCATACAACGCAATACCCGCCGCCATGCCCGACTCATTGATAGTCATCCGGTTCGAGTGGTTGGGAGCTGCCTCAAAAAAGTTCACACCATCAGGGCAAACACCCAAGAAGAGCATGGCCCCTGGCACCTGCTCCAGGACGTAACTGAAGTCCTCTGCTCCCATCACTGGCGTTGGCATCTCGATGGCAAAACCACTTCCGAGCAAGCCGGCGGCAACATCTCGAGACCACTGGGCTACGGCGGCATCGTTCACCGTAACGGGGTAGCCGAGGCGTACCTTGAACTCCGCGGTCGTTCCGTGAGCCGCAGCAATCCCGTGAGTTAAGCGCTCCAACTCGTTGCGAACTAGTTCGCGCGTGAAAGCCGAAACCGTTCGGATGGTGCCGTGAATCTGTGCTCGCTCGGGAATGACGTTGCTGGTCGTTCCGGCTGTCACGTGTGCAATGGTGACGACGGCGGGATCGAAGGCGTTGATCTTTCGCGTCACCATCGATTGAATCGCCATGACCAACTCGCAGGCCACCGGAATCGGATCGAGCGCCACATGAGGCTGTGAGGCATGTCCGCCCCGTCCCACAATGTCAATAGTGATCTCATCCGAAGACGCCATGATGGTGCCACCCCGGGTACCAATCATCTTGTTAGGCAAAGAAGGCGTGACATGGATGGCTACCGCAAGATCGGGCTTGCCGGCCACATCCAGGATTCCTTCGTTGATCATGATTTCGGCACCACCATGACCTTCTTCACCAGGCTGGAACATAAAGACCACGCGACCTTTGAGGTCATCCTTGCGGGCGACCAGCAACTTGGCCGCAAAGGCCAACATGGCGGTGTGAGAGTCGTGACCGCAGGCGTGCATCGCACCATCGACAACACTCTTGAACGGCTCCACCGTGTCTTCCGGCATTGGCAGTGCGTCCATGTCTCCGCGAAGCAGAACGGTTGGTCCGGGCCGACCGGTCTCCAGTACGGCAATGACGCTGCTCAGAGCCTCGCCGGTCGTAACCGTGAGGCCGAGTCCTTCGAGTGCTTCGAGGACCTTGGCTTGGGTACGCGGTAGATCGTTGCCGAGCTCGGGGTGTTGATGCAGGTCACGACGCATCGCAATCGCGCCGGGAAGCAGTTCCTCGGCGTCGGCCAAAAGTCCAGTGAAAATATCCATAGGGCCAAGTGTAGGAAGCGGAGAACCATGTCGTCGGGAACTCGCCCGAAGCACTGATTAGGGTTTGGGGTGTGAAAGCCACTCCTTGCCGCCTCCTTGAAAGTCATCTCCCGTGGCCTCGCTAATCATTCCTGCCCATAATGAAGCGCAGCAGATTGAGACGCTTCTCGAACAGCTTCGCAGCGAAGTCTCCGCACACGACCAGGTCATTGTGATTGCCAATGGCTGTACCGATGACACGGCTACTCGTGCGCGCAAATTTGACTACGTCACGGTCATCGAGCAGACAGTTCCGTCGAAGGTGCTCGCCCTTAATGCGGGCGACCAAGCGGCCGCGAACAACTACCCCCGCCTCTACCTGGATGCCGATATCGCCTTCCAAATGGGTACTGTCCGCAAACTCATCGAGGCGCTGGATGTACCCCAAGCACGGGTCGCGGCCCCGCAGGTCTCGATTGATGTTTCAGACTCCACCTTCCTGGTCCGAGCGCACTACTTCGTAGTCACACGCCATCCCTGGATGGTTAAGTACGCCTCAACGCATTTGGCGGGACGCCGTATCTACGGCGCCAACGAAGCTGCCCGTCAGCGATTTGGCCCCTTCCCTAACGTCACAAACGATGACGGGTTTTTCGATCAGTGCTACTCGGCCGCCGAGCGCAAGATTGTGGACGGCACGATGGTTTTCACGATGGCCCGGCGCACCAGTGATGAAGAGGTCGGCCGGCTCGTGCGAGTACGACGAGGCAACCGAGAGCTTGAAGAGTGGTTCGCAAGTTCCGGGCAGATTCGACCTGATCGCCTCGACCCAGAAGTGCTCACAGGCTCGAGGATCATCCGCATAATTCGCATGCTCGCAACAAGTGGCTTTGCCACCCGGCCATCGCTACTTGCACCGGCCTATCTCATTGGATGGGTAATCATGATGCGCCGCGTTACTCGAGCCACACAACTATTGGATCAACAAGGTGGCGCCATCGCCTGGGCCGGTAAATGAGTTCTCGACTCGGCTCGCTGAGCAAGCGCATGCTGGCAACCATTGGTGCAATCACCTTGGCATTCAGCAGCACTTCTTTGACAGTGGCCCATGCGGCACCAGCGGGACCATCGCTGGCACAACTCGAGCAGTACATCAAACACTCGGTGCACGCCCCCGCCCAACAGGGAATGCTGACAACTGAGCCACCCATCCAACGGCTTACTCCGGATGACTCCACGCTGACTCCACATCGCCTTGGCTGCTGGAGTAACGCCTTCATTCGTGGCCTAGCTCGCAATCCATCGGTTGACTGCGCGTACGGTGACATCCACGCGGCCAAGGTCGTACTCCTAACCGGTGACTCCGTCGCCGGGATGTGGCTGCCGACATTCAACGCTCTCGGCAAGTCACATCACTGGAGGATTGTCTTTTTGGGTATGCGGGGCTGTGCCCCTTGGGGAAGCCCCAATGACCCTGGCTTCATTATGTACGGCACCATCACGGCACGCGACTGCACGAAATTCTCCGCCTCGGTGGTGAAGTGGACACTTCGTCACCGCCCCGACGCAATATTCATGGCCGGACGCGCCTACCCCAAGGGGCGTAACTTAGACAAGACCCCAGCCCCTGGTCCCTTCAAAGTCGCTTTGGGTCAGGCGATGAAAGCACTTCGACCGAGTGGGGCGGACCTCTTCATCATGGGGCCAACACCCCGCTATGCCTACGGCAGTGTCGGAATCGAAGCCAAGGACTGCATTGTGGGCACGCGTCCGATGAAGGCCTGCCTTCTATCGCCGAACAAAGTGATCCCCCAAACGGAATTGGCAGTAGAGAAGTACTACAACGATGCGGGTCGAATCACAATGATTGACGTCCAACCACTCTTCTGCACCACTAAAACGTGCACTGTTTTTGTGAATGATGGGAAGACGAACCATCTCGTCTTCTTTGACACCGTGCACATCAATCGCTATTACGCCACTTGGATCTCCAGGGCCGTCGGCGAAAAAATCGGTGCACTCTAACAACGCTGCATTTCGTCTAGCCAGACTCCACTTTGAAGTCAACGTGCAGCGGTATTCCTCTACGAGCTCTGGACTCTTGTCGGCGGGTGGCGATTTTGCCACAGCAGACGGGATTGGTAGGGCTGGTGGGGATCGAACCCACGACCAAGGGATTATGAGTCCCGCGCTCTAACCACTGAGCTACAGCCCCAAAACGGATTGCCACTGGATGTAACAACTGAATAACCCTAGTTTCAAATCGTCGAATGGCGACGGTGGCGCTCTCGAGGAATCGTACTTTCATATCGGAACCGAGTGGACCCGCGTTGCGAATTAGGGACTTTTTTAGAAAGACGACCCCCGTGGCGTATGGCCAGGACTAATTGATGAAGGCCTTTGCTTCTAAGATTACGTAATGTTCAGCGTGCAGCGAGTCCAGTTTGAGAACAGCAGGACTAATTACTTCTCGCTAGCCAGAGCGCAGTAAACGAATGACAGCGCCCACAGTCGCCGTCGTGCTCCTCGTCAAGGACGAGCCAGCAATAAGCGACTCTCTCGCTTTGCTCAAGCCTCAGTGCGAGGCGCTCGATGCTAAGTGCATTGTGATTGACGCCTCAGAAAAACGCCTGGACCACATTCGCAGTGCCAATCCCTGGGTGGAGTGGGTGGACTACGAGAAGCCCTTTTGGCGATCATCCTCCATACCTCATCAGCGCAACGTCGGCGTTCGGATTGCTGACACGGACATCGTTGCCTTCTGTGACGCCGGCGGCCTGCCGACTCCCAACTGGCTGCAAGCCTGTGTTGACGCCTTATCAACCGGGGGATATCAATACATCTGCGGGCCGATAGAACCAAAGGGTGTCAGCCCCTTTGGAACGTTTAACGACTCCCCGACCGGCACAGTTCCAGATTCGGCGCCGACGGCCAACGTTGCGTTTACTCGATCAACGTTTGACGGAATTGATGGATTCGACGAGCGCTTCAATTACGGTTCGGATATTGACTTCCAGCAACGAAGCACCGCAGCCGGCACGCCGTGCATCGTTGTTAATGATGCACGGATGGTGATGCCCTGGGGCGAGAGTGCAATCAGCACCCGCAGGTCATGGCGCTGGGGTCGTGGCGCGGGACGAAACTTTCGTTTCCGGTCAGGTGCTCGCATCGCGTATCTCCGCCGCCACCCCATGCTGCTTGGTTGGTGCGTGCTGACTGGGTACTCCCTGGCCACCGTGATTGCCACGCTGGCACTTTTGACTCCCGAGCCACTCATCCCCTGGGCCGTAATCGCGCTGCTGTGGATTTTCAAGAATCGAAAGGCGTCACGACTCGATCTCGTGGCACGCGACCACAGCGTTCAAGCCATCGCGTTCATGTACGAACTCTTGACAGGGTTACTTCCACGAGGAGCTCGCGTGGGCCTGGTGGGTTACGAAGCCAGCAGTGCTCAACGATTACTAGAAGAGCTCGAAAAGGTCGGCAACCCAGCCACAAGCATCAAGCATCCAAATATTTGTGTACTGGCATTTATGCGACTACGCGGACTCCGGTTGGTTGCGATCCAACCTCACACCTCGGCATCGGCATCGGCATCGGCATCGGAGCAAACCGTGCGTCGCACTGCCCGTCGGGCTCGTCGTCTGGGGCTGCTCGCGGTAATTGATAGTGAGCACCCCGGACATCCGAACGGTATGAGTGAAATATCGGACCACGAGACTAAAGCAGTCCTTCTAAATCGCCAGGCCCTCCACGCTCTGCGAAACAAGAGTTAGCAGAACGCAATCCCCTAGCCGATCAAAGGATTGCGTTGCGCTCGTGCGTCGAACCCTGTAGGTAATCATGTACGCGTTTCGGATAAGCGAGTTGTGCTGTCGTACTATCACTGTGAGCGACCGAGGGGTAAGGAAGGGCTGAGATGATAAAGCACTCTGACATCACCGTCGCGATCTGCACTTTCAACGGAGTGCAGCGCATCACGGAATGTCTGATTGCCCTCAGCCGGCAGAGTGATGATGTTTCAATCCTCGTGGTCGACGATGGGTCAACCGATGGCACTGTTGCCACGGTTCGTCAAGCACTCGAACAGTTGGACCTGAGATGCCAAGTCGTAGAACTACCGGAAAACGTTGGCATTTGGGCGGCGCGGCAAGCGGCGGTCGACGCGTGCCAGACGGACATAATTGCGTTTATTGACGACGACTGTCGCCCTACTGCAGCGTGGGCTCACGAACTACTCGAGGCTTGGCAGTCCGCCGATGCCACCACGCACCTCATCGGTGGGCCAACTACTGCGTGGCGGCCGACCTCTCGTAATGCCCGCTACAACGATGTGTTCAACACGATTTTGCCCCTCGATCGCAGGTTCGGGCAAGACATTGGACTACTCACTCGCGTTCTCCTCTATATCGCGCCACCTCGTGTCGAGTCCATGGAGGTAGTGAGCTATCTCGCCGCGGCCAACCTTTCAGCTCGTGTTGCTTCAATCAAGGCCGTTGGCGGATTCCCCGCTATCCGCGGGGCGGGTGAAGATACGTATCTGTGCGACACGATTCGCCGCACCTACGGCCCAGAATCCATCTGGAGCGTTCCCCAACTACTGGTCGAGCACGACTACGGTGACAAGCTCCGCGGAACGTGGCGGCGGTCGAAGTTCTACGGTCGGGGCGCCGCCCAGAAGTGGATTGACAAGGGTGGCATTCCCTCCCTGCGACCAGGTCCACCCTTTTTGCTTGGGGTCGTGATTCTTTTGGGACTATTGACTTCACCATGGATAGCGCTGGGGACGCTACTGGTGACTCCCTATCTCTTCTGGTTGCCCTCAACCCTCAAGCGCACGCATCACTTGACGGACTGGCTGACATTTCCAATGTTTCGGTTCGCCGACGAATCACTCCAGGTGGTTGGTTTTGCGTCTGTCGCTTGGCGCAAGTTCTTCAAAGCCGTCGACGGTACCCGTTAGAAGTCATCTGGGCGAACTTCGCTCCAAAATTTCCACCAAGGCGGTAGTCGCTTCTTAGTGGTGACCGTTAGACAGCTCGGCTGGTTGGACGTCGGCGGAGCTGAACGTTGGCATCGATGAAGCCAAGATCCTTTTGAAAGACCAGCAAGGTGCGCTCAATGAACATTCGAGGGTCCTCAATGATTGTGCGTAGTTTCTGCTCGTAGCAGTAATCAACGAGACCACTAAAGCACTGCCAGCGTGCATGTCCTTGGTCGGTGCTGTACGCCCATTTGAGCGCAATCGCATCACCGGCCTGGGTGCCGATAGCAAATGCCACGGGAGTACCTTCGGCGCTGAATGTACCGACCCCACGCAAGTCGAGTACGTCTCGACCGGTAACGGTCACGAAGATTTTGGGATCGAATTCATGCCAGCCGCGGGCAATGCAAACGCTACTTACGAATTGAAAAATCTCGTCATTCGCTAATTCGCGCGTGACGTAACCCTTGCGAGTGGCGCCCGACGTGCGGGTGCGGAGATTCTGCTTGGCCGTTCCGCGAAAGTAGTCTTCTCGGTTCTCCGGCAGCAAGACACACGAACGCGCAAAACCGTGAAGGATTGTGGGACGACGCCACGAGAATCCTGGAATTGTGGTTGGTGGTGGAATTTTGTCGTCGTAGTACACGACTTGGTTTGGGAGAGACTTCACGTATCGCAGGAGTCGCCACGTGAGCTTGTGGTTCCACAACACCCAGAGCCATTGGCGCGGCGACAAAACATTTACATTTTTGTGCTTCTGAAGAAAAGCTTCAATGGCGCGTGCGTCTTCGATCGAAATATCGGACTGGTTAGACGCTTGGGGGGTTTTGGTCATATCTTTCATCGCCAGTTCGATCATCTCATTCGCACACTAGACACAGGGATCTGAGTTTTGTACTCGAGATGGCTTGCGTTCAATCCTAGGTGCTGACAGAGGCACTTCGCCCCATGGGCTCGTTGAGCGAGCCTGTTGTCACGCTTTAATCAACCGATGATGCGACGGGACCGCTCTATGCGTTCCAGGGTCATACGAAGCAATGTCGTGATGCCGTCACGTTATGCCGCCAATCAGAATTCATTACCGCATGCCATAGTTCTGATGCTTATCTCAAAATTTTGTGGAGAGGTAGGTTGAGCCCATGAATCAACCAGACCCCCGAGGAGCAAGTAGTCATTCGTGGCCACTGCGAATCGTTCTGGTAATCGTTTTGGTTTCTCTCGTTACTTCCGGGATGCTGTTTACGCACGCCGATCGCTACGCGGCGTCAGCAACGTCGCAACCCGTACATACGACCTCGACCTCAAGCACGGACACACCAACCACGCATACGTCGCCGTCAGGTCCGACAGTCACTACCACCACGCTGAACCCGCCAGTCACCACGACCACCTCGGGCAGGCCAATTTCAAATCCAGTGGTGTTTTCGCCTCCAGCCCGAGGATGCAATATGCGGACAGCGCAAGCCTCGACCGAACCCCCTGCAACTGAGACCACCTCGACTTTGGTCACCTCAACCACCGTGGCTCCCCCATCATCCTCACCCTCAACTATCGGACATTGCACCGTTCTTCAGATTGGCGACTCAGTCGGCAACAACCTCGGCTACGGACTCTGGAACGAGACCGGCAACACGCCCGGACTCTCCCTCGTTCTCAAAGGCAAAGCCTCCACCGGCCTGTCAAACTCTTGGTACTACGACTGGACCAAGCACCTCACGGACTACCTCCATCAGTTTCGCCCACACCTAGTCGTTATCTCACTAGGGGCCAATGACGAACAGGGAATGATCATCAACGGGCACGCGCAGCAGTTCCCTTCCGTGGCCTGGCGGGCCGAATATCTCAAGCACGTTCTCACCCTTGATCGCCTCGCTACGAAGGCTGGCGCACAAGTTCTCTGGGTCGGCATGCCCATTATGGGACCATCGGGCTACAGCGACGGCATGAAAGTGTTGAATTCGATCTACGCCGAAGCTGCCCGTCGGACCCCGGGCGTTACATTTCTCCCGACGTGGTCTCTATTTTCTAACCACGCAGGGCAGTATCAGCCAAATGCGTATGTCAATGGCGCGTACTCCAGCTTGCGACACACTGACGGAATCCATTTCAGTTCAGCAGGCCAAGCCGTTCTTGGAACCTTCGCCACCCGTCAGATTGCATCGATCTATCACGTCCCCCTCATCGCGCACGCCGCCGCCAGCATTACTGGCTGGTAGCACTACCGGCTTACGAGGAACTGAACCAGATATGTGGCGTTCCAGGTGAACGCAATGCAGATGGCAAGCAGCAAGAACACCAACCATCCATCTCTATCAAGGCGCTGAGAACGGCGAACGGGATTTTCGATTAAGTGATACGAAGCCGTGGCACATAGAAATGCTCCCATGATGGACATTGGAACGACCCAGGCACCATGGAGTGGGTGAGCCATTTGGAGCGGTATCTGAATCCAAGCGAAGTGGAAAAGGTAGAAAGAGTAGGAAACGTCTCCGACGTATCGAACGGGACGCCAGCTCAAGAGCACAGAGGGGCCGTATTTGTAGTTGTGCGCACCGGCGTAGAGCAGGAGCGCTGTGGCGCCACAGGGCCACCAAGCCAGGACTCCGGGGAACGTGGCTACTGACTCCATGCGCCACACAGAAAAGGCGAGGCCTAAGGCTCCGACCATCGAGAGTGCGGTGGCAATCCCTCGATAACGATGAAGCCAGCCCGAGGGTGTCAGCGCAACTAATCCGCCGAGGGACAATTCAAAGAGTCTGGTGAGTGGTGAGTAGTAGGCCACCACCGTGTGATCGCTCAATCCACTCCGCCACGACCACCATGCGGAAACGGCGATGAGCAGTAGTACCACGGTGCCCAGCAGAACAGTTCGGAACCGTTTCGGGGCAAGCCATGTCAACGAAAAGACAATGATTGGAAAGAACAGATAGAACTGCTCTTCGACGGCCAGGGACCAGAAGTGGGTTATTAGGGAAGGCGACAGTCCGGGTATGAAGTAATCACTCGACGTCGCAATCAAACGAAAGTTTGATCCGAAGAGTGAAGCCCAGCGAACGTCAGCGAGCAGTGAAACCGGGAAGGCCGCACCAAGTAGGCCCCAGCCGGCAATCACGGTGGCGACCAGCGTCAGCGTGGCGGCAGGAATGATTCGGCGAATACGCCTCGAATAGAACGTGCCGAGGTTTCTCCAGACATGTCGCGCCGGTTGACGGTGGAGCAATGTCGTAATGACGAAACCACTGATAACAAAGAAGACGTCAACGCCAACAAAGCCACCGGCCATACCCCTAACACCGGCGTGCGAAAGCACCACAATGATTACCGCCACGGCCCGTAACCCCTGAATATCAGAACGATGCTCGCTTGGCGCCTCCGTCTGGGGAGAGGCCGTTAGTTCTGAACCCACCTATCGAAGGTAGTTCCTGAGGACAGCCTTCGCTCAACGACTTGGTGTTGAATCGCCAGAGTCCACACGAATGGGTGGCACGCGACTTCTTATCGGAGGCACGACAGTCCAATTGGAACGGTGACGACAGCTGACAGTGCAATGATGAGAGCGAGAGAAACAAAGAGCCTTCTAAATCATCCGAAGAAGGCGAAACGAGTGGCTCCCAGAGCAGGACTCGAACCTGCAACCTAGCGGTTAACAGCCGCTTGCTCTGCCAATTGAGCTATCTGGGAATAAGCGTTTCTAAGTGTAGCAGTGGCGCCCGTCGACTCTTTTTGGTTACGCCAGCGGCTCTTCAAGAGAGGCCAGCCAAAGGCGGAGATCTTCTTCAATCTCAATCTGTTGTGGGCTGCCGAGTAAATCAAGGCGGTGTCGCACGTCCCTAATCACCGAGAGACCCGATTCGGCCGTAATCGATCCATCGCGAATCTGACGGTTGATGTCGTTCAAGCCCTCCTGACCGGCGTTGCGCAGTAACTGGGCCACCAGCTCATCAATAGCGCTCTCTTCGGCGCTAGGAGTGAGATTGGAAATTGAGGTGTCCTCCACTGAAAGCATGGTCAACAACATGGCCGGCCACTCTTCGCCGCGCCGTTCGAGATCGTCAATCACTCGGACCAGAAGCTCGCCGGACTCCAACGCCTCAAAGGCGGAGCGCTGGATTGAATCGAGGAACATCGCCGACGTCAGGCGACCCCCGATGAGGTCTGGGTCACGCAGTAGCCGTCGGAGCGCTTCGACGCCGGGACGATAGGCCATGAAGTCAGGGGCACGTTCAGGTGCGGTCGGCGTCGCGACGGCATCTCGGGGTTCCTCGCGGACTGGTCCCGCTCGTCGGGCCGCGAGCACTTTCGGCCGCAGTGCATCAATCTCAACTCGACACTTGTCAGCGACCTCTTGGAGGTACTGATCGCGCACCAGGTCGCTGGGGTGTTCGGCGATAACGGCAATCGCCGCTTGGGCGACACGGGCGCGATTCTCCGGCGTGTCGAATTTTCCGGCGTCCATGACGCGCCGAAGACGGAACTGCAAGAAGGGTTCGGCCTGTTCCAGGGCGAGTCGTAAGGCCTCGGGATCCTTCTGCGCTAACTCGGCAGGATCCATGCCCTTGGGAAAGGAAGCGACGGCTACTTCGGCGTCAAACTGCTGCTCCCATTGATAGACCGAAGCGGCTGCGTTCTGCCCAGCACTATCGCCGTCGTAGGCCAGGACGATGCGATTCGCAAAGTTACGCATTGTGCGGAAGTGGTCTTCGCTGAGCGCGGTTCCACACGTCGCGACGGCCCGCGGAATACCGGCACGGAAAAACGCAATCACGTCGGTGTAGCCCTCGCAGACCACAATCTCACTCTTCTTTACGACCTCGGCCTTGGCCCAGTTCAGCGCGTAGAGAGTCCGTCGCTTCGAATAGATAGGTGTCTCTGGTGAGTTCTTGTACTTCGCTTCCGACACCGGTGGACCCCCCGGTTGCGGAGGCATCACTCTTCCGCCAACGGCAATGGCGTGACCCGAAGAGTCAAAGATGGGGAAAATAATGCGAGCTCGCAGGGCGTCCTGCTTACGACCCCGCTTGTTCACAAAACCTAGGCCAGTGCCTTCAAGATCTTTAGGCGAAAGATCGAGTGTGCGGCAGAGTGCATCCCAGTCATCGGGAGCCCAACCCAACTTGAACTGGCGGACCGTTTCTCCGTCGTAGCCACGAGATCGCAGATAGTTGCGGGCCGCACCGGCTTCGGGTGTCTCGAGGAGTTGCTGGTGATACCACGCCACCGCGCGCTCCATGACGTCGAGGAACTGTTTGCGCTGTTGGCGTACCGCACCCGACCCCTCGTCGTGCTGGAGCTCGATTCCGGCCCGACCGGCGAGATACTCCACGGCCTCAATGAAGTCGAGATGTTGAGTTTCACGCACGAAGGTGATGGCGTCACCCTTGGCGTGACAGCCAAAGCAGTAGTAAATACCGTCAGCGGCATTCACCGAAAACGATGGAGACCGTTCGGTATGAAATGGGCACAGGCCACTCCAACGAGTTCCCGCCCGCTTCAGTGCAGTTCGCTCGGAAATAATGGCGACGATGTCCGTGCCGGCTCGCACCCGCTCGATTTCTCCGTCCGCTAAACCCACGCCTGAAGGGTAGTAGGGCCGTTGGACCTCAGCATAAATTTTGCCCCCCGATTAGGATGTTTCCCCTATGACGCAATTCGCTATCCAGGCGCACGACATCGTCCGTACCTTCCGCAATGGAGACGTACGGGCCCTTGACGGCGTTTCTCTCAATGTTCCGGTGGGCCAGGTCTTCGGGCTGCTCGGACCCAACGGCTCCGGCAAGACCACCATGGTCCGCATTTTGGCCACAATCCTCTCCCCCGACTCCGGCTCCGCCACCGTCGATGGCAAGGATGTCGTCAAGCAGGCTGACGCAGTGCGCCGTTCGATCGGCCTCGCCGGCCAGTACGCCACAGT
>CALAYR010000029.1 GCA_937894805.1 uncultured Acidimicrobiaceae bacterium | reverse complement strand
GACCTGTAGGAATCTGACTCCTAGGCGAAACCATTTGTCCAATGAATTACGCCTCTTTGTGGCCCTCTCCTGATGTCTGGCTACCACTCGGGCATCAGATCCACGAGCCATAGCCATCGGGCGAAGAGTTTCCAATTACTAACCGCTGAGGGTACCAAAATTGTAGGCGGCCGCTTATTCCTCGAGCTTGGCCACATCGGCCAAGTCCTGGGGGCGAGCAACCGCTTTCTTGTTTGTGATTAAGTCCTCGCGACTAATGAATGGCACTAGTTGACCATTGATGTCGAATTTCGCACGCCGAGACCACGCTTCATCAAAATCAACCCCATCGATGCCCGTGAGGAGGTCGATTCGATGTGGTGGGTAACCCAACTGAATAACGGTGTCGGGATTGAGTAGATCTTCACGGGTGATATTGAGTGAGCCGAATCCAAAACTCTCGAGAACTACGAGCACCCGGTCAGCGTTGTCACCGTTAACCCAGAGCCAAGTGTCGAGGTCGCCGGTGTAGCGAGGGGCGCCGTGTGCGGCGAGGGCGTAGCCCCCGATGATGAGAAAACGAACATCGTTAGCGAGTAGTAATTGAACAAACTCGTTGAAGTCTTGATCCAGTTCCACTGGGCTCTCCGATCATTTGACGTCGAAGTACTTCAACGGCGGCGATGCGCTCTGACGGGCTCTTCGCAAGCCAGTACTGCAAGTCGCTCTGCTGCTCATGCAGCGGACGAATCGACACAACGGGAGTAATCATCGCCCTTATTTTACTCCCTCGAGCCGGACATCGCTCGTCCAGAGACCTGCAGCCTCAGCTGCACAACTCGCAATTTTGTCCCCATAATTCAGACGACAACCCAACTTCATATCGCCGATCTAGTCCATAAAGAGGCCGCTGGGAGTGCTCAGTTCCGCGTAGGCGGAGAATCCGGATTCCCGTCGCTGGTTTCCAGGGGACGTGAAATAACACGCTTCATCGCAAACAGCAATAGAAGTAGAAAAGTGACGACTCCCAATTCGCCCCATGCGACCACCGCCGGGCTCCCCGCTAGACACTGAGTGGGATCAGCGACGTTGCCTGCGATGTGACACGAGTTAGATGGATATGAGCCGGCCCAAAATGCCGCTAACAGAGCGGCCGGGCCACCGATAGCCCACAGTGCAATCCAGACAGCACGGCCTTGGCCAAGTATTTTGAGCCTCTTGAGTCCTCGAATGAAGGTTGGAACCGGAAGCACTAAACCCAGGAATAATGAAACAACAACGAGTATCTGAGCAGGTGGTGGAGTCTCTGCCCAGCCGTAGATTCCCAGATCAATTCCGGGGTACGGCGATAACGAGATCCAAAAAAGATAAAGGCACCACACAATGCCCGTGGCCACTGACGTGGCCGATGCAATCCAAATTAGGTCAGGGTTTCGTAACGATATGAAGTTCTTGCCGTGAAAAATCGGGCTCTTAGCTCGCACTCACGTACTCCTGCAGTGCAGTTCGAATCGCTTCGGAGAGACTTATGCCCTGCTGAGCAGCGCGCTCCAGCAGGTCACGCTTGAGCTCGGGGCTGAGGCGAACTGACTCGACGCTGCTCGGCGCAGACCCCATGGCCGGTCGACCACCGCGGCGACGGAGTATTTCGTCGACGTCATAGCCCTCTTCAGCCTGTTTTGCCATTTCTTCAATGAATTTATTGCTCTTCGTCATTGTGGTTCTCCCGGTTTTGGTAGAAGTGGTCGATATTTCTCACGCATCTTCATCGCGTGGATAACGCATGGTCCATTGGGTCTATCCAGCACAACAATCTCGAGCAGATTGCCACCCGAGTCAGGGCCGAGGATCAGATATCTGATCGGATCCTCATCAACTTCGTCCACAGTCAAAGCATGGGCGATTGCATGAAGAATCTCTTCATCAGCAATACCGTGCTTTTTTGCTGAGACCACTATGTCCACGGGAGTATTGTAGTACGAAACCCTTCTTAGCGAAGGCCTGCTCCGTCTGATCCGTCTGCGCGAAGGCAGGCGTCACCCTATCTCCACCATTTGACTCCATCTCAGGGTTGGTGCCAATTGCTGGTTACTTGGGATGCTATTTATCCCGTCTGTCTTCAGCGCCAGCCGTTTGATCGCTGAATTGAACATCACTTGACTCTGCGGGGGGAGTCAAACATCAGTCATGGTTCATTAAAGAAGTCCTAGAGCCCTGCATCGAACAATCTCTCGTTAGTTCGTTGAAATCACCACGCACCGGTTGGCTTGGGGCGAACCGTTGCCAAATGTGTTCGTTGCTTCCCCGGTCCGTACTACTACCGAAACATCATTGACACCCAAAGCCTGTAACGCAGCAGTCAGGGCCTCGCGAGCCGAAGTTGCTCGCGCCAACTGCAACGATTTGCTAGTGCCAATATTGCCGTAGCCGCGAATCGTTACGGACTTTCGCCCAGTCAACGAGATCGACAGCGCTGCGCGCGCAATTTGGGTGGTCATAGACGGCGTCACCGTTGAGGAAAACTGGGCAAAGCCGGCAACACGAGTACTGATGTTGGCACCCAGTGGAGTAACTGAGACAAACGAACGTGCGGCCGAGGTTCCAACGGCACTCGTCGCAGTCACCGAGAAGGTGTAGTGGCGGCCGTTTACGAGGCCGCGTATCGCGCAGCTAGTCGTCGCCGTCGTACAACTGTGCCCTTGGCCATCACTAGCGGTGTACGAGGTCACCAGAAGGCCGCCAGACTGGAGCGGAGCCGACCACGTCAGCACTACGCGATTAGGACCACCGACGGACGACACAATCACGGGCGCACTCGGGGCCGTGAAGGTGGTAGTTGAGCCGCTACGAGCGGTAGCTGAGGTGCCCACGACGTTGCGTGCCTGAATAGTCACGTCATACGTAGCGCCAACAGCGAGGCCGGAAATGGTGCAGGTCGAACTAAGTCCAGCCTCGGTGGTGCAGGAAAAGCTAGTGCCGTTCCCATCAGTGGCTGTGGCGACGTAACTCGTTACTTCGGCGCCACCATTGTTTGAGGGAGCACTCCACGAGACTGTAATGGTGCGATTCCCCGGCACCAATGAGACCGGTGTAGGAGCGCTCGGCACAGTCGCGGTTACGATCGCGTCGCTCGTAGCAGGAGTCGAGCTACCAACCGCATTGATTGCAAGCACTTCTACGACGTACGACGTTCCATTGACCAAACCGCTAATTGTGCATGTAGTCGGTGGAATGTTCACGTTGACAGCAGTCGAACAACTAACGCTGGTTCCGTTCGCATCAGTCGCCGTTGCGCGATACCCAGTCACCGTCGTGCCGCCGTTGTCTAATGGTGCGGTCCAGGAGACTTCGAGCTGGCCAATGCCCGAGTTCACGACAACGTGCCTAGGAAGGCCGGGAGTGGTGGCGGGTGTTCCGGAAGCGTCGGGACCTGAGAACGATCCAGTGCCCACGGCGTTGGTCGCCGCGACGCGGAACTGGTAGGAGGTGCCGTTGGTGAGGCCCGTCACGCTGAAGGGTGACGAGGTCACCGAGGTAGTGGCGTTCTGCCAGGTCTGGCCACCGTCACCGGAGTAGGAAACGACGTAGGCGGTGATGGCTGAGCCGCCATCGGAGCTCGGGGCGGTCCAGCTCACTACGGACTGCGTGCTGGCATTCGAGGTGGCGCTGACGGTGGTGGGGGCACCCGGAGTGTTTGGTGTTGTAGCCGTAACAGTCTGCGAGGACCCCGATGAACCGATCGAGTTTGCTGCCGTGACGGTAACTGCGTAGGCAGTGCCGTTCGAAAGTCCGTACATCGAGCAAGCCGTCCAGTTGGAGGATATTCCGGGACCGGCGGCGCAGGTTGAGAAATTGCCGAATGAGTCAGTGGCGGTTGCGGTGTACGAAGTAACTGGGGCGCCGCCGTTGCTGTTCGGAGCACTCCATGAGACGTCAAGTGAACCGACCCCAGAGGTCACGCTGACATCAACTGGCGCCGAAGGCGTACTAACGGCCATGGCCGAAGCCGTTGACCCGCCGCTCACGCCGTTGGCATTCGTAGCCGTCACATATAAGGCGTAGGTCTCTCCCCCTGTGAGGCCGGTACAGGTGACCGACGTGACGTTGCCCGAACCCGAGCACGCGCTCGACCACTGGTAGGAAAGGATGTCACTTCCACCGTTGTCACTCACTGACCAATTGAACGTCAATGAGCCCGACTCGGTGACTGGCGCCACCGTAACCGAGGGCAGTCCGGGGACGGTTGGACTCGGGGCAACCTTTTCGATTGCCGCATTACCGGTATCACCAATCAGCAAGTGCCCCGTTGCCGTAAAAGAAATGAACCGTGGACCTCGTAGGGAAGTAGCCGTTGCGGATCCAGACTGGGACATTCCGGCGGTACCATTCCCAACTACGGGGAATGGTGACGACGCGAAGCTCGACGGGCTCAGTGCGAAAAATTCCATAACGATGTTGCCCGGTGTTAAGACAACGTAGAGATTGCCGCTGCTATCGACCGCCAAGCCCCGCGGAGTAGGTACGTTGGCGACGAGAGAGGTTCGCCAACTGCCTTCAACCAACGTCAACAGTTCAACGTAATTGTTATTACTGTCACTTACCACTAGGGCGCCGGAGGGCAGTATCTCGATATCCGTAGGGCTGTTCATAGCGCTACTGCGCGAAGGGCCCGCTGTCGGAGTGCCCGCCGTACCAGTGCCGGCGATGATGTTCAACACGTAGCCATTCCCACTCGGCGTTAGCGAATAGACCTGATTCAGTGTGGCGTCGACGGTGTAGATGACGCCAGAGGGTGCAACCGCGATGCCGATCAGTGCTCCGAGAGGTGCAGCCGAGGCAAGCCCGCCGTTGACAACGCTCCCCGAACCGCCAGATCCGGCGATGACGCTCAGCAGGAAGGATGATCCCGATGGTGTCAAACGACCAATCTGCGAGTTCGCTGAGAAGAGAATGCTGCCATCTGAGAGGCAGGCCAGTCCGCTGGGAGCAGTCATTGGGCTGGATGTGGCATTACCGGCGACCAGCGTCCCCGATTGCCCAACTCCGGCAATAGTCACAACGGTCTGAAAGCCACTCGCCTGGGTGAGTTCATAGATTCGACCAAGTGTTCTATTCGCAAAGATGATGTTGCCACTGGCGTCTTCACAGACGCCTCGCAATCCGCCGACCCCCGCTCCGGTACTCCCCAATTGGCTCAGGCCGCTCGCCACAATGCTCAGCGTGCCGCCACCGGAGAGGTCAGCCCTCGCTGGCGTGCTCCCGAGAATGCCAAGTAGCGAAGAGCTCATGAGGACAGTGATACTCAACATGATGGCGAGACGGCGGGGTAGTGAAAGATGTGGCACGTTCAGTCCTTAACGTTGTTTGCTATCAGTGCTACAAAGTCTATTGATAACACTGATAGCAATCTGCCATAAGGGGGGGACAAATCGCTGATTTTCAGCCGTGGCGTAGCATTTCCCCATAATGAGTACATCGCAGCCGCGCACCTACGCTCCTCGTATTTCACGCGAAGAGTCCGAACGGCGCATCATTGAGGCCACAATCACCCTGCTTCGCGCCGGCGATTTCAACGAAGTCTCATCTCGCAAGATCGCCTCGCTCGCGGGCGTCCACGCCCCAACGATTTCGCGGATCTTCGGCTCCATGACGGGACTGTTTGCCGCCGTGGCGTACGAGCTAGCCCAACAATCACTTACGGAAACCTCTTCTGGTGCCGAGGTGGTCTTTTCACAGCCAGAACTCATTTTGCGTTCGAAACTGGTGGCCTGGTGTCTGGCAAATGGAGCCGATCCCGAACTCTTCAGGACCTCAATGGATTCCCCCGGCGGCCAGGCGCTTCTCGCCTGGCAAACCAACGTGGCGCCAGCTTCCTTTCGCGCCAACGCTGCTCTCTCTGAAATTTTCAGGTTCGCCTTCGAGGGCTTCGCAGTGCTCGGCACGACTCATACCTTCACCGAGGAACAAATCGCCGACGTGCTTGAAATGACCCGAGCGCTTCGTCGTGCTTTGCCGCTTCTTGAACGAGATCTGGGCTGGGACGCGACACCAGGCGAGCATTAAAGAGCGGCCGCCAAATTGTCGTTAGGTCTCCAAAACTACAGACGGACCTAATGTGGCCAATGAGCTCGTAGTTGAACGCGGTTGGCGGGCCGACTCGATACTGATAATTTTCATTTGTCCCCAAGGAGAACCCAGTGACCAGCATTGTTGATCCCGCCGCCATTGTGAAGCCCCAGCGCGTCAAGCTTCAGCCCTTCAAGGTCATGGTGGGCCCAGTGACTCACTTGGCCGAAGAGCGCGAGCGGCTCAGCACGTTGACCTACTCCGGCTTCACCGTCAAGCAACTGGGGGCCACCATCGGTGGCATCGTCGATGGTGTCGACATCACCAAGCCCATCAGCGATGAACTCGTGGCCGAACTGCGTCGCTGCTTGCTCGACTTCAAAGTCATTTTCTTCCGCAACCAGCCTCTGACTCCCGCAGAGCACGTTGCCTTTGCCCGTCGATTTGGCGACCTCGAGATTCACCCCTTTATTCCCGCCAACACCAGCCAGCCCGAACTGGTCCGTTTTGAGAAGGAAGCCACCGTCGGTGGCTTCGAAAACGTTTGGCACTCCGACGTTCCGTGGCGGGCACTCCCCTCGGCCGCAGCCGTGCTCCACGCCATTGAAATTCCACCCATCGGAGGCGACACCTCCTTCTGCGACATGTACGCGGCCTACGAAGGTCTCAGCCAGAAGATGAAGGATCAGATTGCCGACCTCAAGGCCGTCAACGACTTCACCAAGGCCTTCGGACACACCCTTGACGACGCGGGACGTGCCGCCATGCACGAGAAGTATCCCCCCACGGTCCAGCCCGTCGTTCGCACCCACGGCGAGACGGGCAAAAAGTTGATATACGTCAACCGGGCATTCACGGAGTCCATCGTTGGATTAAGTCCGGCCGAGAGCCATGACCTCATTGACTTCTTAAGCTCACAGGCCAACGTGCTCGAGTACCAGTGCCGTTTCCAGTGGGAAGCACATTCGGTGGCCTTTTGGGACAACCGCGCGGTGCAACACTTCGCCCTCAGCGACTACTGGCCGCAGCGCCGTGTCATGGAGCGGGCCAGCATCGTCGGTGAACAGCCCCGGTAGGGGGATTTGAAGATGCGGCTATTTGCCGGTCTTCGCCATCAGGAACGTGCCCGTTTCTACGATTGACTGTTCGACGTCGATAAAGTCAAAGGCAAAGGCGGCCTGCGCCTTCTTAGAACTGATTCGCACTGGCTTACCCAACGATGGAACGATGGACTTGATCTGGGCATCAAAGAGGGCGAGCAGGAGGATTAATGCCTTCGGTGCCTGACGTGTCACGATTTTCTTGTTGGGGAAGGTTCGCTTTAGCAATTTGGCGATTTCAACGAACGTAATCGGGCTGGACGCGGCGATGTAACGCTGACCCTCGGTTTCCTTCATGTTGATGCTCTTCACGTGCATCATGGCCACGTCTTGCACATCGACAACAGAGAAGGTGAGGTCGGGCATCGCGGGATCTTTAGCGTCCAAGATGCGCTCAAGCACACTCACGGAAGTTCCGTAGTTGCGATCGAGTGGTGCACCCATGACCATGCTGGGATTAATTGTCGTTAAGGCAATCTCGGGTGCCTCAGTAGCGACATAGTCCCACGCAGCCCTCTCGGCGAGTGTCTTGGACTTGGTGTAGGGATCGCGACCAAGGGGCGAAGAGACATCGGTCCAGTTCGTCTCGTCGTAATCGGTGGCACCTTGACCCAACTCGACACCCTGAATCGCGGCGACCGAAGAAGTCAAAATGACACGCTTCACGCCGGCGGCGTGAGCTGCGCGAAGGGCGCGGAGCGTTCCGTCGACTGCCGGGCGGATCAGGACGTTCTCATCCTTAATTTTGTCAATCGAGAATGGTGAGGCCGTGTGCATCAAGACATCAATGCCCTGCAATGCTTCCGTCCAGCCGGCATCACTGAGCAAGTCGAGCTCCACGAACGACAGGGAGTTGATAGCGGCCGCGTTAGCGAGACGTGGTGTTACTGCGGCAATAACTTCGTCGGCCTTCGCCTGTGAACGAACGGACGCTCGAACGGTGTAGCCCTGGTTCAACAGTTGCAGGGTGATGTGCTTACCGATGTAACCACTGGCACCAGAGATGAAAACGGACGTCATAGAACTCCTTGATAGCTCCTCGTTATCTTACGAATACCAGGGACGGATGTTGGGACTTTGGAGTACTGGCGATGCTGATTTCACCATGGAAGCGAGTGAGGTGTCATCGGCGCGGTATCTCTTCCAGGCAGGTGGATGTCTCTGGTACTTAAAAACGAGAAAACCCCGATCCTTACGGACCGGGGCTCTCTCGATAGTGGGATTACTTGTAGGACAGCAACGTCGCTACCGAACGGTTCTTCTTCCGCTGCAGTGGCGTCAGTGAAGGTCCCTTGTAAATCGAGGCGCCCGTTCCCACGGCGATCACCGTGACGTTCTTGACACCCATGGCGCGGAGCTGACGGTTGAAGTAGTTCGCCACTGTAAGTGCGCGCTGCTGGGTGAAGCGGGTGCGGCCCGCCAAGGTGCCACCGGGGTTGGTGTAACCGGTCAACGTCACCTTGGTGTACTTGAACTTCTTGATGTAGCCCGCGGTGATGAAGGCTTGGCGGGAGAGTCCGCTCCACATCGTCGTCTTACCGACTCCGAAGGAAACGACCCGGATGACCGTGTCAATGGCCTGACGAGCCTTGGGGCTCAGTGCTTGTCCATAGTCATTTACGGCCTTCACACGGAAGTTGTAGAAGCGCTTGGGCTTAAGGCCACGTACCGAGCAGGTCAGTGCGGCGTTGGGGTTAGCCGCCATGTTCACGGTGCAGGACTTCGCGTAACGGGTACCCGTTACGTAGACCATGTACTTCGTGATAGCCGATCCACCGTTCGAACCCGAAACCTTCCAGGTCACGGTGCCAACGCCAGCAACGGATCCGCGGAACTTCACGCCTCGAGGAGCGCTGGGCTTCGTCGGAGTAGTACCCGGCGTGGCGTAGACCGTGTCGCTAGCACTCATGCCATTGGCGGTGAATGCCGCGATGGTGAAGGAGTAGTTCACACCGTTGGTAAGTCCCGTGAAGGTGCAGGCCAGAGCTGCGCTGGGGTGAATAGTGAGGTCCACGGTGCAGGTACGGCCACCGGGGTTCATCGTCACTACGTAACGGTTCGGTGTAACGCCATCAACGGGCGTCTTCCAGTTGATGGTGGCACTGTGGTTACCAGGAGTCACCTGTGCACGATCGGGTGCCGACGGACCGGCCGCTGGCGTCACCGAGTTACTGGAACTGGATGGGTCCGAGGCGCCGATGTTGTTGCTCGCGACCACCGTGAAGGTGTAGGCCGTGCCATTCGTTAGCCCCGTGATGGTGCACGTCGTGTCGGGCGCCACGGCCGTGCAGGTAAGTCCACCGGGTGACGAAGTCACGATGTAACCGTCGATGGATTCTCCGCCGTCACTGACGGGCGCCGTCCAGGAGACCGTGGCCTCTCCGTTTCCAGAGGCCGCTGTCACGTTGGTCGGGGCACCTGGCGCGGTGGCCTGGGGCGTCACGGACGCCGTGGGCGACGAAGCAACTGAAGTGCCACCAGTTGCCTCGGTTGTCACTTTGAATGTGTACGCGGTGCCATTGGTAAGTCCGGTGATGGTGCAGTGGGTTGCGCTCGTCGATGTGCAGGTCCCAACGGCCTGTCCCGCGCCGTTATACGCAGTCACGACATACCGCGTGAGCGTGCCGCCACCCAGGCTGGTTACGGCATTCCACTCCAAGACCACAGATCCATTGCCGGGCGTGGCCGTGAGTCCGGTCGGCGATGCTGGGAGTCCGTACGGCGTTGCCGCCACCGAACTGCTCGAGCCGTCACCATCTGACGATGACGATGCGGTGACCGAGAAGCTGTAGGAGGTGCCATTGGTCAGTCCCGTAAAGGTGCAGGACAGAGCAGCCGAAGGATTCGTTACCACGTCCACAACACAGTCAGTGAGTCCAGCTGAGGACACGGTGTAGGAATCTGGCGTACCGCCCGA
>CALAYR010000028.1 GCA_937894805.1 uncultured Acidimicrobiaceae bacterium | reverse complement strand
TGTCACACCGGCAAAGTATGTTCTGCGCCTATATGAAGAACACTTCTCGTTTCCGCATTCATCACACCGGCTCTAGGGCTCTGTTCTCAAAACTTTTGCGCAGTCTCGCCATGGTCTCCATCGTGGTGGTGGCCGTCGCAGCACCCGTAGCTCCGGCATCTGCCGCTTCGTCAATTCAGTCCACCTGGCACCGCGGTGGTATTGCGAAGATGCGCGTGGCTCACGCGGTGACGACCTTGGGTCCAGTTTCGATTCCCGTCTCCCAGAACCAGATTGGCTGGCTGGCACTCTCCAATATCGGAGCCGTCGAACCCTTCAATATCCGCACCGGACAGCTCCTCGACTCACCGATCTACCTACCCACCGGGCTCGTTCCCGTCTCCATTGCCTACTGGCAGCCCAATCCCACAACCAGCACCAACCCCACCGAGGATCCCATGGTCTTGGTGCTGAGCAATAACTCGAGCACCGGTGCTGACTCCTTGACCTTTATTGACGCCGCTAAGAAAATCGTCATCAAGACCATCTCCCTCGGGGGCATCAACGCCACCTCGGTGGCCGCCAGCATTGAGACCGACACGGCTGTTATCACCGACACCAACGCCGCCGGCACGGCGGCACGACTTCGGGTCATCAATATTGCTTCACGCACCGCGGTGCAGACCTTCACGACCTTTGGCACCACGCCAAACGTTCTCTCCCAGGCCATCTTTGATGCGTCGGGCTGGAACGTCTACGTCGCATCCCCCACGCAACACAAGATCTACTACTTCAGCTACGTCAACTCCTCAACGCTCTACACCCAGCCCAGTGGCTCGACCTACACCGGCTCATCGACCTTTAACCCCCAGGCCCTAGCCGCTGGATCATCTGGTGAGTTCTACGCCGTGACCTCCAACGCCGCCCTCAAGCGGCTCTATCACTTCGCTGGTTTTTACCCCAACGGCAGCACTGTTACCCCGGTGTCCACGCTGCCCGCCACGGCAAATGCCATTGTGGTCAATACGGCCAACACCCGGGCCTACGTGAATCTCGATAGCTCTACCAACAACCTGGCCACCGTTGACCTCACCGCCACCAATACCTACACCACGTCGACCACGACCGTCGCCCCCAAGGCCTTGACTCTGACTGACGACTCGGGCACTCTGCTCGTTGGCAATAGCGCCAGCGGCGCGACCGACTTTTTGACTATGGCGACCGGCAGTTCGGGTCTGCGTAGTGCCGGCACCGCTGACGGCACCGTCATTGGCATCGCCACGCCCATAAGCGCCTTTATTCACTACAACACCTATGTCAACCAGACCGGGGGCGTCGCGGTGATCGACTCGTCAACCGGGGGCACCGTCGATGTCCTGAGCGGCGGCAGTGGTGGCGGAGCGATCGCGGCGACATTGCCGAGTCCCGACGGCAAATACGTCTACGTCGTGAACCAAGCGGCTTCGGGAGGTGCGGGACCAGCCATAGTCATGGCCGCGACGGCCCTCTTTGGCACGGGCCTCAGCCCCACCGTCACTACCTTTACCGTCACGAGCACCTCGCTCATGAACTCACCGGTCATCACCAGTGCCGTGCTCAGCCCATCCGGTGGCACCATTGTTATGACCGATAGTGCCAACAGTGCTGTGCTGAGCTTTGATGTTTCAACCAGCCTCTCGTCGACCTACGGGCAGGTCACCAACATCGCCGCCCTGAATGGTTCGACGGCGATGACCCCACTCTCGGTGACCATGACTCCCGACGGATCGTTCCTCTACGTTTCGAGCGTCGCCACTTCGGGCACCCTGCGCGGCATTACGTCGCTCGTGCGCAGCACCACATCCGCCACCTACGGCGCACCGGTCTTTCAAAACGCCAGCTCACTCCACGACACCCCGCCCAGTGGTCCTTCGGTCTCTCTCGTTAAGCCCACGCAACTGGTGGCCTCACCAACGGGCCAGGGACTCTTCGTGCTCGACGCCAACGCCACGCAGTCGATGCTCTTTCAAATGGCCATTACGAGTTCGGGCCAACTCGCGAGCGACCCGAGCCCAGCCTTCTTAGCTGGCAATAACCCCATCGCCCTTTCGATCTCGCCAACCGCGGCCGTCGCCTATGTCACTGACGCCACCACGAAAAAGACCTCGGCCCTCAATATCGCTGATCCGCTCAGCCCCTTCACCCTCTTTACCTTCACCTCATCGACGACCCCGACCTCTAACGCGGTGACGCCCGACGGCCAGTTCGTGATTATCGGCACCATCATGGGATTTTGGAATATCGCCCAACTCGACATCTTGCTGGCGAGTGACGGCACCAACCAGGGCACCAGCTTGTTTGGTGACATCAACGCCCTCGCCGTGAGTCCCACCTCTTCATCGCTGACCCTCAGTTCCACCCTTAGCTACGACGGCCAGATTGGCTGGAGTGAACTCCTAAACGGTGGGACCAACCCCGCGATTCGCGCCGCCTCCTCGCTGGTGGCTTTTCACTCCGACGGCACCCCGAGTGATGCCGTCGGTGTGCGAGCCGGCACCAGCACGGCACTACGTAGTTACGCCTTTTCGCTGAACTCCCTCTCGATCCCCACCCTCGGACTGCCTCTCGACCTCACCGCCTCCTACGACTCGGCGAGAATCATGAACGGTCTCGACACCACGACTAGTCAGCCCGACCTCGCCATGGGGTGGCGCCTCAGTCTCGGCGCCAAGGCCACCCAGAACCCCAACTCGGGACTCTTTGCCTGTCAGATCCAAGTGACCCAAGCCGACGGCTCGATTCTGAAGTTCAACCCCGCTACGTCGGGATCCACCTGCCCGAGCAACGGCTACCAGGCCCTGCCCTGGAGCCAGAGTGAACTCACCTCCTACGGCTCGTGCCCCGTCGCGATCAGCGGCGCCTGTTGGAAGGTGACCTACCTGCTTTCAGGGGAGTCGGACTACTTTGACGCGACGGCCTCCTCGCACCGCATCGTGGCGCGCAGCGACCGATTCGGCAACCTCCAGAGTTTCAACTACACATCTGGTCGTCTCACGAGTGTCACTTCGTCTTCGCGCACCTTGTCAATCAGTTACCCGAGCGCTGGAACGTCAAGTTGCCCAACCAGTGTCGGCTCGCTCTCAGTTAGTTCCTGCGTGGTCGTGACCGATCCGATTGGTCGCACCGTGACCTATGTCCTAACGGGCAACGCCACTTCTGGTTATGACCTCAGTGCCGTGACTTTGGCCCAAGGAACTGAGAGCGCGACCTATCGCTTTAGCTACCTCAATCACTACCTCGTGGCGTGGTGGACCCCACAGAACGTCACGAACGGCGCCGCCTCCAATAAAGCCACGAGCGTCACCTACTCGAGCACCACCCCGGGCGCAATTGCCTGGGTCACCAAAGTCGAAGCGCCCTTTGTCGCGAACGAGGGCATCTCGGGCACCGACTCGTTTCGAGCGACCACGACTTTTACCTACGTCGATCAAGACCTCTTTAGCGGCAACGGCACCGTGCTCGTTTCAGATCCCAACACCAACTACAACGCCACACACGGCACGGCACTGCCGGGGGCGAACGTGACGCTGGACCGTTACGTGAACTTCACCCTCGCCGCCCAGGTCCAGGGCTATGGACCAAGCGAGTCGCCCCTCGTGAACGACACCGCGATCTCTTCCACCTCAGCTACCACCCTGCGCGACCCCTTTACCCTCATGCCCGTTGAGACCATTGGCGCTCGCGCCGGCAGTGGTTCGGGATCGCTCTACAGCTTTGACATCTCGCTCTTTAGCTACGACGCCCTCGGCAACGTGCTGGCGATGTGGAGTCCCGGCGTGAATGCCGGCACCTGGAACGAGAACGACTTCGCCTACAACCAGACCAACCAGGTCAT
>CALAYR010000027.1 GCA_937894805.1 uncultured Acidimicrobiaceae bacterium | reverse complement strand
GTCCGTTAGGAGCACCATGACCCTCGACCGCCCGGTCACCCCGAACCCCTACGACCTGCTGCCCGCGCTGGCGGCTCGAACGTCTCGCCTCAAGGTCTTGGAAGGTTCGCTCATCGTCATGATTGTGGGCCTCGCGGGCTACGCCATCAGTCCCACCTTGAGCGTGGCTGTTGCGGTCATGGTCGTCGTAGGCGCGGCATATATCGGAACCTTGACTGGCCTCAACTCCGTTGTGCAGCTGCACGCCCCGGGCGGCGAGCGTTCGCGAATCCTTTCGCTGTACACCATGAGCATGTCGGTGGCCTACCCGCTAGGTGCCTTCACGCAGAGCTTCTTCGTTCACCGTTTTGGGCTACGTCCGGTGACCTTGATCAGCACGGGCTTGATGGTCTGTGTCTACCTAGCCGTCCGTGCGACCGCGCCACGCTTCATATCCGTCATGGGTGATACGCCAACCCCCAGCGAGTGACAAACTGCCACTATGCCTTTTGTTGCCACTAACCCCACCACCGGTGAAGTCATCGCGACCTACCCCTCCCTTGACGCCGCCGGCATTGAGAACGTCCTTGACCGTTCATGCCGAGCTTTTGAAGCATGGCGCCAGACCAGTTTCTCGGAACGGGCCTTGCTCATGAACCGTGCAGCGGAACTCCTGGAGAGCGAAGTCCCGGTGGTCGCCGAAATGATGTCGCGTGAGATGGGCAAGACGTTTGCGGCTGCTAAGGGCGAAGTGGCCAAGTGCGCCATGACGATGCGGTACTACGCCGAGCACGCCGAAGCGATGCTGGCGAGTGAAGCAATCACCACCAGTGGCGCCGCTTCAGGGATTCGCTTTGACCCGATCGGTGCCGTCCTGGCCATCATGCCCTGGAACTTTCCGCTTTGGCAGGCCGTGCGATTCGCGGCTCCGACGGTGATGGCCGGCAACGTCGGTATTTTGAAGCACGCGCCGAATGTTCCCGCCTGTGCCGAATTTCTCGGCATGCTATTTCGCCGTGCCGGCTTTCCTGAGGGTGTTTTTCAAAATGCCTTCATTGAGGTAGAGGACATCGAAGGAGTTATTGCCGACCCTCGGGTGGCGGCTGTCACTCTCACGGGCTCCGAGCGAGCCGGTCGATCGGTGGCTGAAATCGCCGGTCGCAATCTCAAGAAGTGTGTTCTCGAGCTCGGTGGGTCCGACGCCTTCATCGTCGCCGAGTCCGCCAATCTTGATGACGTGATCCCCTTTGCGGTCACGGCCCGTGTTCAAAACAACGGACAGAGCTGCATCGCATCGAAGCGCTTCATCGTGGTGGCTTCTCGTGCCGAGGAGTTCACCACTCGTTTCGTCGAAGCCATGGGTGCGGTAGTTGTGGGTAATCCCATGGAGCCCTCCACCGTGGTGGGCCCCCTCGTGAGCGCCGCGCAACGCGACGGCCTGGCTGCTCAAGTGAACGACGGAATCAACAAGGGCGCCCGAGCCCTGACCGGCGGTGCGCCGATGGACGGACCAGGCTTTTTCTACCCTCCCACGGTATTAGTGGATGTGGATATCGCCAGCCGCGCCGGCTGTGAAGAGCTCTTCGGCCCCGTGGCCGTAGTGCACACGGTGCCAGATTTGCCGGCGGCGATTGCTCTGGCTAACGCCACCCCGTGGGGCCTCGGAGGCTCCATCTGGGCGACTGATCAGGCCGAGATTGACGCCGCAATTTCCGGCATTGAAGCCGGTATGGTTTTCGCCAACGCCGTGGTTGCGTCGACTCCCGAACTGCCGTTTGGTGGTGTCAAGAATTCGGGATTCGGACGTGAACTCTCGGTGTATGGAATCAAGGAGTTTGTCAACGTGAAAACCTTCTACCAAGCATGAGTGAGCAGACCTACTACTTCGATCACGGTGCCAGCGCCCCGCGTCTCGATGAAGTTGCCGAGGCCATGGCGCCGTGGCAACACGGCGTGGTTGGAAACCCTTCGGGGATGCACAGTGCGGCCCGGGCTGCTCGTCGCGCCATCGAGGACGCTCGTGACGTCGTCGCGAACTTTGTTGGTCAACCCACTCACGAAGTGATCTTCACTGGGGGCGGAACGGAGTCTTGTCACCTCGCGATATCGGGCGTCGTGCGTGAACATCGTAAACACCACGAGATCAGCGAAATTGTTATCTCGCCCACCGAACATCACGCCGTGCTGAACACGGCGTTGGCACTTGCCGACGAATTTGATGATGTTCGCGTTCGCTTTCTCGATGTGGATGAACTCGGCATAATCACCTCAACATCACTGTGGGAAAATGTCGGACCAAAGACGGCCATCGTGAGCGTGATGACCGTCAACAACGAAACGGGTATCTACCAACCGGTGCCCGTTGTTGGCAGCATCGCCGCGAGCGGAGTGCCCGACGGTGGAATTTCTCATACCGATGCCGTCGCCGCTGCGCCGTGGCTCTACCTACCGGCAATCACGGAAAGTATCGACATGATTTCCATCGCGGCGCACAAGCTCGGTGGTCCAGTGAACTCGGGCGCACTCATTTTGCGTCGAGACATCAAGCTCGACCCGGTTTCAGTCGGGGGTGGTCAGGAGCGTGGGCACCGTGGCGGGACCGTGGACGTGGCTGCCGCCGTCGGTCTCGCGGCCGCTTGTCGCGTAGTCGACCGTGAGCGCATGGAAGTCAATGAGCGAGTCGGCGACCTCCGCGCCCGCCTCGAAGCGGCACTTCGCTACATCCCGGGCGTGGCAATTACAGCGACCGAAGAGACCCGTGTGCCGGGCTGTACCCATCTAACCGTTGAGGGCTTGGCCAGTGAAGAGTTGCTGTTCTTGTTGGATAATGCCGGCATCGCTGCTTCCGCTGGAGCAAGTTGTTCGAGCGGAGCATCGGTAATGAGTCACGTCTTAGAGGCAATGAAGATGCCTGAAGACAAGGCCCGCGGTGCCCTGCGCTTCACAATGGGCCGTGAAACGACCAAGGAAGATGTCGATCACCTCATCGCCGTGTTTGCGGACGTGGTCTACCGTCTCCGCGGAGAGAAGTAGAGGTCACCGCCGGCTGGCAAACTGTCAGTATGCGTGTTTTGGTGGCCATGAGTGGAGGGGTTGACTCGTCGGTCGCTGCCGCCCTCTTGAAGGAAGCGGGCCACGATGTGGTTGGGGCGACACTGAAGCTCTGGGGTGGCGCATCAGATTCGGGCTGCTGCTCGGTCTCCGACGTCGACGATGCCCGTCGCGTGGCCCATTCCCTTGACATCGACCACCACATTTTCAACTACACATCTGAGTTTGAAGCCGCGGTCGTGAAGCCCTTTGTCGATGATCACGCCGCCGGCCTCACGCCGAACCCCTGCATTGAGTGCAACCGAGTCATCAAATTCGACCTCCTCTTTGAGCGAGCCGAACGACTTGGTTTTGACGCGGTCGCTACTGGACACCATGCGCTCGTGGAACTTTGGAATGGGCGCCCTACGCTGACGCGCAGCGTCGACCCTCTAAAAGATCAGAGTTACGTTTTGGGGTACATCCAAGGTCCCATCTTGCGGCGCCTCATGCTGCCAATTGGGGGAATGAATAAAGAAGAAGTCCGGATTCACGCTGAACGACTCGATCTGCGCACGTGGAATAAGCCCGACTCGCAAGATGTCTGCTTTATTGAGGCCAGTCGCGGTCGAGAAGAGTTCTTGGGTCAGCGGATGGAGCTCACTTCGGCCGAAGTCTTTGACCGCGTGACCCAAGAGGTCGTGGGCCGAGTGCCGGCCGCGCAACTCGTGACGCTCGGTCAGCGACGAGGTATCGCCCCAGGCTTTGACGGCGAACGTCGATTTGTGGCCTCCGTTGATTTAAAGAACCGCCGGGTTGAAGTCGACCGCATTGAGGCCATCATGGTCTCCGCGCTCGCACTGCGTCCCGGTTCACTCACTTTCGCTTATGACGACGTTCCCTCTGGTACTCGGGTCATGGTCCAGTGGAGTGCGCACGGCCGCCCCGCGAGTGCCACCCTTGAAACCAGCGGTGAGCTTCGACTAATTCTCGATGAGCCTGCTCGTCCCGTCTCCGCCGGTCAGTCTGTCGTCTTCTACGACGCCGAAACCGGTCGTCACGTGCTCGGTGCTGCTCAGGTAGGGCGATGACCACACCGGCCGAGCGAGTCGCGGAACTGCGAGAGCAGATCGCCTTTCATTCGGAACGGTACTTCATTGAAGACAGCCCCGTTATTCCCGATGCCGATTACGACCAGTTAGTCAAAGAACTGCTCGGCCTTGAAGCGGCTCACCCTGAGCTCGTCATTGAGAGTTCTCCATCGCTTCGAGTCGGCGCACCCACTTCTGCGGCATTTAGTCCGGTCAACCACGGACAGCCGATGCTCAGTCTCGACAATGTCTTTGACGAGGCAGAGTTGCGGGAGTGGAGCGAGCGTCTCGTGAAATCACTCGGACGTGACGATGTCGAGTTCTCGATTGAACCGAAGATCGACGGACTGGCGCTTTCAATCCTTTATGTCGATGGTGAATACTCCGTCGCGGCCACCCGAGGCGATGGCCGGGTCGGCGAAGACGTCACTGCCAACGTGGCCACCATGGCCACGGTGCCTCCGAGGTTGCAAGGTGTTTCATCGTCCGGACAGCTCGAGGTTCGTGGTGAGGTCTATATCGACAAAGTGGCCTTCGACCAGTTGAACGTGTCGCTGGCTAAGGCGGGAGAGCGCCTCTTCGCCAATCCCCGCAATACGGCGGCCGGTTCACTCCGACAGAAAGATCCCGCCGCCACCGCCCGCCGCCCCCTCTCATTTCTCGCCTACCAACTCGTGGTCTTAGAGGGTCACGAAGAGTTGGCGTCCATCACTGGTCACGATCAAGCACTCGCGGCGCTCGATAGTTTTGGCTTTGCGGTCGCCCCGTCCGTGCAGCTTGTACGGGGTGAACGCGCAATGGTGGAGGCCAGCGGTTGGTTCGAAGCACATCGTCACGACCTGCCCTACGAAATCGACGGCGTGGTGATCAAGGCGACACGGTTAGCCGATCGCGATCTGCTGGGTTCCACCTCACGCGCCCCTCGATGGGCGATTGCCCGCAAACTTCCTCCCGAGGAGCGAACCACCAAGTTGCTCGCTATCGAGGTGTCGATTGGCCGAACGGGGCGAGCGACGCCCTACGCCGTTCTGGAACCGGTGGTTGTAGCGGGGTCAACTGTCTCGATGGCGACTCTCCATAATCAAGATCAAGTTCGAGTGAAAGATGTTCGACCTGGCGACCTCGTCATCGTCCGCAAGGCCGGCGACGTTATCCCCGAAGTGGTTGCTCACGTTCCGAGTCCCGGAGTAGCGCGAGCCCCAGAGTGGCACTTTCCTCAAGAGTGTCCCGAGTGCCACGGAGTCCTCGAGCGAACTGGCGAAGAGTCCGACACCTATTGCATTAATCCCGCTTGTCCGGCCCAGACTCGTGAGCAGATCGTGCACTTCGCCTCTCGTAGTGCAATGGATATCGAAGGTCTCGGCGAGCAACGCGTGGTGCAGCTGTTGACCTCAGGCTTGATCCGTGACGTGGCCGATCTCTATTCATTGAGTATTGAATCGCTGCAAGAGCTCGAAGGCCTGGGCCAACTCTCCGCCACGGCCCTCGTGGAAGCCATCGCACTTTCGCGCGCACAACCACTGAGTCGTGTGCTGATTGGATTAGGTATCCGTCACGTCGGTCCGGTCGCGGCGCGAAGTATCGCCGCAACGTTTTCGACCATGCCGGAACTGCTTGACGCTTCGTCGGACGACCTCGCTGCCGTCGACGGCGTGGGGGCGGTGATTGCGGCCAGCGTGGTCACGTTTATGGAAGACCCCGAGAACCGGACGCTGCTGGAGCGACTCGCGGCCAGTGGGCTCTCGTTGCTCGAACCCGAGGTCGTCAGCACTGTCGCCCAAACGCTCGTTGGTAAGGCCGTCGTCGTTACGGGATCGCTGGAGGGCTATTCACGAGATGGCGCCGAGGCGGCCATCATCAGTCGGGGCGGCACCTCGCCGGGTTCGGTTTCCAAGAAGACGTTCTGTGTGGTGGTAGGCGAGGCGCCGGGGGCGAGCAAGGTCACCAGGGCGGCCGAACTGGGAATTCCCGTGGTGAGCGCCGAAGGCTTTGCTTCTCTGCTGGAAACCGGTGAAATTTCCTAAGGTCCCGTGTAGTTGAACGGTTCGGTATCGTTAGAAGCACATGAGTTCCCCCTTTTCTATTGGCGACATCGTTAACGGTCGATACCGTCTCGTCGCCCCCATTGTCTCCAGCCCAACGGCAGAGGTCTTTCGAGCTGACGACCTGTCGCTCACGCGACCGGTCGCCATTCACGTGGCCCCTTTCTCGCTACACAACGACCCTGTGTTCCTCCAGGCCTTTCGCGAGGAAGCCACGGCTGCGGCCGCACTGAACCACCCGCACGTGCTCCGCGTCTATGACTGGGGCGAAGAGGCCGGTGGCGCCTACCTCGTTACCGAGTTTCCCGTCGGGGGCACTCTCCGCAGTGTTTTGGACCGTGACGGTCTCATGGCGGAGTCCAAGGTCGCACTCATGGGCCTGGAACTCGCGGACGGTCTGGCCTACGCCCACGCTCGAGGAATCGTTCACGGCGCCCTCTCTCCGGCCACGATTCACTTTGACGCCGACGGTCGCAGCAAGGTAGCCGACTTTGGCTTCGCCACCGCCATCGCCAAGTCTCACATTGGTCCCTCGACTGATATTCGCTACGCCAGCCCGGAGCAGGCACAGCGCCTAGCCGTTGACGGCAAGACCGACGTTTATACGTTGGCCCTCATTTTGTTTGAGGCCATCACCGGAACTATTCCGCATGAAAAGAGCTCGCCGGCCGAAACGCTCACCGCTCGTATTGGCACACCATTACCGTCACACCCGAGCATTCGATCTTTGGACATGGTCTTGGCGCAGGCCGGTGCGTACGACGCAAAGTTCCGCCTCGACGCCGCCTCTCTGACCACCCGTCTGCAAGCCACGGTGGGAACGCTGTCGAGTTCGGCCACCAACACGGCGTCAAAGGCGCCAGCCACTGGCGTGCCTTCAGATGCCGCCAAGGTGACGAAGCGTCCATCGTTAGGTTTCCAAGCGCCCACGTCGTCTGATGTCATGACTGGCGAGATGGCTCCCGTCCCCCCGTCGACATTGATCGAAGGCATCGAATCAGTACGGTCCAGCGGCGAGGTGCCCATGGGTGACTTCGAGAACTATCGCCCCGCGACCCGTCGAAAGCGCTCCTGGCTCCGTCCCGCACTCGCGGCCACGCTGTTTTTAGTGACGGTCGGGTTGGTCGGCGCGTACGCCACGGGCATGTTCAAGCCGGCACATACCGTGCCTTCAGTCCTTGGGCTCACCCAGCAACAGGCGCTGAGCGTGGTGTCCGACAGCAACTTCAAATTAGAAATCACGGGCCACTCGTTTTCGGCGACCGTTGATGACGGACTCATTGCCTCGCAGACACCAGACGCTGGCACGTCGCTGCAAGAGGGCGAATCGTTACGCGTCACCATTTCGCAGGGTGCACCACCAGTGGCCATCCCGACCAACATCATTGGCATGGACTGCGCCTCGGCAACGCAAGAGCTCGTGCGAGTGGGACTCAAGGGGGCCTGCCCCTCTTCGGCTGCAGTGAAGTCAACCAAGGTGCCGGCCGGACATGTCATCAAGGTCACCTATGACTCTCAGACCAATCCGGCTTCGGCGGCTAAGGGTGCCACGGTGACATTGGTCTTAAGCCTCGGAAATGGTTCGGCCACGTCGACGACTACCTCGACCACGCAGCCATCCAATGGTCACGCCGCTCGGTCGGTGCCCAACGTCGTTGGCAAGAGCCGTACCGAAGTCTTTGCGCTCATGCACGCTGCTGAGCTCTACTTTGTGACCACTGGTCCGGGATCGCAAAATGGCACCTGGCACACAGTCGCCTCGCAGACTCCAGCCCCAGGAACCTCAATCAAGTGGCACGGTACGGTCCACATGACGGTCAAGTGAGCCACTGCGACCTCTGCGAAGCTGCTCCAATAACGAAGCGGCACTACGAAGACGATCTCTGCTGGATTGCGGACTGTGAGATTTGCTTAGTGCCCATGGTCGTGTGGCGGGTTCACGACGCCGCGCCGCCAGCCGAGATTAAGGCGACCCTGCACCACCTTCTCGCGGCCGTGGCCGACCCCATTCTGGGGGAGGGCGGATGGAAGATGGACGACAACATGCGCAACATCCCCGATCACTATCACGCCCACGCCCGCCCGCCTCATTTCTGGCTTCGCTAGGGCGTTTTGTTCCACATTGCCGCCACTAAGGTGGGATGCAATCTCTCTAGTTTGAAGGAGCATCATGGGACTTCTTGATGGCCGCGTAGCAATTATCACTGGCGCTGGACGTGGCATTGGCCGCGAGCACGCGCTTCTCTTCGCCGCTGAAGGCGCGAAGGTCGTCGTCAATGACCTCGGTGGCAACCTCGATGGTTCGAGCAGCGAAGGAACGCCCGCCGAGCAGGTTGTGGCCGAAATCAAGGCCATGGGTGGCGAGGCTGTTGCCAACCACGACGACATCACCGACTGGGAGGGTGGTCAGCGACTGATCAACACCGCCATCGAAACCTTTGGCGATCTCCACGTGCTTGTTAACAACGCCGGAATCCTTCGAGACCGCGTTTTGGTCAACCTCTCAGAAGACGACTGGGACGCCGTCATCAAGGTGCACCTCAAGGGCCACTTCGTACCGACCCGTCACGCCGCCACCTACTGGCGTGAGCAGGCCAAGCAGGGCAAGCAGGTTAAGGCTTGCATCATCAACACCAGCTCGACCTCTGGGCTTATCGGCAACGTGGGACAGTCGAACTACGGCGCGGCCAAGTCGGGCATCGCTTCGTTCAGCGTCATCATCGCCGAGGAGCTTGGTCGCTACGGTGTGCGTGTCAACGCCATCGCCCCCGCTGCTCGTACGCGTATGACCGAGTCGACTCCTGGTCTCTCCGATGTCGTTAAGGCCCCGACTGACGAGGCAACTTTCGACGCTTGGGACCCCGCCAACATTTCACCACTCGTTGCCGCCTTGGCCGTGGAAGACTGCCCCGCCACCGGGGAAGTCTTCTTTGTGCAGGGTGGAACGGTCCGTCGTTTCCAGAACTGGACGATGAAGGAGACGCTTGAGAAGAATGAGCGTTGGACCGTCGCGGACCTGTCCGCGGAGTTGCCCAAACTGCTCAAGTGAGCAGTGATGAGACCAATTCTGGTCTCCGCGAAGATCCCGAGGCACTGTTAAACCCGCGGAGCGATCCAGGCGGCGGAGCTTTTGGCGCCCTGGGTGCTGAAGCGGGCAGTGATCTCAATTGGCTGAAGATGATTCGCCACCGCGTGCAAACCAAGGTGGCCGGTTCATCGAGGTATCAGTGGTGGGTGCTGTGGAGCTTGCTGGCAGGACTACTCGCACTTAACTTCACCTTCACTGTCTTCATTGTCGACCTCCCGCAGGTGGCCAAGGAGTTTCACACCACGAAGGGGCTGTTGACCTGGACGATGGTTGGACCGTTGCTGGCCAACGGACTCGCTGCGCCAATCTTCGGAAAGGCCGGCGACATTCTCGGACATCGTCGCCTCTATCTCTTTGGCCTCGCCGGCGCTGCCGTCTCAGCGGTTTTGACGGCGCTCGCACCCACCGTCATCACGCTGCTCGGCGCTCGGGCCCTGGATGGTATCCAGGCGGCCGCAACCGGCACTGCCTCGGCCGCACTGATCAACCTCATGTTTCACCGCGACGAACGAGTCAAGGCCATGGGCTGGTGGTCACTGATTGGCGCTGGTGGCCCGGTCTTTGGCGTCGCCCTCGGTGCACCGATTATCGCGGCGTGGGGATGGCGGGCCGTCTTTTGGACTCAACTCGTTCTGATTTTGATTGCCATGGTCGTCGTCTCAACGATTCTCCCGAGCGGCCGAGGGACGCCCGAAGAAGAGGCTGTGGCGAAGGCAAAGGCTCGCAAAGAGTTCAAACAGATGGACTGGATCGGAAGTTGGACCCTCTCCTTCTCAGTGACTGGTCTCATGTTGGGACTGAGTTTCGGTGGTCAAGTGGGATGGACGAGCCCACTATGCATGGTGAGCTGGACCATCGCCGTCGTCTGCATCGTGGCCTTCATCTACCGCATCCGAACGGCCGATCGACCGCTTATTCCACCGCACTACTTCGCCAAGCGCAACTTCGTGATGCCCATGCTGGTGCGCGCGTCCGCCAACTTTGCGTACTTCGGCGCATTCTTTTTGTTCCCCATTTTGATGGAACAGGGCTACGGCTACTCAATTGGCAAGGTCGGCGCGATTTCGATTGCTCGCCCGCTCACCTTCGCCATCTGTTCGCCGATTGCCGGTTACATCGCCGTGCGTATTGGCGAACGCATCAGTGCTATCGCGGGCATGACATTCCTCACGATGTCACTCTTCATGTTCTCGCTCCTCCAACCATCCACGGGCACGTGGGTAGTAGTGGTCGCGTTGGCACTCTCAGGACTCGGAATGGGTGTTGCGATGCCGAGCTCGAGCGCCATCATGGCGCACGCCGTGAAGGACAATGAGTTCGGCGTCATGTCGGCCGCACAGATGCTGGCCATGCAGGTGGGTGAAGTCGCCGGTATTCAGGTCTTGGAAACGGTGCAGTCTTCGCTGGAGCACCGACGTGGTCTCTCGAACGCTCTGCCTGGATCTGTGGAACTCCTCGGTACCTTCCACTGGCCCTTCGCCATTGGGGCCGTGATTGGTTCGCTTGGCATAATCGCGGCACTGTTCTTCAAACAGTTCGAACGCGACAAGGAACGCCTTAAGAAGTAATTGCCTTTAACTGGCTGAGTACTTGCTCGGCACGGGGATCTGGTTTTTGATTCTGGAGTGCCACGAGTTTCGACATGTCACCCTCAACACGGATCTTGCCCGCCATAAAGGCCGACATCGCGGCTTGCGGCTGACCGTCGATGAGGAGGGCTTTAGCGGTGGCCCAGGTAATGGTGACCGTGAGGTGGGGATCTGCGGCGTGTCCTTCTTCCAGCACCAACGTGCCGACACGGGTGTCGAGATTGGCCTGGATCTCTTGACTAGAGAAGGGCACCTCGGTGACGATGAGGTTCATGACCAATTCCACTGGAGCGGGACCAATGTCTCCCAGGGATTCGCGAATTTGCCGAGCGGCGTCAAGCCATTCGGGACTTAGGAAATCATGCGCCATTTGGAGGGATCTTTCTACTCAGTGCCCACGGTACCCGTGAACGGTAGGCTCAGATGCCATGACGACGAATATCATGCCCGGCTGCGAACCATTCTCTGCATCGGGGGGTCGAGACGGCGTTCTCGTACTCCACGGATTCACGGGAAATCCACAGTCCATGCGCCCCTTGGCTGAAGCCATTGCCAACGCGGGCTACACCGTTGAACTACCTCGACTGCCTGGTCACGGCACCACTGTTGAGGACATGATGACCACTGGTTGGTCCGACTGGTCGGGTGCAGCCGATGCGGCCTACCGCGAACTCGCCTCCCGTTGTGACCGCGTCGCAGTTGTCGGTCTGTCGATGGGTGGCGGTCTGACGGCCTTTGTCGCCGAAGAGCACCCCGACGTTGCGGCGCTCGTTTTCATCAACGCGCTCGTCAAGCCTCCCGTTCAAGAGATGCGCGATGGCCTTCAGGGACTACTCGATGCGGGCATGGAAACGATGGAGTCCATCGGTTCTGACATCAAGAAGGACGGTAGCCAAGAGGCGTCGTACAACGCCACGCCGCTCGCCTGCGCCGCCAGTCTGTTTGACGGCATCGAGAAGGTCTGGGAGCGACTCGACACCATCAGTGCACCAACACTCATCTTGTCGTCTCGCGAGGATCACGTCGTGAGTAGTGATAACTCCGAGGACCTCGCTCGGATTGTTAAGGGCTCGGTTGAGCACATCTGGCTGGAAGACAGCTACCACGTAGCCACGTTGGACAATGACGCATCGCTCGTTGAGTCGAACACCGTTCGCTTCTTAGATTCAATTTTCTCGGCATGACCGAACCACTCTCACGAGATGATGTTGCCCACGTGGCGAAGTTGGCCCGTCTTCGTCTCACGGAAGATGAATTGGTGCGGTACACCGAGCAACTAGGCAAGATTTTGGTGCACGCTCAAGATCTGAGTTCTCTTGATCTTCACGGCGTGGCACCCACCGCCCACCCTTTCGGCTTGGTTAACGTTGTGCGCTCGGACGAAGTTCGCGCGAGCCTGGATCCCGCTCCCGTACTGGCCCAAGCGCCGGACGTTGAAGATGGACGCTTCGCGGTACCACGCATTGTGGGGGAGGCGCCGTGAAGTCCGCTCTAGAAATCGCGGCGGCGGTTCGAGGTGGGCAGTCCGCACTCGTAGCTGTGGAGGAGTCGCTAACAGCGATTCGTGCTCGCAACGAAGAACTCAACGTCTTTCTGTACGTCGACGAAGATGGTGCCCGCGACGCGGCTGCTCGCGTTGACGAGCAGGTACGACGCGGGGAAGACCCTGGTCTGCTCGCGGGCGTGCCGATTGCCCTTAAGGACAACCTCTGCACCACGGGTATACCCACCACCTGTTCTTCCAAGATCCTCGAAGGATGGCAGCCTCCTTACAACGCCACGGTCGTCGACCGTCTCGTGGCCCACGGTGCCATTTCAATGGGCAAGACCAACCTTGATGAATTTGCAATGGGCTCGTCGACGGAAAACTCAGCCTTCGGTCCCACGCGCAACCCCTTAGACCCCGCTCGTGTCCCGGGTGGCTCTTCGGGTGGCTCGGCCGCTGCGGTGGCATCCAACATGACGCCTATTTCGCTCGGTAGCGACACCGGTGGATCTATCCGCCAGCCCGCGGCTCTCTGCGGCCTCGTTGGCGTGAAGCCGACCTACGGACTCGTCTCTCGCTACGGCCTTATTGCCTTTGCCAGCTCGCTCGATCAGATTGGCCCGTTCGCCCGATCGGTATCCGATGCCGCTCTGTTGCTCGAGGCAATCGCCGGCCACGACCCGCTCGACTCGACTTCATTGCCCGAGCCCACTCCTTCGCTCCTCGCACACGTCGCTGATGGAGTCGCCGGAAAGCGCATCGGTCTTGTTCGGGAACTCGTCGATGGCGCCGATGACGATGTTGTCCGCGCGGTTACCAAGGCCGTGGAAACGCTGAAGGATGCCGGCGCGACCATTGTCGAGCTCTCGATACCTGAACTCCACCTCGGTCTCTCCGCCTACTACCTCATTGCGCCGGCTGAAGCCAGTTCCAACTTGGCGCGCTTTGACGGCGTTCGATTTGGCAACCGCGTTGACGGTGACGATGTCACGGCCATGATGGAAGCGACGCGGACCGCCGGTTTTGGTGCGGAAGTGAAGCGTCGCATCATGCTGGGCACCTACGCCTTGTCGGCCGGATACTTCGACGCCTATTACGGCCAAGCACTCAAGGTGCGTACACGCATGATTGAGGCGTTCGCTACGGCCTACCAACAAGTCGACATGATTATTGGCGCCACGACGCCGTCGGTGGCCTTTGAGTTCGGGAGCAAGACGAACGACCCCATGGCGATGTACTTAAATGACGTCTTTACGATTCCCACCAACTTGGCTGGTGAAGCGGCTATTTCGGTACCGTTCGGTACCGGCGAGGCCAATCTGCCTATTGGTGTTCAGTTGTTAGGACCCGGACGAAGCGAAGCCCGCCTCTTTGCTGCGGCCCGAGTTCTCGAAATTGCGGATGGTCGAGCATGACGTTGCCAAATGGATGGGAAATGGTGGTGGGCCTCGAAGTCCACACCGAGCTCAAGACCAAGACCAAGCTCTTCTGTGGCTGTGCTAATGAATTCGGGTCAGCCCCCAACTCACAGGTCTGCCCCATATGTCTCGGGCTGCCTGGATCGATGCCGGTACTCAATGAGCGGGCGGTCGAGCTGGCCATGGCCATTGGCTTTGCCCTCAACTGCACTATTCAAGACTCCACGTTCCATCGGAAGAACTACTTCTACCCGGACATGCCGAAGGACTACCAAGTCAGTCAGTACGACCTTCCAATCAATGCCCGCGGGTATTTGGACCTCCCCGATGGCTCACGCGTGTCCATCGAACGTGCCCACATGGAAGAAGACACCGGCAAGACGACCCACCTCGGAACGTCGGGTCGCATTCACGGCGCTGATCGCTCACTCGTGGACTACAACCGTTCCGGCGTGCCGCTGGTGGAGATTGTTTCTGGCCCCGACATTCGTAACCCCCAGCAGGCTCGCGACTATGTCGCTGAACTTCGCTCCATCCTCGTGGCCATTGGGGCCTCCGACGGTCGAATGGAAGAGGGCTCACTCCGCGTAGACGCCAACGTCTCGGTCCACAAGCCCGATACGCCGTTTGGAACTCGTTGCGAAATCAAGAACCTCAACTCGCTTCGGAGTCTGACTCGGGCCATTGAGTATGAAGCACTGCGCCAGATTGACGTTCTCGAAGATGGCGGTTCGATTCGCCAGGAGACCCGTCACTGGGATGAAGACCGCGGTGAGACTTCCACGCTGCGCGTCAAGGAAGAGGCCGAGGACTATCGCTACTTCCGTGAACCCGACCTTGTCGACCTCGCTCCCGATCAGGCCTGGAAGGACCGGGTTCTCGCGGGCCTGCCGAAGCTCCCCGCCCGACGTCGCCAAGACCTCGAAGCACTGTTGACTAACCCCACTGACGCGCAGCGGGACGGGGTGACCACGGTGGTCGACCTGAACCTCGACATCTACGTCGAAGGCGTGGCTCAAGCGCAAGGGGATGTCGCTCTGGCCGTGGCCCGCGCCGCGAACGAATTAGCGGCCAACATTGAGAAGCTCGCGAACCTGTCGGTCGAAAACTTCGTTGCCACGGTGGCCATGGAGCAGTCGGGCCAACTCTCGGCAACTCAGGCCAAGAACGTTTTGAGCGAGCTCCTCGATCAAGGTGGCGATCCAGTCAGCGTGGCCAAGGCCAAGGGATTCGAACAGCTATCGACCGACTCGCTCTCGGCGACGGTGGGCGAACTCATTGTGGCCAACCCCGAGGAATGGCAACGATTTAAGGACGGGGACGACAAGTTGGCCCAGTTCTTCATTGGACTCGTCATGAAGGCGACCAAGGGTCAAGCCAATGGCAAAGCCGTCATTGCCGAACTGCAGTCTCGCCGCTAAGCCTGTTCGTAGTACACGCGTCGAGATTCCTAAACTGTCTCTATGACGACCCACCCCACCCCCCGAAGTTCCGTCGTAACCCAAGGGAAAAACCGAGCTCCTGCTCGCGCGATGCTCCGGGCTATGGGTCTACGCGACGAAGACATGTCCCTGCCCCAAATCGGCGTGGCCTCGTCGTGGAACGAAGTGACTCCCTGCAACCTGCCGCTGGACCGCTTGGCCAAGCGAGCCAAGGTGGCCGTGCGCGAAAACGGTGGCATCCCTTTCGAATTCGTCACGATTGCTGTTTCTGACGGCATCTCCATGGGCCACGAAGGCATGCACGCCTCCCTCGTTTCCCGTGAGGTCATTGCCGACTCCGTTGAAACGGTGATGCACGCGGAGCGCTTCGACGCCATGGTGACGTTTGCGGGATGCGATAAGTCTCTACCCGGCATGCTGATGGCCGCCGCTCGCTTGGATGTGCCCAGTGTCTTTCTCTACGGTGGCTCAATCTTGCCCGGGCATCACGGTGGCGAGGCTCTCGACATTGTTTCCGTCTTCGAAGCAGTCGGCGCGAACGCCGTTGGCAATCTGAGCGATGAAGAGCTCTCGATGATTGAACTCAAGGCCTGCCCCGGTGAAGGTTCCTGTGCAGGAATGTTTACGGCCAACACCATGGCCAGCGTCGGCGAAGCACTCGGCATGTCCATCCTGGGTTCAGCCTCGGCTCCTTCGATTGACTCTCGTCGCGATGACTACGCGTACGCCTCGGGCGTCGCCGTATTGAATCTTTTGGATCGTGGCATTACGGCCCGCCAAATCATGACGAAGAAGGCCTTCGAAAATGCCATCTCGGTCGTCATGGCCTTGGGCGGCTCGACCAACGCCGTTCTTCACATCTTGGCCATTGCTCACGAAGCCCGTGTCGAGCTCGAGCTGGATGACTTCAACCGTATTGCCCGCCGCGTTCCTCACTTGGCCGACACCAAGCCTCACGGCAAGTACCACATGACTGACCTCGACAAGATTGGCGGCGTACCTGTCGTCCTCGCTCACCTGCTCGAAGCCGGACTTCTGCACGGTGACGTCATGACCGTTTCTGGTCGCACCATGGAAGAGAACCTGAAGGAGCTCAATGCCCCGAAGCCCGACGGTCTCGTCGTGCACCCACTCTCGAATCCCATTCACGATCGTGGTGGTATCGCAGTTCTCACGGGTTCTTTGGCCCCGAAGGGTTCCGTCGTCAAGGTGGCCGGCATTGACAACTTGACGTTCGACGGCACCGCTCGCGTCTTTGATGGCGAAGATGCCGCGATGACCGCCATCATGGCCGACGAGATTCAGCCCAATACCGTGGTGGTGATTCGCTACGAAGGCCCCAAGGCCGGACCGGGTATGCGCGAAATGCTGGCGGTGACCGGCGCCATGAAGGGTGCTGGACGCGGCGGTGACTGTGCTCTCGTGACTGATGGACGCTTCTCCGGCGGAACACATGGATTCTGTGTCGGTCACGTGGCGCCCGAAGCCCTCGATGGCGGTCCCATTGGACTTGTTCGCGACGGTGACCGAATCGTGATCGACGTCACTAAGGACTCCATTGACCTGATCGTGGATGCCGCCGAGTTGGCCCGCCGGGCAACCGAGGTTGCCCCATTCGTGCCCCGCTACACCACTGGGGTACTCGAGAAGTTTGCTCGTCTGGTGCAGGGTGCCGAGAAGGGCGCAGTTACTTCGGCCTAGCACTTGAAATGTTGCACCAACTGTGACAAACTAAGGCCATGACAAACCGTGGACCCGTACTTGTAGTAGTAGGTGTTGGCCAACGGTAGCGTCACGTCGTACGCTTCCCGAGGCCTCCCAGAAAGGGAGGCCTTTTTTCTTTTCCAAACAAGGAGTTGTTGTGCAGCTAACAGGAGCCCAGGCGCTGATCAAGAGCCTTGAGCAGATGGGTGTCGACACCATCTTCGGCCTGCCCGGCGGAGCAATTCTTCCGGTCTACGACCCGCTCATTGATTCATCTATTCGCCACATCCTCGTTCGCCACGAGCAGGGTGCCGGTCACATGGCCGAGGGCTACGCCATGGCGACTGGCCGTCCCGGTGTCGCCATGGTGACCAGTGGGCCGGGTGCCACGAACATCGTGACCCCTATCGCGAACGCCCACATGGACTCCACGCCACTTGTTGTGATCACTGGTCAGGTGCCCACGGCCAATATCGGTACTGACGCTTTTCAAGAGTGTGACATCACCGGTATCACGATGGGTATCACTAAGCACAACTTCCTCGTCACGACGGCTCACGAAATCCCCCGTGCCGTTGCGGCCGCCTTCTACATCGCTACGACGGGTCGACCTGGGCCAGTACTCATTGACGTTCCTAAGGATGTCACGCAAGGAATGATGGAGTGGTGGTGGCCCGAGACGATTGAAGATCTCGACCTCCCCGGATACCACCCCGAGAGTGAAGTGGATGCAGCACTCATCGAAGCGGCAGCCGCACTGATTGCCGCGGCCGAGCGCCCCCTGCTCTACGTCGGTGGTGGTGTCTTGAAGTCCCGCGCTAGTGCGGAACTCTTGGCCTTCGCCGAACGCACCAACATTCCCGTCGTCACGACCTTGATGGCCCGTGGTGCCTTCCCCGACTCCCATCGCCTCCACCTCGGTATGCCCGGTATGCACGGCATGTACGCGGCCGTGACGGCCATGCAACAGAGCGACCTGTTGATCACTCTGGGTGCCCGTTTTGACGATCGCGTGACGGGCCGACTCGACGGATTCGCGCCACACGCCAAAATCATTCACGCCGACATTGATGCCGCCGAGTTCAACAAGATTCGTCAGGCCGACGTAGCCATTCGTGGCCAGATCAAAGACACGCTCAGTGCGCTAGACGCCGCCACCAAGCACGTTGGTGATATTGCGCCGTGGTGGAAGACCATCGACGCATGGCGTGAAGAGTTCCCGCTGGCCTACGACCCCCAAGACCCTGCAGCCCAACTCCGTCCCCAGGCCATCATTGAGGCCATTGCCGCGCGTTCAAAGCCCGGCACCATTGTGACCAGCGGTGTGGGCCAGCACCAGATGTGGGCGGCCCAGCACTGGCAGTACGAAACCCCGGGAACGTGGATTAACTCCGGTGGAGCGGGAACCATGGGCTTTGGTGTGCCCGCCGCGATTGGCGCCAAGGCCGGACACCCTGATCGCACCGTGTGGTGCATCGATGGTGACGGCTGCTTCCAGATGACCGCTCAAGAGCTCGTGACCGCTCGGGCCGAAGGCATTCCAATCAAGGTGGCCATTTTGAACAATGCCTACCTCGGTATGGTCCGCCAGTGGCAGGAGATGTTCTACGAGGAGCGCTACAGCGAGGTCTATCTTTCGCCCGACTTACCGGACTATGTCAAGTGGGCCGAGTCAATGGGCTGCGTCGGTTTGCGCGCCCGCACCATGGAAGAAGCCATCGCCGCAATCGAACTGGCCAACACCATCAACGACGTGCCGGTCGTTATCGACTTTCGTACCGACGCGAGTGAGAAAGTCTTCCCCATGGTCCCCTCGGGCGCCACGAATGACGAAATCCTTGTCCACCCATCCCAGCGAGGAGCGTAATCATGGCCGTGCCTGAGCCCTTTACCGGAGTCACTTCCTCCAGTCCCGTCCGGCACCACATCTTGAGTGTGTTGGTGGAGAACAAGGCCGGTGTTCTGGCCCGCATTGCCGGCCTCTTCGCACGACGGGGATTCAATATTTACTCCCTGGCGGTGGCCCCGGCCGACGACTCGCAGCGCTTCTCGAGAATCACGATTGTCGTGGACGCTGAATCGGCACCGCTCGATCAGATTCGCGGGCAGCTGAACAAGCTCATCAACGTGGTCGAAATCAACGACCTCGCCCCCCGAGAGGCGCTGGAGCGAGAACTCCTGCTGGCCACCGTGGAGGTGGACGACGAGACCCGTCAGGCCGTTTTGGACGCCGTTGCGCAGGCCAATGCGGCCATTGTGGACGTCAATGACACCTCGGTGACTCTCATGCTGGCTGGTACGCCTGCCGCGTGCGACGCCCTTGAACGCCAGCTCGAAGCCTTCGCTCAAATCGAGCTGCACCGCACCGGCCGCGTGGCCCTGCCGCGACTGTCCTCAGAACCGACTAGAAACTAAGCACCCCTAAAAGGAGAAATATGACCACCCTGTATTACGAAAAGGACGCCAAGCCCGAAATTTTGAAGAATCGCAAGATCGCGATTCTTGGATACGGCTCACAGGGTCACGCTCACGCGTTGAACCTCCACGACTCGGGCTTCGACGTCATCGTCGGACTCCGACCCGACTCGTCTTCCATTGACAAGGCCATCAAGGCCGGTCTGACGGTCACCAGCATCGAAGAGGCGGCCAAGCAGGCCGAGGTCATCATGATGCTCTTGCCCGACACGGCGCAGAAGGCTATCTACGAGGCCGAAGTCGCTCCGCACATGACGGCCGGCAAGGTCTTGATGTTCGCCCACGGTTTCAACATTCGCTACGGCTTGATCAACCCACCCGCTGACGTAGATGTCGTCATGTGCGCCCCTAAGGGTCCCGGCCACCTCGTGCGCCGTACCTTCAAGGAAGGCGGCGGTGTGCCAGCTCTTATCGCCGTCCACCAAGACGCCACTGGCCACGCCAAGGAAATCGCTCTGGCCTACGCCCACGGCGTTGGTGGCACTCGTGTGGGTGTCCTCGAGACCACCTTCACTGAAGAGACCGAAACCGACCTCTTCGGTGAGCAGGCCGTTCTTTGTGGTGGCGTGACTGCTCTGGTCCGCGCCGGATACGAGACCCTCGTAGAGGCCGGCTACCAGCCCGAGAGTGCCTACTTCGAGTGCCTCCACGAGCTCAAGCTCATCGTGGACCTCATGTACGAAGAGGGCATCACCGGTATGCGCTACTCAATCTCGGACACCGCTGAGTACGGTGACCTAACTCGTGGCTCGCGCATCATTACTGACGCCGTCAAGCACGAGATGAAGGAAGTTCTCGCCGAGATCCAGGACGGTCGCTTCGCGGCCGAGTGGATCAAGGAGAACGAGATTGGCCGTCCTCGCTACCGCGAGCTGAAGGAAGCCGGCAAGCGCCACCCCATCGAAGAGGTCGGATCGAAGCTGCGCGCCATGATGCCCTTCATCAGCGCCGGTAAGCAGAAGGTCGAAGACGTTTCGGGTGGTGACTGAGTCACCCCAGTGCAGTGGCCCCGGTGCGATGCACCGGGGCTGTTTGCTTTCTGGGGCTAGTTGCTTTCTGAAGCCGGCGCGAGGTGGCGAAAGAGCGAGAAGTACATCGCGATGAAGTAGCCAATGCCGACGACAAAGAGAG
>CALAYR010000026.1 GCA_937894805.1 uncultured Acidimicrobiaceae bacterium | reverse complement strand
TGACGCTAAGGAGTTCCGTACGTCGGTTTCCGGCGACCTCGGTCTCAACACCGTCATCAACCTCGAAACACCCGTCGGTAAGTTCACCTGCATGGCCCGCGAGATTCAGCGCCACCCCGTACGCGGCACCGTCCAGCACATTGACTTCCAGGTCATTGACACCAAGTCCGGCGTAAAGGTCGAAGTGCCAATCCACGTCGTCGGTGACGCCGTCGAAGTTCGCCACGCGGACTACGAAGTCAACCAGATGGCCTTCTCCGTTGTTGTTAACGCCATGCCGGACAAGATTCCTGCGTTCATCACGGTCGACATTTCTGACCTCAAGGTCGGTGACACGATTCGCGTCGGTGACCTGACGTTGCCTGAAGGTGTAGTGGCTCACGACGCGACCGTTGGTCTCGTGGGTACCCGCGCCGGACGTGCGGCCAAGACCGCCGGTAACGCCAACGCCGCAGCCGAATAGTCGGTCGTGGCGCTCCGGCGTCCGCGCACCGGCGAGCCCCGTCGGGGGAGTGCGAGTTCACTCTTAATCGTCGGACTCGCCAACCCCGGTACCAAGTACGAGGGTTCGCGACACAACATCGGCGGCGATGCCGTTCGCCTCGTGGCGCTACGCCGTAACGCCACCTTTCAGATCGAACGCCGTCAGCGGGCCGAAACGTGCTCCTTTAGTTCTGCCCGGGGCATCGTGACGTTGTCGATTCCCACCACCTTCATGAATGAATCGGGAGCTTCCCTCCCACCGCTCATGCGCCGCATCTCCATTACTGATCCCGGCGCTGTTCTGGTGGTCCACGACGAATTGGACCTCGAACCGGGACGGCTACAACTCAAAGTCGGGGGCGGCCTAGCCGGACATAACGGACTTCGTTCCATTGCCGGCGTCTTGTCTTCCAATGAGTTTCCCCGACTTCGCATCGGCATTGGCAAGCCCGAGCGCAAGGAACAGGTCACCGACTGGGTGCTCCGCCGACCCACCGGGGCGATGCGCGAATCACTCCTCATCGATACCAACGATGCGGCTGACGCGCTCGAAGCGGTAATTGATTTTGGACTCGAAGAGGCCCAACGACGGGTCAACGCGGCGCGTCGTGACTAAGGAGTCACCGGCGCTACGCACTCTGCTGCATCGTCTGACGCACGAAGTTCACCGTGATGCCGATGAGGGCTTTGTCGCGACGACACCCCGCGGCGTGGCCCCGGTCGTCGCTCGCTTCGCCCTCGATCGTGAGATGGTGTTGGCCATCGTTCCCTCCCAGCGTGAGGCCGACGACCTCGCCGACGACGTAGCCGCGTGGCTCGGGGATGACTCCACGGTGGCCCAGTGGCCGGCGTGGGACATCGCCCCCTTCGAACGGGTCAGTCCCGACATTGCCGTGATGGGCCGTCGGGCCGAACTGCGAGCTCGCCTCGCCGCGCCACTCGGTGCACCACGGGTCGTTGTCGCCACCGTGCGCTCCCTGTTGCAGATGTTGCCACCCGAGAACGACGCCCGTCACCTGGCTCTCGGGGGAGAGATAGATCGCGACGAGTTCGTTCGCTGGCTCGTTGATAACGGCTATCGCCGTGAACCGCAAGTGGAGCACCGAGGAGAAGTAGCGGTCCGTGGCGACATCATCGACGTCTGGCTCTCGCACCTCGAAACGCCAGTTCGGATCGAACTGTTCGGTGACGACATCGAACGTATTGCGACCTTCGACATCCAGACCCAAAGGTCGCTCGAAAAGTTAAGTGACGTTCCGGTACTGCCGGCCCGGGAGTGGTGTCTCACCGCCGCCCAGCGCACGGCCGCCGCCGCGGCCGTGGCTAGCCACCCCTTCGCTCGTGAGATCTTTGAGCAGTTGGCCGAAGGAGAGTCCTTCGACGGCATGGAGGGTTGGCTCTCGTGGTTCGCCACCGAACGGCGGACACTGCTCGACCTCGTGCCGACTTCGACCTCGATTGTCCTGATTGACCCCAGTCTCTTGCGCCGACGAGCCGAGGAGCTCCTCGAGGAGGAGCGAGAACTGGCCGCGACCGTCGCCGAAACGTGGGAACTCGATGACGAAGTGCCCCTCCTGCACTACGAATGGGATGAGGTGGTACCGAGCGAGGTCGCCCTCACTGTCACGGCCCACGAAATCACGTCGGCCACTCTCTCTTTTGGTGTGACCGATCCGCCCGTGGCCCAGGGCGACGTGGAGCGACTGGCTCGCCATCTCAACAACCGCAAACCATCCCTCGCGGTCATCACCGTGTCGTCGGCCGCTTCGCGAGATCGTCTGGCCGGACTGGCAGCCGATCAAGAACTGATGGTCGGGACGACCCCGGCCGAATTCGATCTGGCCGACATTGTCTTTTTGCACGAACACCTGCCCCGCGGACTCGACACCGGCGACATCATTGTCTGGAGTGAGGGCGACTTCACCGGACGACGGGTGCAGCGCCGCCAGCCCCGCGCTCGAACGCGCAACGTCGACGGCTTCTTCGATGACCTCGCGGTCGGCAGCTTTGTGGTCCATCGCAATATTGGTATTGCCCGCTACTCAGGTTCGACGACGCGAACCATGGGGGAGACGACGCGGGACTACTTAGTGTTGGAGTTTCGCGGCCACGACCGACTCTTCCTGCCGACCGACCAGATAGATCTGCTGACCCCCTACACCGGGGCGGCCAACCCCAACCTCTCACGCATGGGCGGGGCCGAGTGGCAGCGCACACGCAACAAAGCCCGCGTGGCGGCCAAGGGTATCGCCGACGAGCTGGTCGAGCTCTACCGACTGCGGGCCGGGGCCAAGGGCTTCCAGTTCTCACCAGACACGCAGTGGCAGATCGAAATGGAGAATCTCTTCCCCTTCACCGAGACGCCGGACCAGCAGCGGGCCATCGACGAAGTGAAGGCCGATATGGAGTCCGATCGTCCCATGGACCGACTGGTCTGCGCCGACGTCGGTTTCGGCAAGACCGAGATTGCGCTGCGGGCCGTCTTTAAGGCCGTGCAGGACGGAAAACAGGTGGCCCTCTTGGTGCCGACCACGCTGCTCGCGACGCAACACTTCACGACCCTGGTTGAGCGCTTCGCGTCCTTTCCGGTGAAGGTGGCCCTACTCAGTCGGTTCGTCACCGACCAAGAGGCTCGGGAAACCTTGGCCGGCCTGGCCGATGGCTCAGTGGACGTGGTGGTCGGAACGCACAAGCTTTTGAACGAATCGATCAAGTACAAGGACCTTGGTCTCTTGGTGGTCGACGAAGAGCAGCGCTTCGGCGTTTCGCATAAGGACGCCATCAAGCGCATGTCGGTCGGGGTGGACGTCTTGACGCTCACGGCCAGTCCGATTCCTCGCACCTTGGAGTTAGCGCTCACGGGAATTCGCGACCTCTCGATGGTGACGACGCCACCCACCGATCGCCAACCAATTCTCACCCACGTTGGCGAGCACGACGAGGGGGCCATCGTTGAGGCCATCCGTCGTGAGTTGCTGCGCGAGGGTCAGGTCTTCTACGTCCACAATCGCGTTTCCGATATCGAAGAGGTCGCGAAGAAGATCACGCTGTTAGTGCCCGAAGCTCGCGTCGTGGTGGCTCACGCCCAGATGGAGGAGGGCCAACTCGAACAGATTGTGCAGGACTTCTGGGAGCAGCAGGCCGACGTGCTGGTCTGCACGACCATTGTGGAGTCGGGCATCGACATGCCGACCGTGAACACGCTCATCGTGGACCGGGCCGATCGACTGGGCCTCGGTCAGCTGCACCAGTTACGTGGCCGGGTGGGTCGCGCGGGCGCTCGGGCCTACGCCTACCTCTTTCACCCTAAAGACTTGATCCTTTCGGAGACGGCCTACGAACGGCTCCGCTGTATTGGTGACAACACGGCGTTGGGCAGTGGCTTCAAGATCGCGATGCGAGACCTTGAAATTCGCGGCGCCGGTAACTTGCTCGGTCACGAACAGTCGGGCACGGTGGCCGAAGTCGGCTACGACCTCTACGTGCAACTCGTGGCTGAAGCCGTGAAGGAGGCCAAGGGCCTCCCCGTAGTGCCGCCGTCCGCCGTAATCTTGCCCCGACTTGGGGTGGCCCACTTGCCGAATGAGTACATCGATTCGGAAGATCAGCGACTCGAGGCCTATCGCCGCCTGACGGCCGCGAGTGGTGACGAAGAGCTCGACGATGTCGTGGCCGAATGGCGTGACCGTTTTGGTCCGCTGCCCGCCGCGGCCGAAGGACTCTTGAAGGTCATGTCGCTGCGTATTGAGTGTCTGAAGAACGGCATCTCGGAGATCTCGACCCAGGCCCAAGGTGATCGCACCTTGGTTCGTTTCGTGGTCCACGCCCTCGCGCCCCACGTTCGCGAGCGAGTTGCGAATCGCTACGGAACCCGAGCCTTTGACGAAACGGCCATGGAGCTAACCGCCACCATTGAGGGCCCGCTGCTCACCGTGGAGCCTCTGACGCAGCTCCTGCGTGAAATCTGGATGGCCGCCCCGTCAGTAGCATGACGCTGTGCGCCGCATCCTCGCTTCCCTAGTCCTGGCCGTGGTGGGGATTCCCCTCCTCGCGATCAATTACGGCAACGCCGCAGTCACCGGGGGCCACTACTCCCTCAGTCGCTACGACTTCGCCCACGAGGTGAACGCCATCTCGATCAATGCGGCCATGGCCTGTTACGTCACCAATCTCTGGGGCGTGACCTTTACTAGTGGTGCCGGAACCAATACGGTGGACGAAACGACCATTACGGCGTGGGCCAACCTCCGTCTCGAGGGCCTGGCCGAAATCTCCTACGCCGAAGATCACTTCGATCTCGTGTACTCCTCGGACATCTTGAGTAACGCCGCCACCAACCTGGAGGCCCAGATGAGCGCGGCCGCCACTGCGAACGGGGCCGAGTGTGCTTCACTAGCCACACCACTTAACGCGCTCGCCAGTCTGCCGACCGCCGTCGCGGCCTCGTTGCTCCAGGCCGAAGCGGCCAGCGAGCTGATGGCGTCGAAGCTGCCCTCGCAAATTGCCGAAACCGACGTTTCGTTACGGGCCTTCTACGAGGGCCACCTCAGTGAGTATCAAAACATCTGCGCCAGCATTGCTTTGGTCCGCCCGAGTGACGTTGCCCGTTTCAACGCCGACCGCCAGGCCGGACTCTCCGTGGCGGCGTTGGCATCGAAATACTCCCAGGACCCCTCCGCAACTTCCGGTGGCGCCTACGGATGCTTCGACCCAAGTTCCAACGCCCGTGACGTCGTTCGGGGCCTACCTCTCAATACCTTTAGCCCGCCCCAGACTGTTTCGGTGCAGGATCAGCCCTACTCGCTCTACGTGGCGGCCACTTCAAGAACGCAACTGCCCTTCGAGGCTGTGGCGAACCAGGTGCTCACCGATGTTCGCAACGTGAATGCCGGCTCGATTGAAGCGGCCAAGCAGGGCATCTACCAACGAGTTGGCGTCAACGTCAATCCCTTGCTCGGTCAGTTTGGATCGGGCCAGCAGGGTGTCGGTATCTACGCCCCCGCCTCACCGGCCACTACCAATGTTCCCAATGAGGGCATCGGACTGGACGCCGCGACGGCGCTGCACTTTTAGGTCGTGACGCGCCCGACTATTCGTGTTGTCGGACTCGGTCCCGGCGACGAACGCTGGCTCACGCTGTCGGCCGTCGCCGCGCTGGAAGCCGCACCCTTCGCTCGACTGCGCACTCGCCGGCACCCCGCCGCGGCGCGCTTTCCCGACGTGCCCTCCTATGACGAGGAGTACGAGCGGGCCGAGTCGTTTGAGTTGCTGTACGCCACCATTGCGAACGATCTAATTCGCCTGGCCCACCAGGCCAATGGGGAGCCCGTCATCTATGCCGTGCCCGGTTCACCGGTGGTGGCCGAGCACACCGTGGAACTGCTCGTGGCCGACCCGACGGTTGAAGTGATTCTCGATCCGGCGGTCTCCGTCGTGGACGTGGCCTGCGCCGCCCTCGGACGTGACCCCATGGCGGTGCAGTTGCGCATCGTTGACGCTCTGGCCGACACCACGCCGCTGCGCGGACCCGGCCCGCTGTTGGTCCTGCAGACGTACGCCCCAGAGATTCTGGCGACCGTCGTTGATCGCCTGCCCCGCGACACGCCGGTCACGATCTTGCACCACTTGGGACTGCCGACTCAGCGGGTGGTAACTGTTGCGGCCCAGGAGTTGCCGACCTTTCTGGAGGCCGATCATTTGACCTCTCTATGGATTGATGAACTACGCACCGCCGGGGCCGCCAGCGACGACCTCGTTGACCTGATGCGCCATCTCCGTCAAGAGTGCGCCTGGGATATCGAACAGACCCACGCCTCCCTCACCCGCCATCTGCTCGAAGAGGCCTACGAAGCCATCGACGCACTCGAGGCTTACGCCCGCGCACTCGAAGGAGACGGTGACGTCGTTGCGACGGCACTGCACGCCGAAGAGGAGCTCGGGGACCTGCTCTTTCAAATTGTCTTTCACGCCGAACTCGGTGACGAAGAGGGACGCTTTAGCTTCACCTCCTTAACTGACGGTGTCCGGAACAAGCTCATCGCGCGACATCCCCACGTCTTTGGGGACGTCGAAGTAGCGACGGCCGAAGAGGCCGCGTCACGTTGGGAGCAGTTGAAGAAGAAGGAGAAGCAGCGCAGCTCGGTCACCGACGGCATTGCGTGGCAACTCCCGGGACTCGTCCTGCAGGCCAAGTTGCTCCGCAAAGCGCGCGCCGTGGGTATCGAGATCGCGTCGGGTGAAGCGGCTCACGAGCGTCTCGTCAGTGCCGTGGCTCGTCTCACCGTGGATCGCCACGAGAGTGACGACGCCCAGCGCAGTGCCGAACCGGAAGTTCTCTGGGGTGAAGTCGTCGCGGCCCTCGGCGAACTCGCGCGATGGAACGGCGTTGACGTGGAGAGTGTGGCCCGCTACGAGGCCTCGAAGTTGCGTGATCACATTGTGGCTAACGAGGGACTTTCGCTGGAGCAGGGTTCGGACTAGCGTTAGGTGCAACGCATCTGCTGTGCGAAGGAGTCGTAAATGAGCGCCATTGAACTGGTGATTGGTCGTCAAGTCTTGGATTCCCGTGGCAACCCCACGGTCGAAGCCGAAGTTATTTTGGAGTCGGGCGCCGTTGGCCGTGCCATTGCCCCCTCCGGTGCCTCGACCGGCTCGCACGAGGCCGTTGAGCTGCGTGACGGTGGCGAAGCCTGGGGTGGCAAGGGTGTCCAGCGCGCCGTGGACAACATCAACGGCGAAATCAACGAAGCGCTTGAGGGTTACGAAGCCTCCGATCAGCGGGCCGTTGACTACGCCATGATTGATCTCGACGGAACGCCGAACAAGAGCCGTCTCGGGGCCAACGCCATGTTGGCCGTTTCTCTCGCCAACGCCAAGGCCGCCGCTCTCGAGAGCGACCTCCAGTTGTTCCAGTACATCGGTGGCGTTAACGCCCACGTACTGCCCGTCCCAATGTTGAACGTCATTAATGGTGGCGTGCACGCCCTGAACTCCATTGACTTTCAGGAGTTCATGTTTATGCCCGTCGGGGCCACCTCCTTTACCGAAGCGCTCCAGTGGGGCGTCGAGGCGTATCACATGCTCAAGAAGGTTTTGGCCGAGCGCGGTCTCTCCACGGCCGTGGGTGACGAGGGTGGCTTTGCCCCCGACTTGCCCGACAACGAGACGGCCGTAAAGGTTCTCGTCGAGGCCATTGAGCGTTGCCAGCGCAAGCCCGGCACCGACATCGCGATTGCGCTCGACCCCGCCACGACTGAGTTGTGGCGTGACGGTGCGTACCACCTCGAGGGTGAAGGCCGCGTTCTGACCAGTAGCGAACTGGTCTCGTACTGGGCCGACCTCTGTGACCGTTACCCAATCGTTTCGATTGAAGACGGCATGGCCGAAGACGACTGGGCCGGCTGGGCCGAGTTGACCGAACGTATTGGCGACCGCGTGCAACTCGTCGGTGACGACCTCTTCGTAACGAACACGTCGCTCCTGCAAAAGGGCATCGACGACGGTGTAGCGAACTCCATCCTCATCAAACTCAACCAGATCGGCACCCTGACCGAGACGCTCGACGCCGTGAGCCTGGCGAACAACAACAACTACCGTGCCGTCATCTCGCACCGTTCCGGTGAGAGTGAAGACGTGACGATCGCCGACTTGGCCGTGGCGACCAACGCCGGTCAGATCAAGACTGGTGCTCCGGCCCGTTCCGACCGGGTCGCGAAGTACAACCAGTTGCTGCGCATCGAAGAACTTCTGGGGGATCAGGCACGATTCCTCGGCGCCGCCGCACTTTCAGGTCGAGCCGGTGGCCGTCGCTAGCTCTGCCCCTGTCGACCCGCGCCGCCACGCGGTGCGGATTCTTCTCGTCGCGACCATCGTGACGGTGGTCTTGGCGTGGCAGCCGGTGCATACCTTGGTGCAACAGCAAAGTCAGATCAACAAGATCGCCTCAGCCATTGACACGCTGAACCGTCAGCGAGCGGCCCTCGAGGAACAGAGCCGGGCGTTAGAAGATCCCGACGCCATCGCGGCCCTCGCCCGTCAGCAGTATCAGTTGGTTCGTCAGAATCAGCAGTTGGTGCAGGTTCTGCCGAACGCCAAGGCCGGTGTGAACGGCATCGACGCCGCCGACCCAGCCAATGACCCCCTCGTTTCGCCCACCAATGTGATGTCGCTAACGCCCCACCAGAGTCTCGGCAAAGTCTCCGGTCTGCAGGGTGGCGGCTACTGGAGTCGGTTGCGCCACACGCTTGAGTTCTGGCGTTGACCACATTCATTGACGCTTCGGATTCGGATGTGACCTACGTGCAAGAGGCGCTCGGTCGAGAAGCGGCCGGTCGATTCGCGGTGGTCGTGCGGCGCAAGACCGGCCAACCCGTCGTCATTGAAAACGAACCTCACCTCCGTGACGGTACACCGATGCCGACGCTGCTGTGGCTACTCGATCCCGAAATTCATGACGCGGTGTCGCGCATCGAGAGCAACGGCGGAGTGCATCGCTTTGAACCACTCGTCGATGAAGAGGAACTGCGCCGAACACACGACGAGTACGAGGCGCGCCGCAAGGCGGCCACACTGAACACCACCGCACCCCAACCCAGCGGCGGCGTGGGGGGCACCCGAACGGGCATTAAGTGTCTGCACGCCCACGTGGCCAACCATCTGGCGGGATTCGCCGATCCCGTGGGCGCCCTTGTCTCGCAAGAGATTGTGTTGCCCGAACTCATCATCGAGCACGTCCGGTGACGTCCGTCGCTGTCATTGACTGCGGAACGAACTCAACCCGCATCTTGATTGTCGACGGTGAGGGTCGAACCCTCGCACGCGAAATGACCATCACGCGACTCGGCGAAGGCGTGGCCCAGACGGGCGTCCTGGGTGATGCCGCTCTTGATCGAGTCTTTACCTGTCTCACCCGTTATCGCGCCATCATGGACCGCTTCGGAGTGAGCGACGGCAAATTGGTCGCGACATCGGCCGCCCGCGACGCGGCCAACGGCCCCGAGTTCCTCGCCCGCTGTAAGGAGATCACCGGTATTACGCCGGCACTGTTGACTGGCGAAGAAGAAGCGACAGCCTCCTATATCGGCGCGACGGCTGACCTCGAGGGCTCGTCGCAACCGGTGATGATTATCGACATCGGCGGTGGCTCGACCGAGCTGGCTTGTCGTGTCGATGATCAGATGGTGGCCTTTTCGATGCAGTTGGGCTGCGTCCGTGTCTCCGAAGCAGCCTTCCATCAACCGACGGTTACGACCGACGAGGCCGAAGTGGCTCGCGTGATGATTGAACGCGAAATCGATCGTATGTTTGCGGCCGTTCCCGCCTTTGGCGAGTTGGTGGGCGCCGTCCGTCTCGTCGGCTTGGCCGGCACGGTCGCCACTATTGCGCAGATGGACGCCGGCATCAGCGAGTACGACCGGGACGCCGTGCACCACCGAATCCTCCGTCGCAGTGACGTCCAACGTTGGTACGACACGCTGGCCGCTGAGACGGCGAGCGAGCGACTGCGGCACGCCGGCATGGTGCCGGGCCGAGAGGACGTGCTCGTTGGCGGCCTGCTCGTCCTCGACGCCGTTATGGCTCGATTTGGTATTGAGGAACTTCTCAGTTCAGAATGTGACATCTTGGATGGTGTAGCTGCACAGTTGCAGGGTCGGGCGTAGAGAGGCAAGTCGTGAGAGGGAGCGAGATCGGTAGCCGACCACGGCCAATGGCGCCCCTCGTGCTCCACGCCCGCCGTCTGGTGCTGCGCACGATGACTGAGCACGATTACGACGGTTGGTACGAAGTCCGCCAGCGTTGCCAGGAGTGGCTCGTGAAGTGGGAGCCCCGTCCGGCCACCGCACCACATCTCGCCGAAGATCGTCGCAGTTTTAACAGTCGCTGCGCCATTCGTGAACGGGAACGTCAAATGGGCACCGGCATGGGATTTGGCATGTTCGTCGGCGGACGTTTTGCCGGAGAAATTACGTTGTCGTCAATCCAGCGTGGCCCCGTGCAGTCCGGATACATCGGGTACTGGATAGATGAGGCACTGGCCGGCCAGGGTTTCACCCCCGAGGCCGTCGTTACCGTGATGCAGTACGCCTTTGACGCCCTGGAGCTGCACCGCGTGGAGATCAACATCATTCCCCGCAATGTTTCTTCAATTCGCGTGGCCGACAAGCTCCAACTCCGCATGGAGGGAATCGCCGAACGGTACATTCAAATTGACGGGGTCTGGGAAGACCACACCCGTTACGCCATCACTTCCGAAGAGTGGCGTGAACGTGCCCCGGAACTGGTTTCGAACTGGTTACTACCGAAGGCCTAGAGCGCTTCAAACTCACAGCCGTGGAGCTCGTCGATAGACATGAGACCCATTTCGCCACCACAGACTTTGGCGATACTGACAGCGCCCGGAGCCCCATCACGAGGTAGGACCACAATGTCCAGGTCACCCCGGTGGGCCAAGACGACACCTTGAATCCGTGACTGCTTGCAGGCCGTCGCTACGGCGTCGCGATCGACGGCGCCGCGAGGCACCCGAACGACCACGGTGCGGTACGTGGTCTGCGGCACATCGCGAATCTCCTTCAGCATGGACCAGGCGTGACGGCCCAAGCTGACGGACGATCCGGCGACGTCATCCCACGTGACTTGAGTCGTGGCGATGGTGAGGCCGAGACGGTTGGCGAGGTAGAGCCACTCGGCGTCGAAGGCGAAGCCCTCGACCTGACCAAAGATGGCAAAGAGGCGAATGATCGGGAGACGAAAAGCCTTGAAGCCACATTGCGTGTCGCGAATGGTTGTCTTAGTCCAGTGGCGCACCAGTCGGTTGAACTGACTCCCGGCCACGGTGCGCAGCGCACTGTCGTACCGGATGACGCCGTCGATCGCTCGTGACCCCACGGCCATGTCGTGGCCGTTCAGGGCGGCGAGGAGTGCCGGGATCTGGCTGGGATTGATTGCGGTATCGGCGTCGGTGATGATGACTTCGCGACCGAGGGCCACCGAGGCGCCGAGCTTCAACGCGGCGCCCTTGCCGGCGTTCTGCTCCATTTTGATGACGAGAGAGTGGGGGAGCGGGGTCAGCAGTTTGCTGGCCCGGAGTCCCGTGTCGTCACTCGAGCCGTCGTCAACCACGATGACTTCCACCTCGTCTCGACCGAGGATGTCGAGAATCGGTTCGAGACGACTCAGGCCCTGCTCAAGGCGGGAGCCTTCATTGTGAGCCGGAATGATGATGGAGAGGCGAATCGCCATAGCGGTCAATCCTACGGTCGCCCGGCTCCGATGAGTCCGTAGGTGAAGATTGGCGCGAGCGAGACGTTGGTGCCGCGGTGGGCGGCGGCGATAATCGTATTCAGGCCCCACGGGCCAGAGCCGGCGTACATAACGACGTGGTCAATCTGATGGTCGTTGTCAAGGTTGTAATAAAAGAGCAGGTCGCCCGGCTGGATCTTGTTGAGGGGAATGTGGCGCATGCCGTAGTACTGGGTGGCCGCAGTCCGGGGAATGCGATAGCCAGCCTTCGCCCACGCCCACTGCGTCAGTCCCGAACAGTCAAAGCCGTAGCGAGGTGACTCACCACCCCAGACGTACGGTGTTCCAATGACGCTCTTTGCCGCGGCCAGTGCGGCCATGCCGGCCTTCGATCCGGCGGCCGATCCGTTAACACCGGGCTTCTTCTTGATGGCGGCGATGACTTCGTTGGCGGCGGACTGACCACCCACGGCGGCGGCGGCGGCCACGGCGGCCGCCACGGCCTTGGTGTCACCTCGCTTCGATGCAGCCTTCGCCACGGCAATTTCGTAGTCAATGATCTGGCGCTTGAGTTTCTTCGTGACTTGCGCGAGCGTTTCGCGCGTGCTCTTCTCGTTCGCCGCATTCTGGGCGAGCAGGCTGCGGATATTTGCGGCCTCGCTCGCCTTCGCGGCCCGCTTTTGCGTTTCACTCTGGAGCGAACTATTGAGCGAGGCTTGCTGTTGCCTTAGGGAGTCGGCGAGGGAGTGGAGGTTTCCGAGGACCTGCTCTTCGTACTGCGTGCGGGCGTCCGAGAGGCTGATGTCTTGTTGAAACAGGGCGAGAAACTGCGCGTCGGCGGCCCCGTAGACGTAGGCGCGCACCGAGGCCGTCTTCATCGATTCGGACGTCGTGCCGAGTTGGCGACGCTTTTCAATGATTTGCACTCGCAAGTTGGCTAACTCACGGTCGAGTTGGCCGATGACGACCTTGGAGTTGTTGTACTTCTCGGCCAGAGATTCACTCAACTGCTCCTGCTTGGCCAGCTTGGCCGAGAGGCTTTCAATGAGGGCCCGGGTCTGCTTGATCGTGAGGGCGTCCGCGTGGCGAGCAGGGGCAACTACGAGGGGGAGGACGAGTGAGGCGACACCGACAATTACCCAGATTCGGGCCAGTGAAACCTTCCAGAGGCCGGTCACATCCAACAGGCTACCGGCGCCCTCCGAAGAAATCAGGACAGGAAAGGGCTCCGACGAATTTCTGCGGCTGCGCCCTCACGATTTCTCACCTCAGTTGTAGAGGTATTACGGTGGTGACGTCGTGTTGACGTGGGGGCGTAGCCCAATGGCAGAGGCAAGGCGCTTAAACCGCCTCCAGTGAGGGTTCGAGTCCCTCCGCCCCTACGTGAACCGCATTCGGTCGCGCTGGTCCGTCTTTAGTAGCCTGAAGCCGTGGCAAAGAGCAATTCAGGTAAATGGGTTAGTCGAGTCGGCGCAGCGGGTGGCGGTAAGGCCTACCAAAAGTCGCGACCAATGAACTACTACGGCGTGATCACCCTCATTGTCGTGCTCGGACTGCTCTCGGTGGTCTACTCGCGTTACGAGTACCAGAATCCCGCAAGTGCTGAAGCGCCCGCTATTGGTACTACCTGGTTCGCCGCCTTCAATGGCGAAGCCTGTGGCACCACGATGCCCGCGCTCGTCGCCGACGCCGCCACGGCGACCAACGGACTCACCGTTACCCAGAAGAACGTTCTCGTTATTTCACCCAAGGTGGCCGAAGAGGCTGGTCGTAACGCCACGCTGGCCACCTTCATGAACCAGCACCCCAGCTTGAGTTACGCGAATAACACGGTCAAGTTCCCCGTTCCGTCCGAGTGGATGCCGTCACCGTCTGCCTACAAGGACGGTTCGAAGTGCCCCAAGGGCACCAAGTACGCCGGCCAAGTCGGACACTTCGGCATCGCCTACTGGTCGCAGTTCGGTCAAAAGGATCCCGTCATCACGACTGACCCCGCAACGGTCAAGTTCACCGACTTGATGCGCATCACGTTCTATTTTGCTCCCGACGGCGTCAAGCCCGGTGAGCCCAGCACCGAGACCTTGGCCTACATGGTCCAGCTTCAGCAGTCCACGAACGGTTCCGGCACGACGACCACGATTCCCGGATATGGCGTGACCTCCACCACCATGGTGAACATCCCAACGACGACGGCTCCGGCGACGACAATCGTCCCTTTGACGACCGTGCCGCCTTCCTCAACCACCACGACGGTTAAGTAGCGTTCACCATGCGCGCGGTAATCCTCGTGGGTGGTGAAGGGACACGCCTTCGCCCGCTGACCTACCGCGCCCCCAAGCAGATGCTGCCAATCGTTGGCGTGCCCATGCTCGAGCGCGTCCTGGCCAACCTCGCTAAGCACGGCGTCACCGAAGCCGTGCTCTCACTGGGCTATCTCCCCGATCGTTTTATCGCGGCCTACCCCGATCACACGGTGGCCGGCGTCCACGTCACCTACGCCGTGGAACCGTCGCCTCTCGACACGGCCGGTGCCATTCGCTTCGCCGCCCTCGATGCCGGCATCAACGAGACCTTCATCGTGGTTAACGGCGACGTCCTGACCGACCTCGACGTCACGCGTCTGGTGGCCTTCCACCGCGAGCGCGGCGCCGAAGCCACGATTGCGCTGCACCCCGTGGAGGACCCTTCGCGCTTTGGTGTAGTGCCGACGCACCCCGATGGTCGCGTTATCGCCTTCGTCGAAAAGCCCCCACGGGATGAGGCGCCGACGAATGAGATCAACGCCGGCACCTACGTCTTGGAGCCTTCGGTCCTCGAGACCATTCCAGCTGATGTGCGCGTTTCGGTAGAGCGTCAAACCTTTCCCGGTCTCGTCGAGCGCGGTTCCCTCTACGCCCTTTCGGATGACTCCTACTGGCTCGACACCGGAACGCCGCAGGCCTACCTCGAAGCCCACCGCGACATCTTGGAGTCACGTCGTCCGGTGCCGCTCGCCACGCCAGTCGCCAACTTCAACTGGGTCCACGAGAGCGCCCGCGTGGCCGACGCCACCCTCTCGCTCGCCACGATCGATCGCGACTGCGTCATTGCGGCCAACGTGACGATTGAGAACTCCGTCTTGCTCCCAGGAGCGGTCGTCCAAGAAGGTGCCACGATTCGCGACTCCATTGTCGGACCCGGCGCCACGATTGGTCGCGGCGCCATCCTCGAGGCCACCTGCGTTATCGGTGGTGGCGTTAGCGTGCCCGGCGGTTCCATCTTGCGCGGTGAGGTTCGCCTCGGAGGTCCCGAGTGAGAGTTCTCGTTACGGGAGTAGCGGGATTCATCGGCTCCAATACGGCCGAACTCTTACTGGAAGCCGGACACGACGTCGTCGGCATTGACAACCACTCATCGTCGGCCCCGGACAACGTCCCGGCTGGCATTGAGTTTCACGAAGGTCGCAGTGGCGACCAGTCTCTCGTTCGATCGCTCGGTCACCTCGACGCCTGTATTCATTTCGCCGCTCACATCGAAGCGGGGGAGTCGATGCACGTTCCCGAGAAGTTCTTCCGTAACAACGTGGCCGAGTCGCTCCAGCTTCTTGAGGTGCTCGTCGAACAACACGTGCCGAAGTTCGTCTTCTCCTCCACCGCCACGGTCTACGGGCCGGAGGTGACGTTGCCCATCGATGAGACGCACCACGTCGAACCCCAGAACCCTTACGGCCAGTCCAAGTACATGGTGGAGCAGGCCCTCGACTGGTTGGCTCGTCAGGGACGTATCAACGTGGCTCGGCTGCGGTACTTCAACGCGGCCGGTGGCACCGTGGCTCACCCCGAACTTCATACACCCGAGACTCACCTGATTCCAATCTTGTTGGCGGTCGCCGCTGGGGACCGTGAGTTCGTCTCGCTCTACGGCACCGACTACGAGACGCCCGACGGCACTTGCATTCGTGACTACGTCCACGTGAAGGACTTAGCCGCCGCCCACATTCTCGCCCTCGACGTGCTGAATCGAGAAAACAATCTCGTCTTGAACTTGGGTACGGGCACGGGGTACTCCAACTTGCAGATGATTGAAGCAGTCGAGCGTGTGACCGGACAGACCTTGGACGTTCGACGAACGGAGCGCCGCCCCGGTGACTTAGCGGCCTCGGTGGCCTGCAACGACAAGGCCAAGGCCGTGCTCGGCTGGGAACTTAAGCACTCTGACCTCGACACGCTGATCAGCGACGCCTGGGCTAGTTACCGCGCCCACTAACGAAAGAGATCTTCGGCGGCCCGTCGAATGACATTTTCGCTGACGCTGCCTTCACCAAAGACGGTGGGATCGATACCACGCACTATGGCGAAGGGCGTGCCGGCCGCTTTGCCGAGAACGAGATTGACGGCGCCGGCAATCTGATCGGCTACGGCCACTTCGGTCGCCTCCAGTACGCGACCGGTGGCGTCAGTGGTGCCTCGCAGGTCGAGCACGGGCTTGATGCCGGCCACCCCAAGTGCGACGTCGGTGACTCCCGAGCGCCAGACGCGTCCGAAGGTGTCGGTGACAATGACGCCAATGGCAACGTCGAGTCGACGCTGTATGTCGCCACGAATTCGTCGAGCCGATCGGTCGGGGTCGACGGGCAACAACACGGCCGTGTTCTCGGCCGTGTTCGAAAGATCGATACCGGCGTTGGCGCAGATGAAGCCGTGGTGAGTTTCTACGATGTGCAGCGTGCCCCGGCGGCGTAGGACGCGCTTGGACTCTTGGAGAATGAGACGCACCTTGTCTTGGTCGGTGCCGTCAAAGGGCACCGTGCGCCCTTCAGACTTACTGACTACTTTGCTGGTGACGGTGAGGATGTCGCCGTCTTGGAGCGTTAACTCGGACGTGGCCAGCGCGTTAACGATGGCGTCGGCTAGTGAGTCGCCCTCGCCAATCTCCGGGACGCCCCGTAGGGCCCAAATCTGCAGTGCGCTCACTTGAGCAGCTCGCGAACGAGAGCCTCGGCGTGGAGGGGATTGGCCATGATGGTCGTCGTGACGACGGCCCGCATACCGGCCGCTTCGACATCACCGGCCGTGGCGACGTCGACTTCATCGATCACTAGGGTCGCGGCGTAGGGGGCGTAGTAGCGCGCAATCCCGGCGTTACTCGCCTCGTAGCCCAGCTCGTTCATCAAACGATCGGCCGGACCCTTGAGCGCGGCGCCACCAATGAGTGGTGTTACCGCGATGACGTCGTCACGACGGGCCTTGAGGGCTTCGGCGATGGCCGGCATCTCGACGATGGGCTGAATCGAGAGAATCGGATTCGAAGGGGCGATGATGATGCGAGAGGCCGAGGCAAGGGCCTCGAGAACACCCGGGGCCGGCGTGGCCGTCGCGCCACCCACGTAGCGCACGGCCGTCGTGGCCACACCGTGGTGGTGCTTGACGAAGTACTCCTGAAAGGAGAGGTCGCCGACTTCGGTATCGAGGCGCGTGGCGATGACGTCGTTGGTGGCTGGGAGCATGCGCAACGTGAGACCGCGCTTCTCGGCCAGTTCGGCCGTGACGTCGAGTTTGGTAGCCCCTTCGTGCATGCGCTGAGTCCGGTAGAGGTGGGTGGCGAGATCTTGGTCACCGAGCGAGAACCAGGACTCACCGCCGAGTTCGCCGAGACGGCCCATGGCTCGCCAGGTTTCGTCCTTGAGGCCCCAGCCCCGTTCGTCGTCGTTTAGTCCACCGAGCGTGTAGGTAATGGTGTCGATGTCGGGGCAGATGGTCAGCCCGTGGAGTTCGAGGTCGTCGCCCACGTTGACGATGGCCACAATTTCACGCTCGTCAATTTGCGTGCGCAGGGCGCGCAGGAGTCGAGCGGCACCTACGCCACCACACAGGACAGTTATCACGCCCCTGACCTTAGAGGCGAGGTCGGTAGTATTCCAAAGTATGACGACGACATCACTGTTGGCTGGCTGGCCCTCGGGTTCGGCAGTTTCACTCCTCGCGCTGCGAGAGGGGGCTCTGGAGACAGTGGCCACCGAAGGCGACCGCGAGCGCATCTACGACTGGGCCTCACTTTCCAAACTGGTGGTGGCCGTGGCCGTTGGTATTGAGAACGACTGGCAGTACCTCAAGTTCGACGCCCCCGTTGGTCCCGCGAACTCCACGGTGGCCGATTTGCTCGCTCACGCCTCGGGGGTCGGCATCGACGCCACCGCGCCCCTGCAGCCGGTCGGGCAACGTCGCATCTACTCGACCTACGGCTACGACCTTCTGGTACAGCGCATTGTTAAGGAGCGCTCCGCCCTCGAATGGCTAAAAGATCGCTTTCTCACTCCGTTGGGAATGAACGACGTAACCGACGACGGTTCCGTGACGGCCGGACTGCGCGGCTCCTTGGCTTCGGCCGAGGCGTTGGCCGCCACCTGGCTCCGCGGTGATCTCCTCGGCCCCGAGACCTTCGCTCGCATGCGCACGACGCACCTTCCCGAACTCAATGGTGTCGTGCCCGGCTTCGGTTCATTCTCGCCCTGCCCCTGGGGCCTAGGTCCCGAAGTGAAGGGAACGAAAGACCACTGGATGGGCTCTGAGTGGCCGGCCACTAGCTACGGTCACTTCGGCAAGAGTGGCTCACTTCTCTTGATCGACCCGGTGGCCCAGGTGGCCGTCGTGGCTCTGAGCAGCGAGCCGTTTGGTCAGTGGGCCGTTGACCTGTGGCCCACGTGGACCAACGAGATGCACCGTCAACTGGTGTCGAATTGACTCAACCGAACCTGCGCGTCGGTCTCGACCTCGCCGGATCTCTCGAACCCCTCGGCGACACGATGATGAATCTTGTCGGTGCCCTGGAGGAACGCACGATTGATTTAGTGACGTTTGCCACCCGCAAAATGGACGAACCCGTCGATGGATCCGTTCGAACATTCCCCAGCGTTCTGCGACCGCTGTGGCGACGGGGCCGCGGTCCGGCCATCGATCGTTTGTTGCCCCCACTCGATGTACTGCACGTCGCCGGCACCTTGGTGCCTCCGACCAAGCGCACGCCACTGCTGGTCTCGGTCGACGATCTGCGACCGCTGCGTGACGAGTCGGCCGGCCGGTGGCGTATTGAACAACTGCGCCGATCCGTTGACCGTGGCGCCCAGATTGTGGCGACCTCCTACGCGGCCCGACGAGAGGTCCAGTCCGTTCTTGAGATTGAGAACCAGGACATCGCCGTGGCTCATCCCGCCGTGGCCATCAAGAGTCGGCCAAAAGTAGATAACGCCTTGCTGGTCAGCGTGACGGGCACCGCCGAACTCTTCTTGGAGTTAGCACCGGCACTGACCAAGTTGGCGAAGGCTCAAGGTTCCCAAGTCGTCGTTCTGGCCAGTCGTGAGGCCGGGGCCCGCTTCAAAGTCGAGTGTCCCGACGTCATCGTTCGGTCCCGCAACCGGGCCCGCCGACTTCTCTGGGAGGCGCACAGCGTGTTGCACCTCTCCGATGGCGCCCGTTTCCCCTCTCTCCCCGTGGCCGCCTTCGCCGCATCGATTCCCGTTGTCGCCACGTCTACCGACGTGAACCGCGAGCTCCTCGAGGGGGCCGCCGATCTCGTTGAGCTCTACGACCACGACGCGATTATCGCGAGCGTGTTGCGTAACTTCGCCGACGATGCCCATCGCCAGCTCTTGGTGGCGGCCGGCAATGTGCGTGCCGTCGACTTCTCACCACCGGTGGTGGCCGAGCGCTACGAACGGCTCTATCGTGACGCCGTGAACGAAAGTCGGGCCAAGTGAAGACGGTGGCCATCAGCGTGGACCAACTTCGTCGCCCCCAGCCGGGCGGTATTGGCACCTACGTCCGGGGACTCCTGGCCGGCATGCAGGAGTACCAGGGTGCCTGGACCGTCCAAGAGGTCGGTCCACCCGTAGAGGGTGGTTCGCGGTGGGGGTCGGTTGCCGAAAAGCTCCGGCTTCGCTACTACGCCGAACGGTGGGCCACTTCGGACCTCGGCGTCTCGCCGCAGGCCGCGGTGATTCACGCCACCACCCTGACTGGACCGTTCGGTCCACCCCGTGCCGACGTCATTCGTTCGGTCACGCTGCAGGACTTTGTCTGGCGCGACCAACCGGAGAGTACGACGCCGCGCGGTCGAGAATTTCACGAGTCGAGATTTCAACTGGTCCGTGACCGCCACGACATTCGCATCTTTGTCACCACGCCGGCCATGGCGCAACGAGTGGCGGCCGAAGGGGTGGCGACCAGTCGCATCGTTCCCATCACCCTCGGGCTCGATCGAAGCAGTGCTCTCAGTGGTGAGGCCGCCGCGCGCATCCTGGCGACCCACGGCATCACCGGGCCATTCACCCTCTGCGCCGGGACGCTGGAGCCCCGTAAGAATCTCCCTCGCCTCATCGAGGCCCATCGCATCGCGCGTCGCCAAGCTCCCGAGCTCGGCCCCCTGGTGTTCGTCGGCCCGACCGGCTGGGGTGACGTCGACCTCGAGGGTGAGATTTCGCTCGGAGCCGTCGACCGCGGTGTGCTCAATGGACTGCTCGCGCACGCCGCCCTCCTCGCGTATGTGCCGCTGGCCGAAGGGTGGGGACTTCCGCCGCTCGAAGCGCTCAACGTCGGGACTCGCGTCGTCGTCTCAACGGCCGTGCCGAGCTGTGAGAGTCGGAGTGATGTCGTGGCGGTCGACGCCAGATCGGAAG
>CALAYR010000025.1 GCA_937894805.1 uncultured Acidimicrobiaceae bacterium | reverse complement strand
AGCGCGCGCCTGAAAAGCGTGAGGTCACCGGATCGACGCCGGTCTCGACCACCATAATTACCCCTGACCGGGTAGCCCTTCTAGGGTTGGTGGTGTGACGAACATCCCCGCAATCACTCCCGCCTACGTAGCCCAGCCCGCAGGCACGCCGTGGCCGACCACCGAATGGCCCCAGGGCACCGCTTCCAATAGCGATGAGCTCAACGAACTCATCGAGGCGGCGATCAACGACCCCGGCCTGGGCGAGACCCGAACGGTGCTCGTCATCAAACACGGTCGCATCATCGCCGAGCGCTATCACGGCGAGCTTCCCTTCTTCGACCGCCCGGCCGAACCGGTCGGTGTCGACACCACGCAGATTTCGTGGTCCATGGCCAAGTCCATGTTGGCCCACCTGGTCGGCACCCTGGTCGACGAGGGCCGACTGAACCCGGCCGACCGTGCTGCGGTGCCGGAGTGGTCTGACCCCAACGATCCACGTCACGCCATCACGCTGGCCGACCTCTTGGCGATGCGCGACGGGCTCAACTTCAGCGAGGAGTACGACGTCGAGAGTGGCAGCGACGTCATTCGCATGCTCTTCGCCGAAGGGGCTCAAGACATGGCCCACTTCACGGCCTCCAAGGAGCTGGCTCACGCGCCGGGCACGTTCTGGAACTACTCGAGTGGAACGACCAACATCATCGCTCGCATCGTGGCCGATGTCGTGGGGTACGGCGAGGCCTATAAGCAGTTCATCACCGATCGACTCTTTAAACCCTTGGGCATGAACACGGCCACACCAAAGTTTGACCCCACCGGCAACTTCATTGCATCGAGTTACATCTACGCCACGGCCCGCGACTTTGCGAAGTTTGGTCTCCTCTACCTGCGTGGTGGTGAGTGGGACGGCCAACGTCTCGTGTCGACCAGTTGGGTCGACACGGCTCAGCTTCCTCTCTCTATCGACGAGGAGGCGGGCACCTACTACTCCTGGCAGTGGTGGGTCACGGGCGACCAGTACGGCTCCTACTGGGCCAACGGCTTTGAGGGTCAGTCCATCACCGTGGTGCCGGCGCTCGACGCCGTGATTGTCCGACTGGGTCGCACCGAGGCCGATGACTACCCGGCCCTTCGGGCGTGGCGCGCTCGACTCATCGAGGCCGTAGCCCGCACCGTCGTTAGTTAGCGACGAGCTCGTCTTTCGGCTGCAGTCGAGAGGCCAAGATCAAAATCCCCAACGAACTGAAGAGCAGTCCGTTGCGCACAAAGAACAGGGCGACCGTCATCGGGGTAAAGCCGACGTAGGAGAAGTTTTCGTCGCGGATGATGCCCCACGGCACCATCAACATCACGAGGGCCACAATCGCCATCCAGGCCGTAGGTCGACGTCGACCAACTTCGTAGGCCACCAGCGGTAACAGCACGACCCAGGCGAAGTAGTGATCCCAGACCACGGGCGCACTCAGCGTGCTGCCAATCAAGACGGCCACGAAGGATGTGAGGCGATACCCGCGATGCCAGAGACGAACCCCGACCCAGATGCCAAAGACGGCGACCGCCAAACAGGCCAAGAGGCCAGCCGTTGACTCCCACGAACCACCGTCAAACGGGGGACGATAGAAGAAGGAGTAGGGACTCGACGATGACGAGCGCCAGTGAATGTTTTCGTGAAAGTGGCTTATCTCGCGGCCCGACGTCAACCGGTGAAAGAAGAAGGTCGTGGAGTGCTTGGGCCAGAGCACCCAGGCCAGCGCGGTCGTCGCCGCTCCGGAGAGCAGAGCCGTAATGGCTTGGCGCCACTGACGACGCGCTAGCCAGACCCCAATGAAGATGATGGGGTAGATCTTGATGGCCGCGGCAATACCGGTGAGTACGCCTTGGGCCCGACCTCGAATGGCGAGATAGTCCAAGGCCACGACGAGGGCGAGAAAGGAAGCTGTCTGCCCCTGGGAGAGACAGATGGCCATGGTCGGAAAGATGGTCACGGCGAGCGCGGTAGCCCAAAGAATGACGCCCGCAGAGCGCCACGTCAGGGTGCCACGCACCTGGCGCCAACCGAGCATCACCAGTCCGGCGTAGCTCGCAATCGTGACGAAGCTCCAACCCGTTACGGCCCAGAAGTGAGAGACCCAACTGAGGGGCCAAAACAAGAAGAGGGCGGCCGTGGGATACGTGAAGTATTGATGGTGGTCGTAATAGCTGTAGAGGACACCGCCGCGCTTGACGGTCATAACATCGTCAATTCGCGAATTGATATCGCAGAAACTGCAGGCGTAGTGTCCCGTGAAGAGCCAGTTGTGATGTGGCACGCGCTTGGTCGTGTACCACGAGAGGCCCATAATCACCAGGGTGCCGCCGAGAAAAACCGCCAGCGTAATGAGCTGGTGGGCCGTGAGTGAACGCTTACGCGCCTTCATAGTTGAAACCCAGGTCTGGTGCAGTGAAGAGCGCTTCAAAGCGCAGGCCGACATCGGCGGCCATCGCGGTGGCGGTGCCGCCGCGATCGACGACGGCCAACAGGAGCACGACTTCACAGCCAAACTCTTGGACGACCTGGGCCGCCTCGAGCAGACTGGTGCCGCGGGTCACGGTGTCTTCGGTAATGACGACGCGATCACCCGGCTGGAGATGACCGGCGATCCGGCCACCAGCGCCGTGGTCCTTGGTCTCCTTGCGAACCGAAAAGGCCGAGAGGCCCCGACCCTTCGTTCCGGCCACGCCCGCGGTAATAAAGCTCACGCCGTCGGCCCCCATCGTCAAACCACCAATGGCCGTTACTGAAGCGTCGAGTCGTTCCAGTACCAGTTCGGCGACGTCCACCATGGCGTCGGGGGCACAGATGGTCTGCTTGGAGTCAATAAACCAGTTGGACTTACGACCGCTTTTGAGCGTGAAGTCGCCGGTGCGCACCGAGTGGGTCAAGAGGTGCTGCAGGACTCGCTCCCGAGTACTCATGCGATCACCACGCCCTGCTGGCCACTCTGTACGGAACCAACGACCGACGCGGTGATGCCGCAGGTAGCAATGGCGGCCAACGCGGCGTCGGCCTGATGGTTCGCCACGGCGAGCGTCATACCGAGACCACAGTTAAAGACGCGCAACATTTCATCTGAGCTGACATGTCCGCGACGCTGAATCTCAAAGAAGATCTCCGGTGTCTCGAAGCTCTCGAGGTCAATATGGGCGTCGAGGTGTTCGGGCAACATCCGCGGCACGTTCCCCACGATGCCGCCACCGGTGATGTGGGCGGCGGCGTGGAGGTCGGCGCCGAGCGAACGACGCACGGCCAGAACGGCGGGGGCGTAGATCACGCTGGGTCGCAACAGTTCGTCGGCCACGGTGACCGAGGCACCGGGCCACGCCGGTTCGTTCAGTCGTGACTCGTCATCGAGCAGCACGCTGCGGGCGAGGGTGTAGCCGTTCGAGCGAATACCGGGCGAGGCCAGGCCGATGAGCACGTCACCTTCGAGGACCCGGTGGGGACCCATCTCGGTGCCCGCTTCGAGCGCCCCCACGGCAAAGCCGGCGACGTCGATGTCGTCGGGGTGCATAACCCCGCCGTGTTCGGCCGTCTCGCCACCAATGAGGGCGCAGCCGGCCACCCGACAGCCATCGGCGATCGAGGTCACAATCTCTTCGATCCGGGAAGGCACTAAGCGACCCACCGTGATGATGTCGAGCAGGAACATGGGTTCGGCGCCGACACAGACGAGGTCGTCCACCAACATGGCCACGAGGTCATGTCCGATGGTCGCAAAGCGATTGGCGAGGCGGGCCACGTGCAGCTTGGTACCGACACCGTCGGCCGAAGAGATGAGCACGGGGTTGGTAAGACCGGTCGCCCCGAGATTGAAGGCGCCACCAAAACCGCCGATGGAGCCCATCACGCCGGGGCGGTTCGTTGAGGCGACTACCGACTTGATGCGCTCAACGGCCTCGTCACCGGCCGCAATGTCGACACCGGCCGCGGCGTAGGTCTGACCGCCCGCGGGTTGATCGAGGAGGCGACTCACGACGTGCTCCCGGCGCGTCCCAACGTCACCGGCACCGCCGCGGGGTAGTTGCCCGTCAGACAGGCGTCACAGCACTCGTCAGTGAGACCGATGGCACTGCGGAGATTCTCCATCGTGATGAACTCCAGGGAGTCGGCGCCAATAAAGGCCCGCATCTCTTCGATCGTGCTGTTGGCCGCCAGCAACTCCGTGCGCGTGGGGGTGTCGATGCCGTAGTAGCAGGGCCACGAAAAGGGTGGAGAGGAGATGCGCAAGTGCACTTCGGTGGCCCCGGCGTCACGCAGCATGGCCACGAGTGCCTGAGTCGTGGTGCCGCGCACAATGGAGTCATCGACGACCACGAGACGCTGGCCCTCGATGTTCTCGCGCAGCGGGTTGAGCTTGCGCCGCACACCCTTGCTCCGAGAGATTTGATCGGGCGCGATGAACGTGCGGCCGATGTAGCGATTCTTCACGAGTCCGTAGCCGAAGGGAATGCCCGAGATCGCGGCGAACCCTTCCGCGGCCGGAATACCCGAGTCCGGAACGCCCATCACGAGATCGGCTTCGACGGTGCCCTGTCGAGCTAAGTGCTCACCCATGCGACGGCGGGCCGAGTGGACCTGATGACCCATGAGATACGCGTCGGGTCGAGCGAAGTAGACGAACTCAAAGATGCAGAGCTTCTCGCTGCCCTCGGCCGGAGTCAGGATCTGGGTCGAGGTCACCACGTTGTCAGCAATCGTGACGAGCTCACCGGGTTGGAGTTCGCGAACGAAAGAGGCACCGACGACGTCGAGGGCCGGGGTCTCCGAAGCGAGCATCCAGCCTTCGGGGGCGTCTTCGGTGCCGAGGCGGCCGAGGCAGAGGGGGCGGAAACCGTGGGGGTCGCGAATGCCGTGCACGATGCCGTCACCGAGAATGACGAGGGAGTAAGCGCCCTCGACTCCCTTCAATACATTGCCGAGGGCCTCGGGCAGGGTGTCACCAGCTTCCATCCGCAGCGCCATCAGTTGGGCTACGACGTCGGAGTCCGACACGAGCATGCCGGGCAGAATGCCGGCCTCGGCGGCGAGGGCCTCAGTGTTGGTGAGGTTCCCATTGTGACTCAGAGCGAATCCGACGCGACCGGCTTCGCGGTAGACCGGTTGGGCCGCCGTCCAGTTCGCCGAACCGGACGTGGAGTACCGGGTGTGACCTATCGCGATGTCACCGCGGAGCGAGTGGAGTGACTGCTCATTAAAGACCGAGGCGACGAGTCCGTTGTCCTTGAAGACCGTGATGGCCTCGTGATCCCAGCTCGCAATTCCAGCCGACTCTTGGCCGCGGTGTTGGAGCGCAATGAGGGCGTCAAAAACTAGGTGTGAAACGGCGCGACCGGGAGCCACAATTCCAACGACGCCACAGGCTTCTTTCATGCTTCCCTAATGGTTGAGGTAGGACGAGTCACCACCCCCATTCTCTCACAGACACGCCGGTGTCACCACCAGTGGGTACGCTCCAGAGCGTGATTGATCTCCATATGCACTCGAACTTCTCCGACGGTTCCGATGACCCCGAAGTTCTGGCCGAACACGCCCACCGGGTCGGCATCACCACCCTCTCCCTGACCGACCACGACACCACCGAGAGCTACCCCCGGATGGCCGCCGCCTGCCAGGGCCTCGGCATCGAACTCATTGCCGGGGTGGAGGTCTCCCTGAAGGACGTCGAGGCCGTCAAGGTCCGCGAGGACGGCACCAAGGAAAAGGGCGTCTCGGTCCACGTTCTGGCCTACTTCGTACCCATCGATCCGGAGCACCCGTTCCAGCAGCTCCTGATTCAGCTGCGTAACGACCGGCGTACCCGCAACATCAAACTGGTCGAGCTGTTGCAGGCCAACGGCTTCACCCGTCTGACCTACGACGACATTTTGGCCCGGGCTAAGAGCGAGTACTCAGTCGGTCGTCCCCATTTCGCCCAAGCCATGTTCGAACACCACCCCGAGATCGTGGGCGAGAACAACGCCTCGAACTGGCAGAAGCTCTTCAACGAGTGGATCGGCTCGACGGGTAAGGCCTATCTCCCCAAAACCGATCTGCGCATCGAGGACTTTGTCGAAGCGGCCCGGGGTTCGGGTGTCGTCTTTTCGATTGCTCACCCGACGTTGAACTACTTCGGTTCGGCCGCAACGAACAGCGAGATCGAACAGCAGATGCCGACCATCATGGCGTCGCTGAAATCCCGTGGTGTCCAGGGCATCGAGTGTTACTACGGTTCGTGGAACCAAGAACGCCGCGCCCTGTTGGCCAAGTTAACGAAAGACGCCGGCATGATCCCCACCGGCGGCTCTGACTATCACGGCTCCTTCAAGGAGAACGTGCGCATCGGTCACGGACTCGAGGGCGATCTCCACGTCCCCGAAGAAGTAGTTACCGCCCTGCGAGCAGCGCGAACCTTCTAGCCCGCGGCGCGCATCGAGCGATCGAGCGCACCACCACGACGTTCGGCGATTGTCGCCACGTGCGTCGAGAAGGCGTCACCCAACTTCACCACGGTGCCCCGCGCTTCGCCGAGCACGGTCGTCGTCACACCGGCCGCGGCGGCCCGGGCCACGAAGGCCTCGGGATTCGACGTAGCGATAATGAACCGACCGGGCGTCTCGACTAACAAGTCCACGGAGCGAGTAATGACGGCGGAGTCCAGACCGACGCCGGACACACTGGCGATCTCGGCGATGGCGCCGACCAGTCCGCCACCGGCGATGTCGTGCACCGCCGTGAGATCGCTCGCATTGCCGGCGCAGATTGAACTGACTTCCTGGGCGATAAAAGCCGAGGTGGCACCGAGGAGCGCAGCGTCAAAAGCGGGTAGCGCTCCCCCGCGTCGACCTTGGGCCGTGGCCCAGCGACTGCCGGCCAGCGAAGGCTCAGCGGGCGCATTGCCGACCACAATCACGGTCTCACCTTCGCTCCAAGTCCAGCCGGGTGGTGGTGTCGTGAGCGTCTCGACTAGTCCGAGCACACCAATAACCGGTGTGGGGTCAATGTCCTTGCCGCCGCTCTCGTTGTAGAGCGAGACGTT
>CALAYR010000024.1 GCA_937894805.1 uncultured Acidimicrobiaceae bacterium | reverse complement strand
ATTCATTTCCGAGATATTCGTGGTTTCGTGGAGAAACGGTCCAGGAGATCTTGATCGTTCGTGAGAGCGATACTGGGGAATGATCAGGATTGATCCGGCGACTCAATTTGGCCCGTACTGCTCTCATCCAACTCGAGACATGAAAGAACTTGACCGTCGTAGTTCTTTGGCACGAACGAACATGCAGGGGATAAACCGAGCTGGATGCTTGATAGGAGAGATGTCGCGCCCCTCGGGCACCCAAGAGTGAGCTCAACAGCATTGGATGCCATGGCGTTGAGGAAGTGCGCCCGTTCGCTCGAACGCCTCAGCCTCCTCCACGGCTTAGGCCGTATACCTGTCAGACCCGGCATGAGTTCGGCCTGATTTTCGCCAGTTCAACCCCCTCTCTTTGAATACTTCTGCCACGAACCGTGGCTCGGTAATCTCACAAAGACACATTGGAGTGGTTATGAGAGTCCTGCTCGTTGGTGCAGGTGGAGTTGGGGGCGCAGTGGTGGCGATAGCCACCAAGCGCCAGAGTTTTTCGAAACTCGTGGTTGCCGATTTTGATTTGGATCGCGCAACTCGTGTGGCCGCGACAGGTGGTGGGGCAGTTGATGCCATTCACCTGGACGCCTCTAACGAGGAGGCTATTGCGGAAGCGATACGAATCCACGGGATTGAAATTGTCTTTAATGCCGTTGATCCTCGATTCGTAATGCCGATTTTTCGAGCCTCCCTTCGAGCCGGGGTCCACTACATCGATATGGCAATGTCCCTCTCGAAGCCACACCCCTTTGACCCCCACAACCTCACGGGGCTCATGCTTGGTGAAGAGCAATTCGTCCTGAGTGAGGCATTTGCTGCAACGGGCAAACTCGCCCTCGTCGGCATGGGCGTTGAACCCGGTCTTTCGGACATCTTCGCCCGCTATGCCGCTGACGAACTCTTTGCACAAATCGACGAAGCTGGCGTCCGTGATGGCTCCAACCTAACTGTTGACGGCTACGCATTTGCGCCCAGCTTCTCAATTTGGACTGTGGTTGAAGAGTGTCTCAATCCACCTCTCGTCTACGAAAAGGGCCGTGGGTGGTTCACCCTGCCACCGTTCAGCGAACCGGAGACGTTCACGTTCCCGGGATCGATTGGACCGGTCACGTGTGTACACGTTGAACACGAAGAAGTGGCACTCATCCCCCGGTGGATAGACGTTCAGCGCGCCACGTTCAAGTACGGACTGGGCGACGAATTTATTGCGGTCCTCAAGACAATTCACGACCTCGGCCTCAGCCGTACTGAGCCAGTGACCGTTGGTGGTGTGTCTGTTAGCCCGCGCGATGTCCTCGGCGCCATTCTCCCGAATCCAGCCGAGATTGGACACCTCATGCACGGCGAAACTTGTGCCGGCACGTGGGTCACAGGGGTCGGCGTTGACGGCCAACCTCGCGAGGTCTACCTCTACCACCTCGTGGACAACGATTGGACGATGGAGAACTACGGCGTCCAATCCGTCGTGTGGCAGACCGCACTACAACCGGTTCTCGCCATTGAGCTCATCGCAGCAGGCGTCTGGCGGGGAGTTGGAGTCCTCGGGCCCGAGGCGCTGCCGGCGAGACCATTCCTCGATCTACTCTCAGCCAGCGATGCGCCATGGGCAATACAGGAACGTGTCCCCGGGGGACCTCGATAGGCCCCTATCTTTCGCTGACAGCGAATTGGGAACACCATGGTCCGACTATGCGTTAAGAC
>CALAYR010000023.1 GCA_937894805.1 uncultured Acidimicrobiaceae bacterium | reverse complement strand
TCGTCGGAAGTGGGCGATGTTGCCACTGGATTTTGGTGATGAGTTGAATCGATGTGACAGTCACACTCGTGACTTGGGTGTCGTTGTTCGGACGTGGAAACAGGGGAGCGGGCGCGCGCTGATTGAGCACGACGACGAGCCCGAGTAGGACCAAAGTAGACAAGCTCACGGGAATCCATGGCGGCGTCAGTGTCGGACGATTCGGCTTCATGAAGTATCCACCGTAGAAGTCTTTTCCGAAAATGTCTAGTGCCTCTCATAGGAGATGTTCGGTCGAGAACTGCTGCAGTGTTCGCTGCAGCGTGACGGGCGCTACGTGGCGCTCGCGGGCAAGTTCGGCCAACGGAACATTTTGAAAAACCCGGGCGTAGACCACTTCGGCGAGGTCGCAGTGTTCGGGATGCTCCATCAACTTCGTGAGTCGCGTTAAGAGATGAGATGCTTCAGCTTCAACAGTGGTGGTCGGCACCTCACCTCCATTGCGCCGAGCATGATCCTTTTCCCGCAGCAGCCATCGGCGAAGTCGACCCCGCAGGGCCGACAAGATGTCAGGAGCGGCATACTGACGAGATTGACCGGCCCACTCCTGAAGAATTTCGCTCAGCATCGTGATTGCTTCATTGACTACATCGCTGGGACAGGAGGCGATGCCCCGCCCAAAGTTCAACTGCCTACAGGTGCTCACAAGGCCCGGCAAAAGTGTTTGAAGGAGAGCGCGGTGCACAGCTGGGTTATTGGCCTCCAGGAGCAAAACCTGAATGACCGTAGAGCGCTCCTCGACCGAGAGGCCGCCTCGAGGCTCCAATCGTTTAAGGAGAGTTCCGAAATTGTCGGCATCGACAAAGTCCAATTGATTTCTCTGCTGGATGTCACGCCAAATAACTCGTGAGCGGGCATCGAAGCCGATGGCGGACCATTCGTATCGAAGTTGATTAAGGACGTCATTTGGTTTCATGCTCCGGAGTTTGCGAAGGGTGACTCCCCATTTCGTACCGAGATGAACGCACAGTCCAACGCACAGAAACCAAGACGAATTATGGTGGGGATATGAGCCAAATCCCGATTGACATAGAAGAGTTTTACGAAGCCAACGAAGCTCGTCGTGAAAGTTCGGAATTTGAGTTCGGTAGTGAGTGGACCGACGCAGTCGACAACGAGTACGAACTTTCGTGGGTCGAGGCCACCGGCGAGCTCTACCTAATGCTGGCCCCGGACTCTGAAGTCGGCACGGATGCCTTTGGTGACTTCTACGTCACGAACGAAGACGTCGAAGAATTGACTGTCCTCGTGATTGCCACCATTGGCTCGCACGAAGCGGTGCTTCGTGCGATTGACGGCTGGGAGGACGCCATGCTCGATGAGAACTCAATCGAATGGCTGTACGCCCGGCTTCGTAACTAGTACAGGTAGCCGTCCGAAAGTATTGACGTGCATTGCCGAGTCAACGTCGGCACCACATTGGTAATCGATCCATGACGCGAGAGTTGCAACGTGGTCATGAGCGAGTTCCATCGACCATTGGCAGACGTCGCTCGGGCGGCGTGACCCACACCGCGGATAAACGCACTACGGGCCTGTCTGATGAGTTGGTCGGCTTCAACAGGAGCGGTACCGGGCTGTTGGCTCTTCTCAATTAGAGCAAGTCCCTTTTGGGCAAACCCGCAGGCTTGGCGGGCCTCACCGAGTCCATCACGACCGCAGCCCGCGAGCGTCAAGGCGCTGACGAGAACGAACACCAGGGCCACGGGCCAACGATTCAAACGGGCCATGACTCGGCTTGCTCGAGAAGGAAGTTTGAGATTTTGCCGCTCCGCTCAAAGAGATCGCAGAGAGGATCTTCGCCGCGACTAATGGCAGTGAGGGAAACCGGCACACGAGCCACGACGCTGACGCGACGCTCGCCCAATTCGGTCGCCGATGCGTACGAATCAACAGCGGAAACTTCTAAGGGCATCGACATTCCGCCGACGGGGGCGAGATCGATCGTGAGTCGGAGTAAATCTGGCCCACGTTGCATCGGCGGAAGGTTCCAGGTCAGTACGAGAGGGAAGTGAAAGTCATCGACAGGCTCCTCATCTTCCCCGAGGGTGTTGAAGGCATCTTCGAACGCCAGCAGGACGCGCGGGTCGACGTCGAGCAGTACGTGCACATCAACAGGTCCGCCGCATGCTGCCTCGGGGTGGAGGTCAATCTCCCAAGCCTGGCGTAGGGAATACGTCTCCACAAAGTGTCGCTCGTCGTGAACATGGAAGCCATGATCTACGGCGTGGTTTTTCAGGTCGGCGATAAAACCGGCCACATCGATTGCTGCCATTGCTGCTCAGACTAATCGCCGGCAACTACGGTGTCGAAATGGAGCTCGACACGATTCTGGAATCACTACATGCTTGCGCCGATGCCGTAAAGGGGGCGTACGCGGCCGATCAGGGGCGAGGGTACTCCGGGCAACGGGCGACCCAGTACCACTTAGACCTGGCGGCCGACGCGGCGGCCGTGGCGGTCTTAACGCAAGCCGGTTTCCGTGTGGTGAGCGAAGAGTCGGGGATTACTGGCGAGGGCGACCTTACGGTTGTCCTCGATCCGATAGACGGCTCGACCAACTGCGACCGGTCGATTCCGTTTTTTGCGACGAGTATTGCCGTGCTCGACGGTGATGGGCTGCTGGCTGGCTTAGTTGCCAACCAGTCGAGCGGTGTTCGGTACTGGGCAACCCGAGGGGGAGGGGCGTGGCGTGACGGCCAGAAGATCGGAACTAGTGGCCACAAAGACGTTGCGGGGGCTCTCGTCAGTTTCTCCGGTCTGCCTGAGCGCCATATTGGATGGGGTCAAATTCGAGCCCTCGGCTCGGCCAGCTTGGAGTTCTGTCTCGTGGCGGACGGTTCCCTTGATCTCTACACGGTGGCTCAAAGGTCCACACTTAATCCCTGGGACTACCTCGCCGGCATGCTCATCGCCCAAGAGGCGGGCGCCTTTGTCGGTGATTACAACGGTGAAAATCTCGTCATCGATCAAGCGGTTGTACGTCGACCGCTCGTGGCTGCATCCCGAGAACTTGGGCTGTCATTCATGGGTCACGGACCGCTCTAGGCTGTAGAGACGCGGGCGCTTAGCTCAGTTGGTTAGAGCAGCTGATTTACACTCAGCAGGTCGGGGGTTCGAGTCCCTCAGCGCCCACCGCGATGATTTTCCGCCCCTCTCGGGCAATCCAGCCCGAAGATGGTGGTTCTCTGATGACCCTCCGAGCCACAGTTGCGTGAGATTTTGGTGAAATCCCCGTTAGCTCGGAAATCTGGCGTCGCGACCAGCAGGCAAACCGACGGGCACTAGTCCATCTTGAGTAGTAGCGTCAGTACTGATACTCATGAAACAGCCTCGCCATCGCTACCGCGGCTCGCTGATTGGATTCGCGATCGCTGCCATCCTGGGTGTTGTTTCGTACGGTCTAAACCCCGGAATCGCCATCGCTGGTGGCTACCCCGGACCAGATGCCCTTCCCAATGGCCCGACGTATCCCGGTCGAATTAATCCGATCCCAGACGGTGGAACATCGCCCACAGTATTTATGTGTGGCTTTGACGTTCCCAACACCACGAACCAATCGAGAAACTACGTCACCATTTATCTCAACGATGTCGAATACAAGCGAATTTTGGTCGACTCCAACGGCTGTGCCGAAATCAATATCTCCGTCTACTCCGAAGAGTCCGGTACGGCCGTTCGCTGCGGCATTACAACAAATGTTTGGGTATCTATAAACGGTGGTCGCCGAGTTGCTGTTCCTCGTGGTCAAGTGCGAATTCGAATTACCGGTGTGAAGTCGAAGAAAAATGGCTCCGGTGCGAATGTTTCGTATACGAAGTCCCCAGTGAGCGGAACCTTTACCTTCACAACCAAGCCGTGTCCTGTGACCACTACGACGACCACGACCATCATCACGACCACAACGACGACCATTCCGGACACCACGACTACCACGGTGCCCGATACGACTACTCCTACGACGGAACCACCGACGACGATTCCTGGCCAGGTCACAACAACGACGCTGGCACCACCTGAAACGACAGTTCCTCCGGTGACGACGCCGGAACAGGTCACGACTACGACGATTTTTGTAGCCCAGTCGACCACGACGATTCCTCCAAAGATTGACTCGACACCGTCTTCGGTGCAAAAAGCCGCTTCTTCGGTAACTGCCGTGGCAGCTGTAACTACAGCGGCCGCAGCCGCAGCGACTAGTGCTGCTGCTGCAACGAGTGCCGCAGCAGCAGCCTCTTCCGCTAGCGCGGCCGCAAGTTCAGCCAGCGCCGCAGCGTCGGCGGCGACTCGCCTGCCTCCAACGATCCCAACAGGTGGAGGAATCCCCGTTGGTGGTGGTATCCCATCGGGCGGTGGCGTGCCTCAGGCACCAACTCCCACAGCCCCACGCGTGCCGACTACCCCAAGCGGACCTCCTACGGGTGGTGGAGCGCCGACCGGTGGTGGAGCACCATCTGGTGGCGGTACGCCAGCGCCACGTCCAGTTGCGCCTACCCCAGCTGCCGAGCCCACACCGACATCTGGTGGCGGTACCGCAGCGCCACGCCCAGTCGCTCCATCGGCACCAGCAGCACCAGCAGCACCAGCTGCAGCCGAGCCCGCGCCACCAACGGGTGGCGGTGCTCCAGCGCCACGTCCAGTCGCACCATCAGCACCATCAGCACCATCAGCACCATCAGCACCATCAGCACCATCAGCACCATCGGGTGGCGGAGCGCCTTCGGGCGGTGGAGCACCATCGGGTGGCGGAGCACCATCAGCACCATCCACGCCAGCAGCTTCTGAACCCGCGCCTCCATCGAGTGGCAGTGGCCCTGCCTCTCGTCCAGTTGCACCATCGGCACCATCGGGTGGCGGAGCGCCTTCGGGTGGCGGAGCGCCTTCGGGCGGTGGGGCACCATCAGGCGGCGGAGCGCCGTCAACACCATCCCCAGCACAGTCTGAGCCTGCCGCTCCGACTCCATCCAGCGGCAGTACGCCATCCAGCGGCAATGCGCCTTCTAGTGGGGGAACTAGTAGTAGTCCGGGATCTAGCTCAAGTAGTGGTTCTGGCTCAACGAGTGGTTCTGGTGGCAGCTCAGGTTCAGGTAGCGGCTCGGGATCAGGCAGTAGCTCAAGTTCGGGTAGCGGATCGGGATCAGGCAGTAGCTCCGGTTCAGGTTCACGTCCGGCCTCAGGTAGCGGCTCGGGCTCGGGTCCAAGCTCAGGCGGTGGAAGTGGCTCAGGCGGCGGCAGTGGCTCCGGTAGCGGTAGCGGTAGTGGAAGTGGCTCAGGCGGCGGCTCAGGCTCTGGTGGCAGTAGTGGCTCTGGCTCTGGTGGCGGTAGTGGCTCAGGCTCCGGTGGCGGTAGTGGCTCAGGCTCCGGTGGGGGTTCGGGCTCTGGACAAAGTAACGATGGAGGACCATCTGACGGCGAGGGAGCCGGCGGTACATCTCCAGGTGGCCCAGAGGGATCTAACTAATGTCAATGTTCGAAAGCGCCCACGCGGGGAGCCTCGCGGCCGACATCGAAATTGCACACGCCGCGAAGTTGGCGCGCGGTCATAAGCCTGGGGCACCACCTGCACCGGGTATTGGTGGTCGGCACATCGTTGATCGCTTCAATACCTGGTTTGGAAACCATCTGCAGCAGATTTCCCCGTTAATCGGTCAGCCGTTTAACGACGGTATCTACCTGCGATCTCTGCTTGGTAACGCCTACCTCGCACTCCCTGCACTCGCGTTCGTTCTCGGCATCCTGTCCGTATTTGATACTCAAGGAATGGCCATAGCACCGAGCTTCACGCTCTGTGTGGCCATGATGGCGCTTGGCGTCCTTGACGCGTTCTCCGGTCTCATTGGATTTCTCGTTTTCGCCACTGGCGTGATTCTCTCGGGCCATTTCTTTTCGAGCCATCTCGTAACAGGACCAACCGGATCACAAGGCATGCTCTATGCGTTCACTGGCCTTTTCGGTGTCGCGCTCCTATGGTTTATTGCACCGCAACTCGCAGAAAAAATGCGCCCCATAGTGGTCATCGAAGATGAAGTCGGTTTTCGCAAGTTTTATATGTTGGCGGCAGATTTCTTGGTCCTGCCATTCCTGACGATTCTGATTCTCGGGTCAATGCCCGCGCTGATGCCTTCTCTCGCTGGCGCGTACCAACAGGGGATTGCTGGCGTCACGATTCAAGAGCACATGGTCGCCATCAAAATCATCGTGGCCTTGGCAATGCTGATTCGCGTAGCGACTGAGCTCTTTCTACATCGACAATTCGCGCCAATTGAGTCGGCCCAACAGGTCTCGCGACCACCAATCGTCGATCGGGCGCTAAAGACCTTCACGTCACTATTCGCCTTTGTCCTCATTTGGGAAATCATGGGCTGGATGTGGCAAACACCAGTTGTCTGGGTTGTTTATCTGCTGACAGAAAAATTTGGTGTTCTCGGCGAACGCTTTATTCGCCCGAGTGCTATTTTCCGGTTTGTCCCGAGGGATCTCTTCAAAATCTTTGTGATTTTGATCTTCTCGCAGTACGCCATGAAGGTGCTGAATGGCAAATTTGTAAGTGGTTCGGACATCCTGGGCTGGCTCGCAATTTCCCTGGCTACCGTCACCGCCGTTTTCGCCACCCTCGAAGGTGCCAAGCGAGTAACCGATACCGAAGAGGATCTTGATCCCAGTTGGTGGACACGGGCCTCTGGCTTCGTCGTGGTTTTGGGTCTGTTCTTGGTTTCTCAGGACTTTGTGCACATTGAAGCCAAGAGTTACTCCAGCCCTCAAGGTGTCTCTGTAAGTGCTCTCAACACGACCTACATCGCCGATGCGGGTAACAACCGAGTCGTCCGCGTCGGACTCGATGGAGTGCGAAGCACGATTGGTAGTGGTTTGCTTCACCCTTACTCGGCCGTAGCCGACCCCTCCACCTCGAAAGAGGTTGTCTACGTGGCGGACGCCGGACATAACCGGGTCCTTCGGATCGACGTGCATCCGGCCCAAGCAATTGCGCCAGCTTTCCGGTATCAAATGAGAGCGTATGCCGCCAACTCGACGGCGCAGCGTTCCGTCGGTCACGGTTTCAAGACACCAACGGGTATCGCAGTCGATCGTAAGTGTCGTGTCTACGTGGCTGATAGTGGTCATGGTCAGATAGTGACAGTCGACAAGCAGGGCAACCAAGAAGTATTTACTTCCGACCTCCAGAACCCCCAGGCTGTGTTCATCGACCCCTTCGGCAATGTCTGGGTAACCGACACTGGCCGCGGCATCGTTTTAAAGTTTGCGGCGACGGAAGACGGCACGGCCGGCACCCGGACCATCTACAAGGCCGGCCTGGACCACCCCTCCGGTGTCGCTGTCGACTCGGCCAACAACGTGTTCATCGCTAACACTGGACGGGATGAAGTGCTTCAATACCGCGCTAACGGTGAAGAGGTCATGGTGGAGGGTGAATTTGCCCACCCCACTGCGCTCGCAGTAAATGGCTCGGGTCACGCCTTTGTGGCCAATCAGGTAACCAGCGAAATTTCGGTTATCACCCCGCTCTATATTCGTGAAAAGTACAACACCGCACCGAGTACGAATGGAACGGCCGTTGGCCTGCTCAAGAATGGTGACGCGATTGTTGTTAGCCAGCGCGGTGGCACCGTTGAGCAGCTTTCACCTACGAAGCGAGTTGTTCTGGCTACGGGGTTTGATCACCCGCACGGAATTGCTGTTACGTCCTTGGACGAAATCTACGTATCGGAGCCCAATACGGGAACGATTTATCAGGTGCTCAAAAATGGCGACAAGAAGATCCTGGTCAAGGGTCTTGATGGCATTACAGCTCTCGCCTCTGATGGGTACGGTGGCCTCCTTGGCGTCCAGACGAAGTATGGAAATGTCCTCACGATTACCAGGCAAGGCGTTGCCAAGCTGTGGGTCGGTGGCCTGGATAATCCAACGGACATTTGCAAAGACGCTTTTGGTTATGTCAACGTGAGTTTGGGCGGCACTGGCCACAAGGACGGTTCAGTTATTCGCATCATCTCAGGACAGAAGCCAATCCTGATTCAAGGTGGTCTCGACAAGCCTTCGGGAATCACCGCTGACGCCTTGGGTAACATTTTCTTCGTTGAAACTGGTGCTCAACGCGTATGGGAGTACATGAACTCGCTCGGTGCCCAGATTGTTTCTGAAGCGAATGGTGACGCGGCGCAACCAATGGCAATTGTCTCTGACGCCAAGGGCAGCGTGTTCGTGCTCGAGCATGGTCCGAACCGCGTGGTGCGCTACATCCTTACTGCACACTCAGCTTCGATGTAATCTTCGCCAGATTGACTGGTGCGATAGCTAGTGTTGCGCCCAGAAATGAATTTTTAGAGATTGGTGTAATCCGTGCAGAATCGTCAAGTGGTCTTAACAAAGCGTCCCGATGGACTGGTTGACAGTTCGACAACTGCCGTGGTTGTTGGCGATAAGCCTGTCTGTGGCGAGGGTCAAGCGCTCATTCGAGTAGGACTCTTGTCTATCGACCCCACAATCCGAACATGGATGAACGATGCCCCGGGATACTTGCCTCCAATCGAGATTGGCGCCGTAATCCGAGGCGGTGGTGGCGGAGTGGTCGTTGAGTCACGCACCGATGCCTATCAAGTCGGCGACATCGTGATCGGCATGACGGGTTGGCAGGAGTGGGCCATTGCTGATGCTTCGAACAAGTTCTCGGTAGTGCCTAAGGGGACCGGCTTAACGCTTCCCATCGTGATGAACGTGCTCGGCGTGACCGGCATTACGGCCTTTTACGGCCTTACCGATGTCGGAGCCTTCAAGGCCGGGGATGTCGTCGTGGTCTCGGGTGCGGCCGGTGCCACCGGTTCGGTAGCCGGACAGATTGCCAAAGCTCGTGGCGCCAAGAAGGTCGTGGGAATCGCTGGCGGACCAGAAAAATGTGCCGAAGTCGTGGAACTCTACGGTTTTGATGAGTGCTTGGACTACCGCGAGCCCCACCTGGCCAGACGACTTCGCGAAGCCTGCCCCAAGGGTGTCGACGTTTACTTCGACAACGTTGGAGGCGAGGTGCTTGACGCAGTACTCATGAACATTGCGATGCACGGGCGCGTGGTGCTCTGTGGCGCAATTTCGCAGTACAACAACATGACTGAGTTCGCGGGACTGAAGAATCACACCATGTTGATCATGCGTCGCGCTCGAATGGAGGGCTTCATTGTCCTTGACTACATGAGTCGTTCCGCCGAGGCCCAGCTCGAATTGGCGACCATGGTGCTGAACGGTACCTTGCGGCACCAAGAGCATCTCGTGGTCGGTTTAGAAAATGCGCCTGACGCCCTAAATCTTCTCTTCTCCGGTGGCAATCACGGCAAGACGCTGGTAGTGGTGGACGACTCCGTCCAGCTCACTTAATGGCGAAAGCCGTGCGAAGTCCCAAACCTACGGTCACATTGGTCTTGATCGCCGTGGCGGCATCGTTTGGCCAGTTTGGAGCAATCTCTTCGCTGGGTGACGTCGCCAAGCACTTCGGATCCTTTAACGAGGGAACCTCTTTGACGGGGGTGGTAGGTATCTCGGCGGGCGTTTTGGGCCTTGGCATGGGACTCCTCCGTTTGGCATCGCTCGGTGCACTGCCGTTGAGCGCCATGGGGGACCACTTCGGTCGAGTGCGAGTACTTCGAGGAGCACTAACGCTCGGCCTGCTCTTTACGGTGGCGGCCGCAGCCAGTCCTGGCTATTGGTGGTTCGTCCTTTTATTCGCCTGTGCGCGCCCTCTGCTGTCCACGGCCAACACGTTGGTCCAGGTCCTTACGGTCGAGGTGAGTTCCGATCGCCATCGTGTCCGTCATCTGGCTTGGATTTCCGCCGGTGCGGGAATGGGCGCCGGACTTTCCGCCATTTTGCACAGTGTCTTTCGTGGTCCCAACTCTTTTCGAATCCTCTTTGCCCTCGCACTGGTGCCCGCAATTCTCATCCAACCATTAATCCGCAAAGTGGAGGAGACGCACCAGCTGGATCGTGCGACGGAGCGAGTGAGCAAATTGGGATCGGTCGCCCAAGAGTTCCGTCGGCCACTCTTCATTCTCGCGTGGGTGGCCTTTGTCGTTGGCGTGATTTCCGGTCCGGCGAACGGTTTTGCGTTTGTCTACGGCGAGAGAATCTTGCACATCGATCCGAAATTTGTGGCGGTCGTTGTGACTGGAAGTTCCGTCACGGGCCTGGTGGGGCTAATAGCAAGTCGGTGGAGTTCGGATACTTTCGGTCGGCGGACCACCGTCGGCGTTGGCGCGATTGGCTCGGGCCTCGCGAGCTGTTTGGCCTACTTCGGTGGTCGTCACCTCTTTACGTTGGGATACCTCGTCGGGGTGTTCGCTACCGCTCTCTGGGCTCCAGCGGCGAGCGCACTCGTTAATGAAACGTTCCCACGACGGGTCCGTGCCACCGTCGGTGGGTGGATTGTGGTCGCCGGTGTTCTCGGCGCCACCTTCGGACTGTTCTTTTTTGGCGTGGTGGCAAATTTGGTGGCCAGCGATCACAGCGTGAGTGCGCTTCGAGTGCCCAGTCTCGTGACATTCCTGCCACTCCTGCCGACGCTCTTAGTTCTATGGCGCCTGCCGGAGACTCGACACAAGACTCTCGACTAGCGCCAGGACAGTTCCACGCTGAGCGCTCGGTGGTCGCTCCCG
>CALAYR010000022.1 GCA_937894805.1 uncultured Acidimicrobiaceae bacterium | reverse complement strand
CCAGGAACCAACGGTCGTGACTAATCACAACGGCACAGCCGGGAAAGCCCAGTAAGGCCTCTTCCAGTGCGCGCAGGGTGTCTACATCAAGGTCGTTAGTTGGTTCGTCGAGGAGCAGGACGTTGCCACCGGCACGAAGGACCTTCGCTAACTGCACGCGGTTGCGCTCACCACCCGATAGTTGCCCAACAATCTTCTGCTGGTCACTCCCCTTGAAGCCAAAACTTGCGACGTAGGCGCGGGCGTGAATCTCGCGGCGACCAACCATGATGTGTTCGTCACCACCGCTGATCTCGTCAAAGACTGTGGCGGTGGGGTCGAGATTATCTCGGGATTGATCAACGTAGGCCAGTTCCACGGTCGGCCCCACGGTGAGGGTTCCACCATCGGGAACCTGCTCTTTGGCCAGCATGCGAAACAGCGTGGTCTTTCCCGCACCGTTGGGTCCAACGACCCCCACAATGCCGCCGGGCGGCAAAATGAAATTCAAATCATCGAGGAGCACTCGATCACCGAAACTCTTTTGGAGATGTTCGGCATTGATGACGAGATCACCGAGACGTGGTCCGGGTGGAATGGTGATTTCCATCTTGTCGGGACGCTTGTCTGCCGACTCTGACTCCGTGACTAGATCGTTGAAGGCATTGAGGCGCGCCTTACCCTTGCTCTGTCGAGCCCGCGGCGACATGCGAATCCACTCGAGTTCTCGCTGCAAGGCTTCTTCGCGGTTCTTGTCGGCCTTCTCTTCCGCAGCCAAACGATCACGCTTCTGTTCCAGCCAGGACGAGTAGTTACCCTTCCACGGGATACCGGCGCCCCGGTCAAGCTCAAGAATCCATTCGGCCACGTTGTCTAGGAAGTAGCGATCGTGAGTAATCGCGACGACCGCACCGGGATACTCCTGCAGGGCTCGCTCGAGCCACGCGACCGACTCGGCATCCAAGTGGTTCGTGGGCTCGTCCAAGAGCAGTAAGTCGGGCTTCGAGAGCAGGAGGCGGCAGAGGGCCACCCGGCGGCGTTCACCACCCGAAAGAACTGTGACGTCAGCGTCGGGTGGTGGGAGACGAAGGGCCTCCATCGCAATATCAAGTGTGCGCTCGAGGTCCCACGCGTTGGCCGCATCAATCTTTGATTGCAACGTGGCCTGTTCGTCAAGGAGAGCATCAAAGTCGGCATCAGGATCGCCCATGGCGGCACAGACTTCATTAAATCGCACCAGGAGGTCGCGGATTTCAGCGACGCCGTCGGCCACGTTGCCCAAGACGTCCTTCGTAGGATCAAGTTCCGGCTCTTGGGCTAGATAGCCGACGGTAAAGCCTGGTGTGAGCCGTGCTTCACCCGAGAAGCCATCATCAAGACCCGCCATGATTCGAATCAGCGAGGACTTACCTGATCCGTTTGAACCAATGACACCGATTTTGGCGGTGGGGTAGAACGAAAGATTGATGCCCTTTAGGACTTCACGGTCGGGCGGATAGAACCGCCGCAAGTCGCGCATGGTGAAAATGAATTGTGCTGACATAGTTACTCCGGGAATACCAATTGAAAGATGTTGCCTTCAGGGTCGACGACGTCGAGATGGACGAAACCGGCGTCAGCCCACTGCCGCTCACGCATGAGTTGGCCACCCTCGACCTCGACCGTCTCCGTGATTGATGCATTCTCCGCAAGAAGTACGAGTTTCAACGGCGTTTCTACGCGTGGACCCAAATCCTCTCCGGCATCGACGCCGAAGGCCTGATGGAGTACAAGCTCTTGGGCATCCATACCGAGACGAATGTGATTTTTGCCACGCTCCGTGATGAGCCACGCCGTGACAGCTCGATAGAACTTGGTCATTGCCGGTAGATCGGCAACAAAAATCACCGAACCGCGAACTCGAAGTGGTGAAGCCATGAGTGACAATCTACCTTCGTGTGGCCGTGTCGAGAGAGCCCGATTCGAAAGAGGCTGCTTCACGTCGTACTGATTCAACCGTTCGTCACTGATGCATTCATGCCAGGACGTTGATACGTATCGCGTGACTACACCGGCTGGTCAGCCGCGGATACAACCTTCGAGTCCGAAGCTGCCAGACGGGACGCGATGAACAGTATGGCGGCGATGTCTAATGTCGATCGATAACGCCAATGCCCCACAAATATCGCGGCAAGGGCAAGCGTAAATACCACGTAGAGAACAATGGGTCCACGGAGGGGGTCAAGAAGACGCCGCTGTCCCTGACGCCTCAGTAGACCGAGGCCCAGCGCGACGGCTCCCAAAATCCAGAAGCCAACCAATTGTGCCCACGTGGCCCACCTCGGTTGGCCCCCGAGCGAGGACATGTAGACAACGTATGAAGGTCGATAGAGACCCGTCAGCCACGCCTCTCGCATCGCCATAACTAGTGGGATCCGTGTGACGTGCGCCTTGGCGTAGTCGAGCCCCATGGACTTCATGATTGATGACTGCACTGCCTCATCCGAAGAAAGTGCTCGGGCTTTGTCTTGCGCCTCATTCCAACATCGTGGGGTGTCGTAGCCGATGTATCGACCGTCGTAAAAGGTGGCGTGGCAGTTAGCGCCCGCCAACGTGATGCCGAGATTATTAGTAAGAAGGACGTTGCTCTGAAAACGCGATGCGTTAAACGCCACCCACGGTGAGACCACCACGGCTGAGATTACGAGGGTGATTGCACAAAGACGAACTACGCCCCAAAATTCGCCGCGAAGCTTCCACACCACCAATCCGAGGATCAGAACACAGAGACCGGCGCACTCGGCCCTCGTGAGGACGAGCACCCCCATGACGACACCGAGGAGTACGGCCGTTCGGAGTCGCGGCCCTCGCAAGAATGACACCAACAACACGAGGAGCCAGACCAGCAGGGCCACAGAGAGTGACTCCGAGACCACCAAGCCATCACGTATCCAAAAATCAGGGAAAACCGCCGCTAGAGATGCCGCGACCACTCCGCAGCGCTCCGAAATGAGCTGCTTGCCCAGTACCGCAAATCCCACGATGGTCATCACGCCGAAACATGGAATGAGAAACCGTAGGCCGGAGGTGGCATCTGGGAAGAGCCAGGCAACCGGTGCCACCAGTAGCGACAGCATCGGACCGTGTTGGGCCGTGGGCACGCTGTAATCAAAGAGGGATGTGAACGGATACGGCGAGAAAAGGCGATGGGCCTGCGTAACGTACCAAGCCTCGTCAGTCAAAATCCGATAAGGCTGTTCCAGGGTGACGTAGTAGAGCCGCCACAGCAGCCCCAGGGAGGCAATGAGGGCAATCCGCATGCGAAAGGACTGCGCCCCCCACCAACGCTGCAGAACATTCACGTTTCGACATTAGTTCTGGTCGCCTTCTTGATTACGCTCAATGCCAGAGAGAGACATGAGCACAATCCCCATCATTGACATTGCACCGTGGTTCACCGGAGACATTGAGAGCCAGCGGGCGGTAGCTCGTCAACTCAATAGTGCCTGCCACGAGTTTGGATTTCTACAGATAGTGGGACACGGGGTCAGCGATGAACTCCGATTGGCAGCCCTTGATCAAATGAACTCCTTCTTCGAACTCCCGGTTGACTTGAAGGAATCTGCCACGCCGATTGATGGTTCCTACCGTGGCTATTCCGGGCGCAAGAGCGAAAGCTTTGCCTACACGGTCGGTGATATTCGACCGGCCGACTTGGTCGAGGCCTATGTCATGGGGAGTGAAGACCCGAGTGGTGCACCGACGGGACGTCTTCATACGCACGCCTCGAACATTTGGCCCGAAGGCTTGCCGGAATTTGCAACAACGACTACTCGCTACTACCAAGCAGCCCGAAAACTATCTGAAACTATGGCCGACATTGCGGCACTGGGGCTCGGACTCGATGCTGACTTCTTTGCGTCACGCATGAATGATGCAGTTGTCACCATGCGAATGAACTGGTACCAACGCCTCGAGAATGAACCCCAACTCGACGAGGAACAGATGGCTCTAGGCGCACATACCGACTACGGCATTCTTACGATTCTGCTCGCTGACATCCGACCTGGTTTACAGATCCTGAGTGACGCCAGTGAGTGGGTTGATGTGACCCCAGAGCCCGGTGCCTTCATCATGAACGTCGGTGACGCGCTTGCGGTTTGGACCAATGACTATTGGAAATCCACTATCCATCGAGTGGTGCCCACCATGGCGCCGGGTGGTACCCCACGTCGATCCATTGCTCTGTTTCAAGATGGAAATTTTGACACGCCGCTCTCTGTTCTGCCGCAGTTCGCAACGAAGGACAGGCCCGCTAAGTACGCACCCACGACGCTCGGCGAG
>CALAYR010000021.1 GCA_937894805.1 uncultured Acidimicrobiaceae bacterium | reverse complement strand
GCTTCGTCGACAAGGAGATTCGTCCCCACCTCGACGAGATTGAGTACGAGGGCGTTCCCCCCTACGAGATCATCCGCAAGATGTACGACGTCTTTGGGTTGAAGGAAATGGCGAAGGAGAACTTCGCCAAGATGCTCGAAAAGAAGAAGACGGGCGAAGAGTCCAGCGTTCGTCGCGGTGGCGGCGACCCCGGTGCCCAGTTGATCTCGACGATCGAACTCTGCCGCGTGAGCCCCGGTCTGGTCACCTCGATGGGCGTTTCCACCGGTCTCGCTGGTGGCACCATCAACAAGCTCGGTACGCCGGCTCAGATGGAGCGTTGGGGCCTTGACTTGATGACCTTTGACAAGGTCGGCGCTTGGGCCATCACCGAGCCAGACTCCGGTTCCGACGCCCTGGGTGGTATGACCACCACTGCGCGTCGCGATGGTGACGAGTACATCATCAACGGTTCAAAGACTTGGATCACCAACGGGCCCTTCGCCGACACCATCGTGCTCTACGCCAAGCTGGACGACGGCTCCGGCGAAGAGATGCGCAATCGCAAGGTCTTGACCTTCGTTCTCGACAAGGGCATGCCCGGTCTCGAACAGAGCAAGCCCATGCGCAAGATGGGTCAGAAGGCCTCGCCAACTGGAACCCTGTTCATGACCGACCTCCGCGTCGGCAAGGACCGTTTGCTCGGTGAGACCGAAGACCCCAAGGGTGGCGGTCGTAGCAGCGCTAAGGACAACTTCGTGTCCGAGCGGGCCGGTGTGGCTTCGATGTCCCTCGGTGTTATCGAAGAGTGCCTCAAGCTCTCAATCGATTACGCCAAGAACCGCAAGCTTTGGAACAAGCCCATTTCGGACTTCCAGTTGATTCAACTGAAGTTGGCCAACATGGAAGTTGCTCGTGTCAACGTGCAGAACATGGTCTTCCAGTTCATTGAGCGCTCTGTTAACAATGCACCGACCTCAATGGCCGAAGCCTCAGCGATGAAGCTCTACTCCGCACAGGCGGCCTGCCAGGTTGCCGACGAGGCGATTCAGCTCTTCGGTGGTAATGGCTACGTCTCTGAGTACCGCGTGGAGCAGCTGGCCCGTGACGCTCGAGTTCTGCGGATTTACGCCGGAACTGACGAGATTCAAGTGGGCGCTATCGCCAAGGACTTGCTCCGCTAACCAGCGGTGCGACGGGGCCCGAGATGGCCACGGTCTGCGCTGATTTTGAAAATGGCCATGGCACTAATGCCATGGCCATTTTTCATGTCCGTTCCAATTTCTGGGCCACGGCGGTGAGATTCGCGACTATCTACCGTGGGTGAATTTCTTCTAAACTGTTATCTAACTTGTTCGAAGCACGATAAGGATTCTGTGATCGCTCCGCGCCACCGACTACTAAGCGCGTTGACGCTCACCTTGTCTGTTCTCGCGGGCACCCCGCTCATCAGCAGGGCCGTCGCTCAGCCTGATCCCACCGCCTGCCCCATTACCACCTGGCCCAGTTCCCTGGCGAGCCTCCCCTGGTTGGAACAGAGTTACCAAGAGAGGTTCAGTCCAGAACAATTGGCGACTCAAGTGGTGAACTGCGAAGAGCAACTCCATCCCAGTGAGGCCTTGGCTTCCGAAATCGCACTCACGACCCTGCGTTTCGTAACCGGTACGCAGTGGCAGAACCAAAACAACTGGTTAACGCTGACCGGCCCGAAGTACAGGTACATGCCCGACTTCAACGCTCTTGGGATCCCCTCCATCACGCTGGAGGACGGACCGATTGGAATTCGATACCAGCGAGCGAATGCGGCCTCGTTGCCCACTACATTCTCGAACCAATTGTCTCTCGCGGCCACCATGGACCCCAGCGTCGCAGCCGCCTACGGGGAACAGCTGGGGACCGAGACGTCACTCCTCAATTTCCAGGGCATCCAAGCACCGAATCTCAACATTGCTCGCATACCAACGTGGGGTCGCGTATCTGAGACCTTTGGCGAGAACCCGACGTTGGCCGGAATCATGGGTCAGGCAGAGGTCGGTCGACTCATTGACAAGGTGCCATTCGTAGTTTTGAAACACTTTGGGGCCTACGGACAGGAGAACTCTCGTCGGGTGTTGAACCAAATGGTGTCGGACAAAGTCCTGTACGACAACTATCTCCGCCCTTTTGCCATCGCGCAACAGGGCGCTGCATCAGCACTGGCCGACGGCCGCAAGCACGACCTCTTGATGATGTGTTCGTACGGCGACATCAACACCATCCAGTCCTGTAAGTCAAAAACCTTAATTAACGCGATGGCCAATTTTGGCTTCACCGGTCTCGTCCGGTCGGACCTTGATGTTCGCGAGGGAATCGGATCTCTCTACTCCGCGAGCGTGTCTCTAATAAAGCCCCAGGTGGCGCTGAGCTACGCAGCAATGGCGCTTCTTTCGCCGCAGACCAAGCTGGGCATACGCAACGCCTCCATCAAAGTGATCAGCGAGATGTTCCGGACGTCACTAGTTACGCCGACGGGCGTCCACGACAGCAACGTTGGCGCCACCCTTACAACCAGCATGCACGACCAGGGCGTCAGTGTTGCCAACGATATTGAACGGCGCGCCGCAGTTCTGTTAAAGAACAACGGCGTGTTCCCGCTCGCCAAAAATGGCTCAACGTTGTTACTGACAATGCAGGATCTCAACGGAACATGCCGTGCTCTCGCCACTTCAATGAACCAGCAGGGCTACAACACGACCTGTCGCGTTCTCAATCCACCGCTGAGTGGTGGCGTGAAACCCTTTGGGAAAATAACCGGCGCCAACGGCAAGGTGCGCAAAGAGGCATCCGCCGTCTGGGTGGCTCCACGCACCGGCTACTACTTCTTTCAGCAGCAGACCACCGGTAATTCAGAACTCAAGGTCAACGGAGTTCGCACAATCGTGGTGAACGGCACTGCCGAATTTCCCTACGCCAACTTCACGAGCTTTCGTGCCAACGCCGGCGATTCCTTTGCGCTCCACCTGAGCTGGCTACAAAAGGCCCCGAACTTCACCATCACATCACTCGACAACACACTGAATGCGGCAGTGGACGCCATGAAGTCAGCGTCTCGAGTCATCGTGATGGCCAACGACGTCGGACGAGAGGGTGCTGATCGCTCTACGTTGGAACTCCCCTACGGCTACGACGCACTCATTAAGGTGGCGGCGGCCACCAAGCCCACTTCGGTTGCCCTCTTCACGACCGGCCCCGTTACGATGCCGTGGATTGGCTCAGTCAATGGCGTATTCGAATTCTGGAACGGTCCGGGCGACGCCACGGCCGATAGCGCCATAGCCCGACTAACACCGGCCATCGCCGATTTGATTAGTGGCGTGACGACGCCAACGGGACATCTCCCCATCACCTTCCCGGTAGCGACCGCCACAAGCCCATCGGGCTTCAATAACCAGGCGTTCTGGCCGGGTATCAAGAATGAAGTGGATCTCAAGAGTGCTCCCAACGGTGGCCTGGGGCTTGGCTTCAACTGGTACCAGAGTGCTTCATGGCCTGTTCTCTTTCCCTTCGGTTTTGGGCTGACCTACCCCACTACCGACTCCACGTTCCCCACGAGTTCCATCAGTTGCGCCACGACCACCGCCACGTCACTCTGTCTGCGAGTCCAACCGCGCGTCACCATGGGCGACGGCGTCAAGAACTTCACCACGATTTCCCAGCTCTACGTGGCACCACCCGCTTCGTCAGGCCAACCCAAACTTCTGCTGGGCACCGTCGCGGCTACTCGTTGCCGTACCACTACCGGCACGTCAACCACGAACTCGAGCACCTGCGTTTCAGGAAGCACCAACGCAGCGGTCACCGCTCTGCAGTCCGGCACCTGGAATTCGACCAACCGGCAATACCAGTTCGTACCGGGTTGTTACTCATTCATCCTCGGCGACAACGCTCATGACGCCTTTGACATCTTGGCCACCCCGCGTCAGGGAACGCACCCCGGCGCCATTGTCCACGCCACGGCTCCCTTTAGCGCGTCGACAGAAATTCTTGCGGGCGCCTGCCCGGCTTAACTTCCTGTCAGTCGGTTTCGTAAGCGATCAGCAACGCCGACCCAGCCCTTGTATTCCAGAGTGGCTTGGGGTGCCGTATCGAGAGCGACCAGGAGGGCCGGGCCATGTTCAGCGTTGCTCTTCAAAAGTTCTTCCAACGACCGGACGTAGGTGCGAATCGTAAAGACGATGGCGCCAGTCTGCGGTAAGACGCGAAGCGTCTGGCGCTCCACTCGAAAGAACCACTCTTCAACGTCATCGAGGGGGCGACGGTGACTTGGAGGCAAGAAGAGGTCCGGTGAATCCACCAGTGACCAATTCAGTCGCCAAACGGAGCGCTCCGGGGTCATGCGGTCGAAAAAGGCGTTGACCGGTGAGGCCAGTTGTGTCACGTAACCCGGCACCACGTCGTGGATCTGGTCCAGCGATCGTCCAATCTTGTCCGCGAGATACCACCGCGAGGGGAACGCCACGACGGCGCCGCTAAGACGCCAGGCTCCATCCCAACGTTCCATGATGCAGAGATCATCGGAAATCATGAGCGAAGCTTCAACTAGGGGGTGGTCCACTACGACTGCCTCGGGAGAACCCGTGTAACTAGCCACCATGTCGCGTAGCTCTTCGGCGGCCGGCCGACACGAGTCGAGAAGCCCCACAACTTCATCACGGCGATCACGCACCAGTCGATGTTTCTCTTCGAGTTCCGCGGCAACCCACTCGTCAGTTTCAAACCAATTGGCGAGATCTAATGGTCGTAACCCCATCGCTAAGCGAAATGGTTTACCGTCCAGGGGTACGTACTGCGACAAATGTGTTTACTTCGTCTGGAAGCGGAACGGCGCTGACGCCAATCCCGATCCGGCCGAACTCACCGCTCGCACTAGGACTGAGTAAAAGCGCTTTGTGGTGAGCCCCGAAATCACGAGAGGCGACGCGGTCGTGCCCGACGAGCGGGTAACCCAGGTGGTTCCATCATTAAGGGAGTACTGATAGGAAGTCAACGCCCGGCCACCTGTCACCGGTGCAGTAAACGTCACTGTGGCCGTCGTGGTCGTTGTGGCGACGGCTTGGATCACTGTCTTTCCCGGAGTCGTGAAAGGTATAGCCGAGGTAGCCACGGAGGCCGCGCCGGCACCGACGATATTTCGGGCACGAATCTTGACCGAGTAGGTGGTGCCGTTGACGAGACCAGTGATAATCAAGGCTGTCTTCGTCGTGATGTGCTGACCCGCCAAGGTGATGACGACGGTGTTCTTTGTCCGGTATTGCCCAGACTGCCATGTGGCGCCACCATCGACGGAGTAGTCGTAATAGCCAAGTACCGCGCCGCCAGTACTAACGGGTGCCGTGTAGGTCACTTCAACACTTCGATTACCCGCGATGACCGAGGTAATACCCGGGGCTCCAGGGGTGGTAGCGGGAGTCACGAGATTGCTGTTTGAAGGTGCTGAAGGGCCTCGACTGTTGTAGGCCACCACATAGAAGACGTAGGAAACACCGTTCGTCAGTCCCGTAACGGTGCAGGTAAACGTCGAGGTCGTGCAGGTGTGACCGTGGAGGTCAGAGACGAAGTAGCTCGTAATGGCGGAGCCACCATTAGAGGCCGATGGATTCCACAGCAAGGTCGCAGTGGTGCTACCACGGACGCCATGTAGCCAACGAGGGGCGCTCGGCACCGTGGCTGGCACGGCAGTCGCGCGTGCGGAGAATGCGCCGGTGTCGACACCATTGACAGCGGCCACCGATACGCGATACGTCGTTCCGTTGGTTAGTCCAGTAATGACAAATGGACCTGTGGCCGTTCCGAACGAGGTGTAGGTGACACCGTTGTCGAGGGAGTAGACGTAATCGGTCCTGCTCAAGCCTCCGGTGGTCCCGGGAGTAATCGTCAATGTCAACGTGGTGTTGCCGACCGTCACCGTATTGATCGAGGGAGCACCTGGCGCCGAGTAGCCGGTTGTCGATGCCGCGGTGGACCCGGCTGAGTTGCCAACGGAATTTGTCGCCACGACCACAATGGAATAATTGGCCGTGTTGCTCACACCACTGAGATCACAAGTAAGAGCACCGTCGCCCGTTGTCCAGCTACACGTCACATCGCCAGACGCGTCGTTTGGCGTTGCGGTGACGGTGTACTCCGTGATGGCATCACCACCGTTTTGCGCGGGGGCCGTCCAAGAAACGGTTATGCCATCAAAAACACGAGACACCTGGACATTCGTCGGAGCATCCGGAACCGATAGTGGCGTTCCGGGGACAGGGTCAGACTCCGCTGAGGCTCCGGCCGCATTCGATGCAATCAGGGTGACGGAGTATTCCGTCCCGTTTACCAAACCCGTGATTGAGCACGTCAGCGAGGTCGTTGTGCAGGAAAAGGTGTCGAGTCCGCTGGTGGCAGTGGCGGTGTAACCGGTTATGGCCGTCCCGTTATTCGACGGTGCGGTCCAAGTGGCCGTCAGTGCCTGGTTGCCCGACGCAACACTTGCAAGCACCGGCGTGCCTGGCACCACATTTGGAGTGCCGTAGGCGGTTGCGGAATTATCACTATCTCCGATGGAATTGGTGGCCACAACAGTCACCGAGTAGGCGGTGCCGTTCGTTAATGAGGTGATGGTGCAGGTCAATGTTCCGCTTGTCCAGCTGCATGTGGTCGGCGTCAATCCATCAGTGGCGGTGACCGTGTAGCCAGTGATGGCGTCGCCACCGTCTGACGCGGGCTCGCTCCAACTGACCGTCAACTGGCTGTCACCGGGTGTGACCAAAACGCTGGTGGGCACCTCGGGAACGGCCACATCGGCAAAAGCAGGCATGGCCGTTAGGGTCGGGGCTAGGACGAGGGCGACCACGGCTACCCACTTGGTAAAGACGGCGCCTCGGAATTCGTGAAGTTGCGACATGACGTTCTTTCTCCGACCCAAGCCGGGGTCTTGCGTCCATGTTAGAACGGTTCCGCCCTCCGGAGAAGGGCTACTTTTGGCCGTCCAATCGGGCAACTAACTGAGCCTCCAGGTTTTTCACCATGGCCAAAATTGTCTCGAGTTCCTTGTCTTGATCAATCAGATGAGCTTGAATTTCACGGGCTTTGTCGAGAGACATTGTGACGTCCTCAAAAGTCTCCTCGGCTCGCTTGTCAGCGGCCACCTGCGAGATGTTCTGACCCACGATAATTATCGAGAGCAGCACGAGCTGAAGGAATGTCTGCGCAATCCACGCCACGAGATCCTTGAGCGAACCAGAGCGAATGACCTCAGGCAGGCTCAAAAGAGCCAGGAGTGCAAAAAGGTAAGCGCACCACATGGTGCCGACCACACCGGTGATCTTGACCGCGAGAAAGCTGTTTATGCGGTGACTCAGTTTGTCCTTTCGGAGCTGATCATGCGTCTTGACAGGTCCCGAGGCCGCACGACTCTTTTCACGAGGGTGCTCCGTGATGACGTGTTTAGACATGAGGATTCCTTCTACTGCTGCTGGGACGAGCCGCGCTCGATAATTGTGTTTCGGGACTCTTCAAACTGGGTGGCATTGAATTTTTCGTTCATCCACCGTCTCGACCACGCCGACTCTTCACGGTAGACCTCCGGGTCACTTCGATGAGCCAGCGTGGCGTACATACGTCGGAGCTCTCGAATGGACTCTGGCGGCGCTTCGGCGATAGAACGTGCCAACTCCATGGTGCGATCCATGAGAGCCGAATGCATTACAACCTCATTCACAAGACCCCACTCGCAGGCCGTGCCAGCATCCACAAAATTGCCGGTGAGCGACATTTGCCGGGCCCGATTAATGCCCACCAGTTGGGGCAGACGAATACTCATACCCCCGCCGGGCATAACGCCGACACGGGCGTGGGTGTCAGCGAAAGTAGCGCGGTGTGAAGCAATAAGAAAGTCGCAGCCCATCGCCAATTCGAGACCGCCCGTTACGGCCGGACCGTTGATGGCGCCAATAAGTGGCGTATCTAAAATTGGCAAGAGACTGCGAATCTCTCGGCCAGTCGAAGGTCGCTTCGATGTGGCCTCGTCATAGGTACGAGCCAAGTCTTTCAAGTCGAGTCCGGCGCAGAATGCCGGATCGGTGCCAGTAAGAACGATCACACGGATAGTCGGATCATCATCTAGCGCAACCATCGTGGATACCAAGTCGGCCATCATCTGGCCAGTCAACGCATTGCGCGCTTCCGGACGATCAATTGTTACAACGGCAATGGGTTCGGTTCGCTGTGTAGTAATCACAGATACTTCTCTAGCACTAGCGAAGCAGAAGAATTGACGGCGTGCTCGTGCTCCGAATTGTGAGCGTGCTCTTGGTTGCGGTTGATTTAGTAAAGCGCCATGGATGTCCATCGGACCCAGTAGCGCTTAAGACCATCATTCCATCGCTGCGGATAGCCAGCGAGGGCGTACTCACGAGCACACCGGACTGTACGGTCGCAGCCAGAGGGCCTAGGGGTCCGAACGTTCGCATTTGACTCTGCGCGTTCACGTAGGCCACTTGATAGCCCGTCGGGCCAAAGGCCGCAACCACTGGTGAGGTGCCGGTTCGGACGGTGAGTACTAATGCCGGGGAGGCCGTAAAGGTTGAACCGTCGAGGCTGCTCTCGGCCACCTGCACGAGGCCCGTGGTATTGGCCACCACGACCACGACTGAGCCGTCACCTCGGACGGCAATCGAGGGATTGGAATTGGGAGCCGCCACCAGCCCGGTATCGATGACGCCGCTCAGGCTGGCGACGCTAACTGATTTAGACGGCGTGACAAAGGCCACGTGATAGTCACCATGAGCATCGAGGACCAGGGCGGGACTGGTACCAGTGCGCACCGTAACGGTCAATCTCACTACACCGCTCGTTCGCCAAATCGTCAACGCGCGCGAAGTGTGAACGAGAGCAATCGTTGGGTTGTCGTTGGCGTCTAACTGCAGCGTGGGGCTGGCCTTGGTTGGCGCCACGACACCAGTATCAAACCTTCGACCCTGACCATCCACATACCAGACGTGTTGAGCTCGATCCACAAAACTGACGGCAAAAGAACCGCGAACCGTTGGTGCACTCGCCGGTGAACTATCCGACGCCACGGTCTCAAGCGAAGTAACTACCCCGAGCGTTCCTTCACGGAACAAAACACCAGAAGGCGAAACCAGAGTGGAGACGAATCCGCGCCGGGGAGATCGGAAGAGCACACGTCTGAACTCCAGTCACC
>CALAYR010000020.1 GCA_937894805.1 uncultured Acidimicrobiaceae bacterium | reverse complement strand
GACGCGCCCAGGACGTAGCGGGCAAATCGGGCCACGTCACCTTTCGTCTCTTCGACAAACTGGGTGAACTCGACAAGTTCTGGAGTGGATTTTCCCAATCCTCGCTTCACCTGATTACCAGCCGGTCCTCTTTGCTAACTCGGCTAGGCCGAGCACCATTTATGACTCTAATGAACACTCCCGTAGTGGACGGTGTACCCGACGAGTGCCTCTTTGTCTCAGCGTAGTTTGATGTTGTGGAGCCACCAATCGTTGTCGCTCACCACTTCCCCACGTCTGAGTCAAGACGACTCGAACTACGTGTCCGAGTCGCTAGTGCTGGTGCTCCGAGCACCAGTACGTCGTGCGCCCACCAATAGTGGCGGAGCGCATTTCACCTCCATCGCGCGGACAGACGCCGCCGGGGAACCGTCCCTCCATGTGATCACCAGTGTGGCTTCCTCCACGACGCTGCAGCGTCTTCATCGTCTGAGTCCAGGCCTTAAAGAGTTCGTCTTGCTCTAGTGAATTCAAGGAGCCAGTTGGACGGCGAGGGTCAATACCGGCTCGAAAGAGCATCTCATCTCCCAGGAGATTGCCAACGCCAGCGACGACTGCTTGGTCCAAGAGTCGTGCCTTTATGGCCGGACCCTCACCACGACTGATGGTGATCACGCCGTCAAACTCTTTGCGCTTGATGCGAAGGGCGTCGGGCCCGAGTTCACCGAGGTCGGGGTCGACCTCTACTCGACCAAGCCGACGAGGGTCGTGAAGCACTAAACGACGACCATCATCGAGTTCAAGGCCGGCCCGAATCCAGTCGGCCCGATAGGTATGAGGGCCGTAGAAAAGTCCGTCGATTCCGGCATCACTGTCGAGGAGCAAGACGCCCGTCATGCCAAAACGCATCCCGAGTCGGAGTCCGTCGGTTTCGAGGAGCATCAACTTGCCTCGTCGGTCGGTTCCCGTGATGGTGAGACCCGTTACCGTCTTTGACCAAAAGCTCGTGCTGGGAAGCTTCTTCGCTGCGTATTGATCCGAGAAGCCCTTAACGATGCGCGCGCCAACGACACGTTCGGCCAGTGCGCGATAGGACTCAACTTCGAGAATTTCAGGCATTACTAGGCAGGGTAGTGGGCAACAGTCGGTCTCGATGACGCGCCAGACCTAAACCATGCGGCCTGACAGTGCCTGACCTAGGGTGAACTCATGAGCGCCGAAAAGCCGAATTGGGATGAACTCTTTAGCGAAGTAGTGACCTCGGGGTTGTGCACGGGGTGCTCGGCCTGCATCGTGAGCTGCCCTCACGACGTCTTGGACTACAACGATCTCGACGGCGTCTACCGACCTTTTCACCTCGAGACCGACGGCACCGCCGATCACTGCACCCATACGACCTGCACGTCCTGCACGCGAGCGTGCCCACGCTTTCGTGGCTGGGAGGGCGAGATCGACATGCAGCGCTACGGCCGAGTTCGCACTGACGACGAGGTCTACGGCATCGGCGACGTCTTCCTCGCTCGCTCCACCGACGAGACGCTGCACACGGCGGGTCAAGATGGCGGCTTTGTCTCCACGCTGCTCACCTTCGTCTTGGAAAACGACATCATCGACGCGGCCCTCGTAAGTGGACTCGAAGGTGACGGTTCAACCTGGAAGCCCGAACCCAAAGTCGTAACGACCCGGGACCAAGTGATCGCCACGGCCGGTTCGCGCTACACCTACTGCGCCAACCTGCTCGCCTACCCCCAAGCCGTGGAAGCCGGCGCTGAGCGCATTGCCCTCGTCGGCATGGGCTGTATGGCTTCGGCGCCGGGCGTCATGCAGTCACGCAAGGCCGGCAAGATCGCTCGTCGACTCGCCCTCACCATTGGCCTACTCTGCTCAAAGACCTTCGATGACGCCATCTTCGAAGAACTCTTCGAAGCGAAGTATCAAATTCGTCGACAGGACATCGCGAAGATGAACATCAAGGGTGTCTTTCAAATCTGGACCAAGGACGGGGCCTTCCACGAAGTTCCGCTCAAAGAGGCGCACGCCTTCACTCGAGCCGGGTGCGAGCACTGCCCCGACTTTGCGGCCCAACACGCCGACCTGAGCACCGGGGGCATTGGGGCCTTTGCCGACTGGACGCTCGTCATCGTTCGCACTGACCAGGGCCGCGAACTCGTCCAAGCGCTCCTCGAGCGCGGCCTCATTGAGACCAAGCCCGGTGACGAAGACCCGGGTGCGGTAGCGCTCCTCCACAAACTGGCTCGCCTCTCGCGCAAGCGCTGGCCCGAGTCGGCTGACCCTGGACCTCGGCGCATTCCCGTCACCGCCGGATAGGGCGAGTTCACCTCGTAGATTTACGAGGTGCCCACACACTCGCCCCTCACCACCGTCTTGCTCGTTCGGCACGGCGTCACCGCCACCACGGGCAAGGTTCTTCCGGGCCGCGCGCCCG
>CALAYR010000019.1 GCA_937894805.1 uncultured Acidimicrobiaceae bacterium | reverse complement strand
TGCCAACTGCGAAATCCTAGCCAGCCCGAGAAAGTATCGTCACAGGGGTGAGTTCTGAACGTAAAAATATGGACCGATGGCTGGGTAATGGCGGAATGGCCATTATTGACGCCGTAGGCGCAAAAATCACGGCCTACGGGGTTGACGGCGAAGATTTGGGCTGGGCCGAGGGTGAACTCGACGCCACCGAATTGGCCTGTAATCCCCATGGCGGAGTCCAGGGCGGAGTCCAGGCCATCTTGCTAGACGCCATTATTAACTTCGCAATCAACTCGGCCCTCTACGGCAAGGACCGGACCAAGGCCACCATCGAGATGAAGACCGAGTTCATGCGGGGTGCCAAGCGTGGTGAGAAGTACACGTTCCGCGGCGAAGTCACTCGGATCGGTCGCCAGGTCGCATACGGCGAGTCCTACATCCGTGACGCCGAGGGCGGTGTCATTAGTCGGGGCACCGCGACCTTTCTGCTCCACCGCCACGTTGAGGAATAGTCCACTTACCAACTAGCGGCGAACGGAGAAATCGTGAAACTGCCTCGTATCGCCTTCATCGCTGCGGTAGCAGTTGTGGCCGTAGTTGCGGGCGTGGCTGTTTTTAGAGGCAACGGCACTACCAACCGCCCGACGTATAACGCCACAGACGTCATGTTTGCCCAGATGATGATTCCCCATCACGAACAGGCCGTCGATATGGCTGACATGGCCTTGAATCCGTCGCGGCACGCCAGCGAGCAGTTACGGAATCTCGCGAATGAAATCAAGATGGCGCAATCGACGGAAGTTGCTACGTTGTCAGACCTCTTGCGTCGCTGGGGTGAGTCGAGCACGATGCACGATCACGGCGACATGATGGATGGGATGTTGACGCGCGACGAGCTCGTCGTACTCGGCAAACAGCACGGCCCGGCCTTTGATCAATCGTGGGCCCGCGCCATGATTGCCCACCACCGTGGAGCCATCGCCATGGCCCAAGACGTGGCAACCTCGGGAGTGAACCGAACAGTTCGACAGCTCGCTCGCGACATGGTCACAGTGCAGCGCAATGAAATCGCTGTTCTCCAGCGGAGTATGAACTCGCGTTAGCTCGACGGTAAGAACTTCGAGAGATCAACGGCGATAAAGAGAGCCGTGGCCTCGGCCACCAACGTTTCGCCGTCATGAATCTCGGCGTGAATGTGGAATTTACGTCCCTCCCGGCGGGTGCACCAGGCCTTGGCCATGATGGGACGATAGAGCGGTGTGGGTGCTCGGTAGGAAATTTCGAGTCGTCCGGTAAAGGCCAGCGATCCGAAGATGGCCGGAATGCGACCCATCGTCTCATCCAAGAGGGCGGCGAGAATGCCCCCGTGACCCCGACCGGGTGCCCCCTCGAAGGCGCGGTCGAACGTCGCTTCGGCGTAGGCGACCTCACCCTCATTCCATTGGCGGGCGGCCAGTCCCATGGGATTGGAATCGCCAGTCACGACCGAGTCAGGAAAACCCGTGGGTCGCGCGCCCTCGGGGAGCGAGACGCCCTCCTGCCAGGCCCGAATGCGATCGGCGGGAAACTCACGAATGCGGGCTGGCTGTGCATCGGCCCGTTGAATCCAGGCGGTGACCACATCAGTCAACTCCACGAGTTGTTCGTCGGTGAGTTCTCGTCCTACGAAGAGGTGACTGAGTTGTCGTAGGGCTGTGGCGGCGTCGCGCCGAGCGGCAACACTCACGACTTGCCGGTGTAGTGACGGTCCGCTACGGCGAGTGCCCGATCGAGTCGGGACAGACCATCGCGAAGGTCATCGGCCGAAATGTTGCACGGCGGGACGACGTGAAGGCGATTGAAGTTCGCAAAGATCAAGAGCTTCTCGGCACGACAGGCCGCAATCACCTCGTTCATGGCTGGCGAAGAAGCACCGTACGGGGCGAGTGGCTCCTTGGTGGCGCGGTCCTTCACCAGTTCAATCGCGAACATGACGCCGAGACCGCGAATCTCACCAATGGCAGGGTGGCGCTCCTGCATCGCGAGGAGCTCGGGGCGGATGATGTCGTCACCGAGTGACTTGGCGTGTTCCACCACGTGGGCCTCGGTCATAAAGCTCATTGAGCCAACGGCTGCGGCGCAGGCGAGGGGGTGACCGGAGTACGTAAGGCCACCGGGGTAGACGCGATCTCCGAAGGTGGCCGAAACCGCCTCGCTGATGATGACTCCACCGAGTGGGACGTAACCCGAGTTCACACCCTTGGCGAACGTGACGAGATCGGGGGTGATGCCAAAGTGCTGGAAGGCAAACCACGCACCGGTGCGACCAAAGCCGGCCATCACTTCATCGGCGATGTAGAGAATGCCGTACTTGTCACAGAGGGCACGAACTCCGGCGAGATAGCCAGCTGGTGGGACCATAATGCCGGCCGTCCCGGGCACTGACTCCAAGATGATCGCCGCAATCGTGGCTGGACCTTCGGACTCAATGGTGCGCTCGAGATGCTGCAGGGCGCGTGCGCACTCTTCGGCCTCGGTGGTGGCGTGAAATTCACTGCGATAAAGAAATGGTCCGAAGAAGTGAACAACACCAGCACTGGCGGTGTCGGTCGTCCAACGACGGGGATCACCAGTGAGGTTGATGGAGGTCGCGGTAGCGCCGTGGTAACTGCGGTAGGTGGCGAGCACCTTGGGTCGCCCCGTGTGGAGGCGCGCCATGCGAACAGCGTGCTCCACTGCTTCGGTACCGCCGTTGGTGAAGAAAACTTTGGCGGCCCCTTCGAAGGCACGATCCAAAATCATCTCGGCCGCTTCGTACCGTGAGCGGTAGCCATGCTGCGGGGCAATCGTGGCCAACTCTTGGGCCTGGTTCACAATCGCGTCCACAATCGCGGGGTGCTGATGACCGAGGTTGGTGTTGACCAGCTGGGACGAAAAGTCGAGATAGCGCTCGCCATCCTCGCCTAGTACGAAACTGCCATCGCCGCCGGCCACCATGAATGGCGTGATGGCGTTCTGGGCCGACCAGGAGTGAAAGACACTGGCGCGTTCGCGGTCGTAGGACGACATGTGGTCTCGATTGGCGCTCACGGACACCGCCCTTTCAACTCAACCGTCGAAGGGTCCCGAAAGCGACCCTGCGGGCCGACGGATTGGTGGGGCTAGTAAGAATCGAACTTACGACCTCAGCATTATCAGTGCTGCGCTCTAACCGACTGAGCTATAGCCCCGCGAAGTAGAAATTCTACAGCACGGGAAGGGAGTCCCGATTTAGTTGCGGGGACCGTCCCAAATTTTGGCGGCAATGGTCTGACTGGCCGTCGCGAGGAGGGTGCCCCGTTCGCTCCAGAGGAAGGCCGTACCTTGGGCGAAACCACCGGAAAGGGCGTGCATGCGAATGTCGCAGAGGACCCATTCCGTGGGCTCCAGGGTCACCACGCGAATCGTGTTGTCGAGACTGCGGCCCATGGTGCGCTGACCGAGGGGGTTGGCCACACCGCCCGAAACGTAGTCGCCGAAGATTGCCAATGTGCCGGCCGACGGTTCGAGGTGGCCGGGCACCCGAGCCCAGAGGGCCGTGTTGGGGGAGCCCTTCGTGCCGTCCATCTGCTCCATGGTGCGGCCGAGAGCCGTGCGCGTCTCGGTACTCGTGAAAATTGACTGTCCGTAGGCCGCAGGAATAACGCGAGGCGGGCAGTCCATCGGGCCGGGAACATCGGGCATCTCAGTCCACGGCTCGTCGGCCGTGAGCGATCCGCGACCTAGGGCGGCGTTGATCGTCAAAATCTCCTTGCCGTCGACCATGGCGGTCGCGCGTGCCTGCGTGACGTTGCCGCCTTCAACGGCGAGCGTGGTGAAGACGTCCACCGTGGCGTGGGTCGGGGCGTAGCTGAGATAGTGCGCGGTGGCCCAGATGCAGGGTCGACCACTGTCTTCTTCGAGGGCCACCACGCCAGCGGCCAGTCCACAGCCACCAAAGAGGAATTGGCCCGGGGTAATGAGGCGCTCGTCGACTTCCAATCGCCAATGACCCTTACCGACCTGCTGAATCCCGAGGAATTGCTTTACGTCCATAGCGCTAAACGCTAGTAGTTCCCCGTGTCACTAGGAATTAGGGGAGACTGTTCAACGTGATTCCTTCCTGGTCCGTCTTCATTGCCGCCGGCATTTCCATCATCGGCGCCACCACCTATATCCGCAAAGTTCTCAGTGGTGAGGCCCAGCCCAACCGCGTGACGTGGATCATGTGGGCGGTGGCCCCGCTGTTGGCTTTTGTGATCGAGATTCAAGAGGGTGTGGGCGTGGCTTCGACCATGACGCTCATGGTCGGTCTTATTCCCTGCGCCGTTTTGGTGGCGTCGTGGAAGTCCAAGTCGGCCGTGTGGAACCTCGGCCCCTTTGACCTGCTGTGTGGTTTTCTCTCCGTGGTGGGGCTCGTGATCTGGCTGGCCAGTGACCAGCCGACAATTGGTCTCATCGCTCAAGTAGCCGCCGACACGGTGGCCGCACTACCGACCCTGAAGAAGGCCTTCTTCAGTCCGCAAACTGAGGCTCAGGGTCCGTACATCACGGGAACTATCAATGCCACTATCACCCTGTTGACCCTGCACGAGTGGACGACGGCCGGCGTGGCCTTCCCGCTGGCAATTTTCGGCGCCGACGTCATTATTTGGCTGCTCATCCTCACCAAAGTGGGGCAGCGGTTTGCGCCCACGGCGACGAAATAGGCCACCTTCAGATTTAGTATCATGACTGCACCAAGGGGATGTAGCTCAGTTGGTAGAGCGCGGGCTTTGCAAGCCTGAGGTCGTGGGTTCGATCCCCATCGTCTCCACAGATTGCGGATTCTTACTTCGTTCTCATCGAATCCTGACGCGAAACTAGATACCCTCGGATGTGACTACATCGCCTAATGCCCACAGAAGTTCCACGTTGCGTTCAACGTTGATCAAGGTTCCAGAAATAACCCTGTACTTCTGGTTGATCAAAGTGCTCGCGACGACCGTTGGCGAAACATTCGCTGACTGGCTAGCGAACAACCTCGGCTTGGGGTCACTGGGCACCACGTTGCTGATGGTGGGACTCCTCGTAGCGGCGTTGATTTGGCAGTTCCGACTCAACCGCTATCTCGCCCCGATCTACTGGTTGTGCGTGGTGCTCATCAGCGTGGCTGGAACTTTGTTCACCGACAACATGGTCGACCACCTAGGTGTCTCTCTCGTAATCGCGACAATTGTTTTTGTTATCGCGCTTGCGGCAACCTTTGTCACCTGGTACCGAGTCGAAAAGACTCTCTCAATCCATACCGTCGATAACTTGCGTCGAGAGGCCTTTTACTGGACCACGATTCTGTTTACCTTCGCCCTCGGCACGGCGGCAGGAGATCTCTTCGCTGAGAAATTCACTCTGGGGTATTTCACCAGTCTGGTCATTTTCGCTGGCGTCATTATCGCGGCCGGGGTGGCCTTCCGCTTCAAGATCCTTGATGGAGTTACAGCCTTTTGGGCCACCTATATCGTTACCCGCCCTCTGGGGGCTTCGCTCGGGGACTTTCTCGCCCAGCCGAAAAATACGAGTGGCATAGGTCTGGGAACAACGACCACCAGCCTCATCTTTCTCACGGCCATCCTTGGGCTTGTCACCTTCTTAGCCGTTACCAAGATTGATAAGCCGAAGCTCTAGGGGCTTCTTAAACACGCCTATTTAATGGTTGCAGCGCACCAGAAGAAGCCGAAGAGTGGCAGTCTCAAGACGACCACCATGCTGATCGTCGTCAGCCGTTGCCGGGGCTCACTGTTCGTAGCCCGTGCTCAGTAGCCAAAGCAGCCAGCCTGACGTCGTAGGTGACAAACGCGTCGATGGCTGAAAATCCCTCGTCGCGAACGTACGTGGCCGTGGCTAGGTGGATTGCGTCCAGTGAGCGCAGATCAGAGGAGGGGAACGCCGCAGCTCGTTCAAGAATTGGCGTTGCCATAGCAATGTGATGGATTGTACTCAGAACGTGGTTGGCCCGGCTAGTGAGGGATGGTTCAATCCGCCGAACAGCTCGATGAGTCTCAACCAGTATCAGCGCAGAAGAAATCAGATTCTCGTTTTCACGTTGTTGAAGCCATTCGCTCAATTCCCGACTATGAGTTTCGGCGTGGACGAGCTTGATCGCCGCTGACGTATCCAGGTAGATGGTCACGCGTTACCAACGACCAGTGCCGTAGCGATCATCGAGGATCGCATCTAGTCCGCTGCTTCCCTCAACATTTTCTTCAATCTCGAACGTTAGGTCGTTCCTAGTAGCCACGACACTGACTAATCCCGATGCCAACAACTGCTCTAACGGGTGGGGCCCTGATGGCACGATGGTGGCGATCCGCCGCCCGTTGCGAGTGATTTCGAGTGACTCACCTCGCTCAACGCGGGCCATTACTTCGGCCGTCTTTTGATTGAGCTCTCGTAGCGATACCGTGACCATGATTAAAAAGTACTACACCGCTGTAGTACTTATACAACCTGGCAATTGCCTGCGACCGGGATGCCGTTCGCCGAGGTCCCAAAGATTCCGGACTCCCTCACTACGCTTTTGGCATTCGCCTTACGCGGCATTTGGAAATTAAGGAGTCACCATGACCATTGTTCTCATCATTCTGGCGAGCCTCTTGGGTGCAGTCGCCATTGCCTCTGCGCTCGGCAAGCTCACCAAGAAGCCCGACATCATGGCCTCAATGGAGCACGTCGGCGTTAAGCCCGACATGATTCAGGTCCTAGCAATTCTGGAGATCTTTGGCGCCATTGGTCTCTTCGCCGGTATTTGGAGTAAGCCACTGGGTGTGGCCGCAGCCATTGGCCTGATGCTCTACTTCGACGGCGCCGTCTTCTTCCACCTGCGGGCCAAGGACAAGGTCAAGGACTTTGCCCCCGCGATGGTGCTCGGCTGGCTTTCGCTCGCCGTGGCGATTCTCGAAATTACTGCGCGCTAAGTCGTAGCAATTACGACATGGCGGCGATAGCGGCCACCATGGCGACGTTGGCTCCCCGAACGTCTCCGGTGAGCACGCTGTCCATGCGATTCATCATGTAGGCAATCGTCAGGTCGGCGTCTTGGTCCATGATGATGACCGAACCGCCGTAACCACCCCAGTAACAGGCACGTGGTCCGAGCGGCATGATGGAACTCGCGAGTCCGTAACCCATGCCGAAGTGAATCTCGGTGCCCAAGACGCGGTCGATCCCGTGGGATTGGGTTTGGAAGATCAGATCACTGGTGGCTTCCGAGAAGAAGCGATGACCCTGGGTCTGACCCTTGCCGGCGATGATGGCCTGAATGGTGGCCACCGATCGGGCGTTGCCGTGACCATTGGCCGCGGGAATCTCGGCCGCCCGCCACCAGCGGTGCTGGGGATAGGTCGCATCGAGAAGTGGTCCGGTGTAGGACTTGTAGGCGACGGACCCGGCCTCAATACCGAGTTGTGAAGCATCGAGTGGTGGTGGAGGAATAACCAAACTCACGCGGTGTTCTTCAGATTCGGGAAGGCCGATGTGAAAGTCGGCGCCGAGCACGTCGGCCACTTCACGCTTAAAGAACTGCCCAATGGTCTCGCCAGTAATTCGACGCACGACTTCACCGATGAGGTGGCCTTGCGACACTAAGTGGTAACCCGATCCGTCACCCGGTGTCCACCAGGGTGCTTGGGCCGCCAGTTTGGCCGTAGAGAGTTCCCAGTCGGCCAGCTCTTCGGGTGTCAGCTCATCCCAGGCGGAGAGTCCAGAGGTGTGTGACATCAGGTGTCGTACCTCAATGGCCTCTTTGCCGTTGGCCGCAAACTCGGGCCAGTACTTCGCGACGGGAGCAAAGAAGTCCAACTCGCCACGGTCCACCAACATCAATGCGACTAGGAAGGTCATCGTCTTGGTCGTCGACCAGACGTTCACGATGGTGTCGCGCTCCCACGGCGTGGTCTTGGCCTCGTCCTGGTAGCCACCCCAGATATCAACAACGAGTTCGTCGTGATGGACCACGGCAATGGAGGCGCCAATATCGGCACCGCTATCAAGCTGACTCGAAAGCACCCCCCGTAGGCCCTCGAACTTCTCAGTAGTGAATCCCTGTACTTCGGCCATGTGGCCCCCCTCAATCCAGTTCTTCCAAGAACGTTAGTGAGAACATAGTGGCGTGGCACTTGAAATCTCTTGGTTCTCCGCGCTCTGTGATGATGACTACGAACAGCTTGGGGTGGTGAGCCCCCAGCTTCGTTCTTCGTGGGACCACTGTTCTGAGATTGTTGCCACCGCCGAAGAGCAGGGATTCGATTCAATCCTCCTGCCGTCGGGGTACGCCCTGGGCCTTGACACGGTGGCCATGGCCGCCGCCCTGGCTCGCACCACCTCGCGCATTCGTTTGTTGGTGGCCGTTCGCACCGGTGAGAACTGGCCCCCGCAGCTGGCCCGCCAAATCGCCACGCTGCAGCACCTCGCCGATAATCGAATTGACATCAACATCATCTCGAGCGATCTCGCCGGGGAGACCATGGCCTCGAGCCCCCGTTACGGGCGAACGCTTGAAGTGATGAAGATTCTCGATGACCTCCTCCAAGGCGATGCCGTCAATGCGAAGGGTGAGCACTACAACGTTGCGACCGATGCACCTCGCATTGCCACCGGTCCTCGGCCACCCTTTTATTTTGGTGGTCTCAGCGACGATGCTCGCGATGTCGCGGCGCAGATGGCCGACGTCTATCTCATGTGGCCCGATACGTACGACAACGTGCGCGCCATTGTTGAGGACATGACGGCGCGGGCTGCGACATACGGGCGGACCATGCGCTTTGGCTATCGCGTGCACGTGGTGGTGCGAGAGACCGAAGAGCAAGCACGCGCCGCGGCCGCCCATCTCGTGGCCGAACTCGATGACGAGATTGGCCGTGCCATTCGCCAACAGTCACTCGACGCTGGTTCGGTGGGCGTGGCCCGCCAGAGTGAGCTGCGTGAAGCGGCCGACCTCGAAGGTTTCGTTGAACCGAACTTATGGACCGGTATTGGCCGGGCCCGTTCCGGGTGTGGCGCGGCCATCGTCGGCTCACCCGATCAGGTGGTGGCCAAGCTTGAGGCCTATCAGGCTCTCGGGATTGAGGCCTTCATCTTGTCGGGCTACCCCCACATTGATGAGTGTCGCCGTTTTGGGGACCTGGTGATGCCCCGACTGACACACGGCCCGCTGACTTAGAGCAACTCGCGAATCGCTACGACGCGGCCTTCGTCGATGCTGCGATGTGCGGCGGCCCCCATGAGCACGCTCCAGTAGCCATCCTCGGCGGTAACGAGGGCCGGCGTCTGATTTCTGATCGCCTCGGCGAAGTCGAGGTGTTCGAGAAAGCTCGCGCCGTGATGAAAACCCTCGACGAGAACACGGTCATCAGTGATGGTCTCTTCGACGACGCCACGGTTCCACTGTTTGCGCTGACCCACCCGGACCTGGCCACTCGGAATGAAGGCTTCGGCTTTCCCGGTGCGTCCGACGATGCTGAGCTCTTCGTTATTCACCGAACCCTCGGCGAACATCGAGAGGTCGAGCGAGGCCCGCACGCCATTTTCAAAGTCGACAATGACAAAGGCGTTGTCCAAGATGTCAGGGGTTCGTCCGTCGTAACGTTCGTCGAGATGGTTGAAGCGCTGGTCGCCTGAGGCCATGACGCGAACGGGGTTGCTCTGAGCAATCAGTCGCATGAGATCAAAGAAGTGGCAGCACTTCTCGGTGAGCGTGCCGCCCGTGTTCTCGCTGAATCGATTCCAGTCACCCACTTTGACTAAGAAGGGGTGACGGTGCTCTCGAATGGCCACCATGGCGATTTCGCCGAGCTCGCCGGCCGCGGCCACGTTGATGATGTGTTGGACCGGGGGCATGTAGCGATATTCGAGGCCGACCCAAAAAACGTTGGAGTAGGTACGGGCTCGCTCCAGAATGTGGCGGGCATCTTCGACGGTGGTGCACATGGGCTTTTCCACCATGATGGCCTTGCCGCTGGCCATCACGTCATCGAGGACGGCCCGGTGCGTGAAGTTGGGTGAAGAGATGACGTAGGCGTCGCAGATATCAGCGGCGAGTAGTTCGCGATAGTCGCTGAAGGTGGCAAGCGCGCGGCCTTCGGCGGTCGCTACGGCGGCGGCTAGCGAAGTCGGTTCGGGGTCGGCAGCGGCCACTACTTCTACGCCGATAATGGCATTGAGATTGCGCTGATGCTCTAGACCCATCATCCCGGTGCCGATGAGTCCGTAACGAAGGGTTGTGCTCACGCCTGCTTCTCCAGTCCCACCTCACGGTCCCGACCGGTTTGCGCGAGATTGAATTGGGTCACCCCAATCGCCACTGATGCCGCCAGGCAGACGTGAATCTCGACCAGACCCACGGGCAAGTGCGTGAAGTACTGAACGACACCAACGAGGCCCTGGAGGGATCCAATAAACAAGAGGCGAAGTACACCTCGCTGGGCCTTGCTCGGGGCACCTTGGCGTCGAAGTACGAAGTAGATGCCCACGACAATGAGAATGAAAACGGTGACGAGAGCCGCGTGAACAATCGTGGCGTCACTGAGCGCGAAGGGGAGTCGACGGGCGCGCATTTGGCCCCGCGATGAACCGGCGTGCGGTCCCGATCCGGTCGTGATGGTGCCGGCCACCGCAACGGCGATATAGGGCAACCAGAGGAGTCTCGCGACGAGCTTCATCCGGGGATCGCGAACGTCGGCGCGCGCGCCTTCGCCGTAGAGATACTTGGCCCGGTGGTACAAGATTGCCCCGAGGACGACCATGCCGAGGGACAAAATGAGGTGTGAGCAAACGAGCCACGGGTTGAGCTTGGAGTACACCACCACGGCCCCTAAGACGGCATCGGCGAAGACACCAATGACCAGCAGCAAGGAAAAGAGAATGAGGTCTTTGCGGCGCGGAGCCCGGAGCCATGAGGCCACAAAGGTGACCATCGTGACCCCGACCAACAGCACGGTCACCATGCGATTGGCGTACTCAATAAGCGGATGGAGGCTCAGGGAGCCGGTTATTTGACCTTGGTAACACGTGGGCCAGTCGGGGCAACCGAGTCCGGATCCCGTTAAGCGAACGGCCGCGCCGGTAGCGATGATGAGCAGCATGGAAATGAAAGCGGCGAGGGCGAACCACCGAAATGTCGTCGGTTTCACGGTTGGCTCGTTTCCATGCCCACAGCCTAGGGAGGGAGTCTCTCTCCTAGGATGCTCAAGTGAGCAATGTCGCAACCGTCGCCTTGAGCCCAATGCAGCGCCTTAAGGCCTACGTTGCGCTTACGAAGCCGCGCATTATTGAGCTGTTGCTCGTGACCACGGTTCCCACGATGTTTGTCGCGCAACGGGGCTGGCCAAACCTGGGACTCATCATTCTCACTCTGATTGGTGGCACCTTGGCCGCCGGCGGTGCCAACACCTTCAACATGGTTATTGACCGCGACATTGACGCGATTATGGAGCGCACGAAGGGCCGTCCGCTCGTAACCGGCGCCATGACGCCTCGCGCCGCCACTATTTTTGCCTTCGTTTTGGAGATTGCTTCCTTTGTCGTTCTGGCCGTCTGGGTGAATGTTCTCTCGGCCTGCCTCGCCATTTCGGCGACGGCCTTCTACGTCTTTATCTACACCTTGTGGCTGAAGCGTCGCAGTAAGCAGAACATCGTGATTGGCGGAGCGGCCGGAGCGGTGCCCGTCTTGGTTGGCTGGTCGGCCGTCACCAACTCATTGGGTTGGACTCCCGTAGTGCTGTTTGCCGTGATATTTATTTGGACGCCACCGCACTTCTGGGCCCTCGCTGTGCGCTATCGGGACGACTACGCCGCGGCGAATGTGCCGATGCTCCCCGTGGTGGCGTCACTCCGCCGGACCACGCTTGAGATTCTGGTCTACACCATCGTGCTCTGGGCCTTCAGTCTGCTCGTCGGTCCCGTCGCCCAGCTCGGCTGGATTTACGCCATTGGTGCGCTCCTGTTGGGTGGCTTCTTTACGTACGACGCCGTGGGTCTTTACCGATTGGCCCGTAAGGATCAAGCCGACGTGGCGCGCGCGATGCGACTCTTTCACTTCTCGATTACGTACTTGACGGCACTCTTCGTGCTAATGGCGGTGGATGTAATTGCACTCGGATGAACCAACTCCAATCGGGACGGGCCGTCGCGGACCTTCACCAATGATGTTTCTGTCACTCGGCATCGGCTCGGCCATTGCCGTGACGATGATCTCGGTCGTCTCCTACTTCACGAAGGCACCGACCGCCTCGACCACCACAACATCAGTACCGAGCTCGTCACCGCTCGTAGGGCACACCATCGATGATGTACACCTGCCCGCGCTCGGCACGGCGTGGAACTTTACGCCGGGGGCCGAGCGCGTGGTACACCTACCGGCCCACGAGACCCCAACGATTGTGGTGTTCTTCGCCAGCTGGTGTGGACCTTGTCGCGAAGAGCTGCCGCGCATTAGTGCGTGGTACGCCCACAAGCCCAGTGAAATCGCCCTCGTGATGGTGGCATCCAATGACACGGCCGCCGCCGCTACAAAGTTCTTGCAACGGTCCTCCGTGCCGTTACCAGCCGCACTCGATGCCGACGGAACAGTGGCCTCAACTAATTACGGCTTTGGCACGCTTCCCGAGACGGTCTTCATTGACGGTTCGGGTGTCGTGCAAAAAGTGGTTTACGGCGGTGTGACAACGAAGCAACTCAACGCCGGCACGGCGCAGTTACTCGCAACGCTCACTCGTAACTAAAGGCCCGGCTCGCAAGCAGCGGCGCCAAAACGGCCCAGACCATCAGAGAAATGATGTTGGTCCACCCAAAAGCTATACCGGTGCCCACCACATTGTGTAGTCCGCTCGCTAATGCTCCCGAAGGCGTGAAGATCACGGCGTGACGCATGAAACTTGGGAATGAAGTAGTCGGAATGACGAACCCGCTTACGAGGAGCAAGACGAGGTAGAGGCCATTGGCCGCAGCCAAGTTAACTTCGGCCTTGAGGTTGCCGGCCAGCAAGAGTCCGATGCCGGCGAAGGCAATGGAAGCCACGAGTAGTGCGAACAGACAAATCGCCGCTCCGTCCAACCCGCCCTGGGGCCGCCAGCCAATGGCAATTGCGACGCCACCCACAACGATGACTTGGAGTAGCTCGACAACAACCACACCAACGATTTTTGAGACCACGAGGGAGCGGGTCCCGAGGGGGGTCGTAAAGAGTCGTCGCAGCACCCCGTAGGACCGGTCAAATCCTGTGGCAATCGAGAGCGAAACCAACGACGTCGACATCACGCATAACGCGATGATGCCGGGCGCGAGGAAGTCCACGCGCTTGGCTCCCGGGAGTGAAACGAACGAGGTGAAGCTTAAGAAGAGCAGGAGCAGTAGTGGAATGCCGATGGTGAGCAGCAACGTCTCCCCACGCTTGATGGTCATCTTTACTTCGGCCGCACTCTGGGCTTGCCACGCTCTCATGAGGAGGCCTTCGAACGATCATCTTGGACGAGTTGGAGGTAGGCCTCTTCCAGGGTTGCTCGCGTACGAAAACTTTCAACCGGGGCCCCTTGTGTTAGCAGGGCGTCACGGAGTTGGACGAGATCGAGCGCGGGACCTTCCACTCGATAGCGGCCACGTCCTTCAGCCGTAACGGGATTTTGAAGTTGGCGACTGAGCGTTTCGACGTCCAATCCTTCGCGACTCTCAAAGACGGTAACTGGCGCACCGCGAAATGACTCCAAAGTTCCTTGTTGAACGACGCGACCGTCGTTCATGATGATGACGTGGTCCGCTAGTTCTTCCGCGTCATCAAGTTGGTGGGTGGTCACGAGTAGCGCACAGCCCCGATTCCGTTCGGCGCGGAGCATTTCGCGAATGACGCGGTGGCCATCGGGGTCGACGGCGGCCGTTGGTTCGTCGAGCACTAAGACACGGGGCCGACCGAGGAGTGCGAGGGCCAGCAAGGTGCGTTGCTGTTCACCCCCGCTGAGTCTCCGCCACGGGGTGCTGGCGCATTTCGTGAGCGAGAGTTGATCGATGAGTTCGCGCGGGTCACGCGGTGCGGGGTAGTAGGTCGCCGTGAGATTAAGAACTTCGCGTGGCGACATGGGTGCCCACACGCCACCACGTTGGAGCAGGGCCCCCACGTTGACGATCACCTCTTTGTGATGTGCTTCGGGATCAAGTCCCGTGATGCGCACCTCACCCTGTGAAGGTCGGCGAAAACCCAGCAGCGTCTCGGTCGTGGTCGTCTTACCCGCTCCGTTAGGGCCAAGCAGAACTGTGGTGCTTCCAAAGTCCACGGTGAATGAGACGCCATTCACGGCCACTGTTTCTCCGAAGGTGACTTCGACGTCGCGTACTTCTATGGCATGACTCACGCTGGGGAACTTAGTCACTGCGAGCCCCTGTCGTAGTCTTAGGGCGTGATTGACCTAGCCCTACTTCGTCGTGAACCCGAAAATGTGACCGCCGCACTGGCTCGGCGTGGCGTCTCGCCCGACCAAGTGCAGGCCCTGCTCACGGCCGATATTGAGCATCGTGCACTGATGCAAGAGGCCGAATCACTCCGCGCTCAGGTAAAAGATCTCTCCCGTCAAGTAGGCGAAGCTCGCCGTGCGGGCGACAAGGCCCGCGGTGACGAAATCGCCGAAGCCAGTAAACAACTGGGCGAGCAAGAGCGAGCCGCCACGGCCCGAGCCGAGGAAGTGGGTGCCGCCGTTCGGGCTATGCACCTGCAGATACCGAATATTCCTTCGCCGGCCGCTCCCGACGGAGTGAGCGAAGAAGACAATGTCGAACTGCGCCAGTGGTGGCCCGGTATGGATACGGGAGCTCCGTTCCCGACCTTCGGCGAGCACCAACGCGTGGCGCACTGGGACATCGGCACCGAGCTCGGCATCTTGGATCTCGAGAGCGGTGCTCGGTTAGCCGGTTCGATGTTCCCGCTCTATCGAGGTGACGGTTCACGTCTCCTTCGAGCACTGACGCAGTTTGCCCTAGACGCCCACGCTGACGCCTACGAAGAGATTCGACCACCCAGTGTGGCGCTCACTGAAACGATGATGTCGACGGGTCATCTGCCCAAGAGTGAAGACGATATGTACGCCATTGAGCGTGACAATCTCTGGCTCATCCCCACGGGTGAGGTGCCCTTGACGTCAATGAATCGCGGTGAGATTTTGAACGCCGATGACCTACCGCTTCGCCTTACGGCCGCCACCCAGTGTTTCCGTCGTGAGGCCGGCGCCGCCGGTCGTGACACCCGAGGACTACTTCGCGTCCACGAATTCGAAAAGGTTGAACTCTTCGCTTACTGCACGCCCGAACAGGCCGATGAGGCACAGGCCGACATCTTGGCGCGGGCCGAGGGACTCCTCCAGCAACTGGGCCTGCCCTACCGACTCTTAGATCTCTGCACGGGAGACCTGGGGTCGGCGTCGGCTCGAACATTTGACCTCGAGGTCTACACCCCTGGTGTGGACCGTTGGTTGGAAGTGTCTTCCGTTAGTTGGTTCCGCGACTACCAAACTCGCCGCGCCAACGTCCGCTACCGGGCCGAGTCGGGCACGGCACTCGTACACACCGTGAACGGTTCGGGACTGGCCTGGGCCCGCATCTGGGCCGCGCTAGTTGAAACGTACCGTCAGCCTGACGGAACAGTGAAGTTACCGGATGTCCTGGCGCCCTACCTCGCCGGACGCAC
>CALAYR010000018.1 GCA_937894805.1 uncultured Acidimicrobiaceae bacterium | reverse complement strand
CTGGACCGGCTAAGGCAAACCAGCTCGGATAGCCGAGGACCAGCACGGAGAGAACGGTCGTCGTTGTAAGGGCTCGGGCGGCGTAGCGGATCCGTGCGGGGGTGAGCTCCCGCGCCATTCTCCCGTAGAGGAGTAGTCCCACGAGACCGAGAGTCGACATGATGGTCAGCATCAGCAACTGTTCAGTGTCGATAAAGAACTGCCCCACCACCGCGAGGGCCAGCAGGAGACCGAGGGCGTAGGGATTTCGTTTCTGTCGAATCAGAATCGAATCGAGGAGTGCCACTATCACCGGAGGGAAAATGGCCATCGTTCGACTAATTTGTCCATTCAGCAAGCTCACCATGATGAAGCTGCAGAAGCCGTACATGAAGCCGCCGACAAAGGCGGCCGGCTGCCACGTAACCCAGCGACGAATTAGGACAAACATTGCAAGCGCCGACAACGCCGGCGACAACATGAGCACAATATTCATACTGAGGATGGGGCCAAAGAAGTAGGTGATCGGTGACAACACAAAGCCAATCAGGAGGACACCAGCGTTGGACAGGAGGTTGATTCCGACCGGAGGGAACATCGCCTGCGAATACAGCGGATTATGCCCACTAAGAATCGCGTGCACCGGCCATTCAAGAAACCAGATGAAGGTCGGCGCGTCAGTGGGGCGCCACAAATCCACGGTGGTCCAACGCAAGTTATGCGTCCAGAGCCGAGCCCAAACAGCGAGCGAGAGTGCCGCGTAGCCCAGGAACGCAAACAACAGCCCCCGGGTGTTCGGTGTGGTCCTGCGCCAACGCTGAAGTGGCGAGCGACTACCTTGCACACTCCGATGAACAGTCGAGGAGTCATGCATCGTTCGCTACCTCAATCTTGTCGACCAGCACCAGAAGAACGAAGCAGTCACGTTCTTCGCTTCCCGAAAATGCTACCGAGCCTCTGATATTGAACCGCGGTTCTGCGATGGCCAATCTTCTATGTGCGAGAGTGCGAGAACACCGTGAAGAATGCGACAAAGCTACCGAAGGCTGCAATCGAGAGCACGAGGACGGTGATGACCGCGATTCTGAGCCACATTGGAATAACCAGAGTGGTAAAGAACTAAACCGGCAGTACCCCTAGGCCCATAGAGACGCTGAGTCCAGTGCGCGCTGAAAATGCCGCCAGGGCTCCGACCGCAATGTGATCGGTGATGGCCCAAGTTGAATGGCAAATCGCACTCCAGGCCTGCCGCTCATTTCAACGACTTTTCACTGCGGTCCGGTAGCTGAAGACCACACTGAGTGGCTGTTTGAATGGTTCTGATAGAGTCAATATCCCATTGGGGGTATAGCTCAGCTGGTAGAGCACTTGCATGGCATGCAAGGGGTCAGGGGTTCGAATCCCCTTACCTCCACCAAATGCCGTAGGTCCCATTTGGTGGACATCGTTTATGACGATGAAACCGGTTGGTGAATTGATTCCTTAGGGCTCGATTCTCTCGACCGTGGGTATTCGACTGATGGCTTTGTCGAAAGAAGCGACCTTTCCTACCCCAGTGGTTTCCGCGCAAGCCACGAGGTAGGCGTCGGCAAAATCAAGCCGTTCGCCTTCGTACAAGGCAACCGTTTGCAGGAGTAGCGGAGCGTCAATGACTCGGACGGACTCCATCGCCAGCAAGGATCGAATTGCTTCACTGATGCGAGAACGGTCGATTTCGTAGAACGATTCGAGTACGTACACCGTTTCGGCAACGATGAGATCAGCGAGGTAGAGACTCTCTTCATCCCTCAAAAAGGCGGTGGCTCGCCTCGCCATGTCGGGTGGATCACCAACCAGATGACGAACCAGAACGTTGGTGTCGACAAACGAACTCACTGAAACTTCTTGGCCCTACTCGCACGTGAGATCTCGAGGACTCGGTCCCAGCTGGCGCTCTTCTTTGTTGCCGGCGCGGCGAGTGTTCCCGCCAGTTCAAGAAAATCTGGTGTCCGCTGAAGCGTCGCCAGGTTGCCATCAATGCGAAAAATAACTGAGTCGCCTTCTTCAACACCGAGGGCATCACGTACTGCCTTCGGAATCGTTACCTGCCCTTTGGAGCTCAAGCGAGCGGCCACGTCCATGTTGTTCTCCTTACTTTTTTCTAAATGTAAGGATATCAGATGTCCGACGGATTCGCCCCTCGCTCTTGGAAGAACACCGACCGTACAAGCAGCTAACTCAGGAGACGCTTCGGGATTGAGCCTCAAGACTGTTGAGAGGAAGGGCTCCTCTGGAACTATCTGATCAGTGTGCCAGGGAGCCGAGAACCTTGTCAGGTTGGCGGTATGCCTTGATTTCGATGAGATTTCCGCTCGGATCTTTGATCATCAATTTTCCTTGCTCTGTGGGCTCGCCCACATACGAGAGAGTTGGCGGCTCAACAATCAGCGGACCTCCACGAAGACGAGCTGAGATTGACTCCCACGCGTCCCATGAAACGGTCGCCCCGAAGTGTCTCGTCCTCGGCATTGGTGCCGTCACGCTGGCCGGATCGTTTTGAAGCGTTACTTGTGCGCCAAAGAGCAGGGCATCGACAAAGTCGTCCGTTCTCCTTCCAATCTCAGCACCGAGGTGGCTCTGGTAGAAGTCGACTGCCTCACTCAGATCACGGACAGGAATCGAAAGATGAAAAATGGGAGGCACGGAAGTCCTTCCTTCGTTGTGTGCTCTCATTTTACGAGCAGCTCACTCAAACTTGGGGCAAGGACGTGGGGCTCGAACGTTGTCCCATCTCTTCCGCTGCTAGCGGAGAATTGTCGGGTTTGATCCTTTTTGGCGGGCGCGCTTCATCAGAAACCCCTGAAACTAAGTAGTTTCTGGCCCCAGGAGGGGTTCGAACATAGTCCCATTACCTCCACCAATATTTGGCAGTTCAGCAAACGGGCGATTTTCACTTTCGACCATTCGCTGGATGACAGTACGGTTACCCCGTGAAGCGTGTACTCCTTACCGGAATGTCGGGCACCGGAAAATCATCTGTGGTCGCCGGCCTCGCGGCGCGTGGAATGAAGGCAGTCGATACCGACTACGGATTCTGCGAATCATCGCCCGACGGGGAATGGATCTGGAACGAGACGCTCGTCCAGGAGCTACTGCAAACCGAAGATGCCGAAATGTTGTTCATAGCGGGCTGTGCTTCCAACCAAGGAAAGTTCTACGACCAATTTGATCTCGTGATATTGCTGAGCACTCCCGTGGACGTCATGATCGAAAGGATTGCGAGCCGAACGAGTAATCAGTTCGGGCAATCGCCCAACGAGCTGTCACAAATACTGAGCGACCTGGAACGAGTCGAGCCGATTCTTCGGGCGGGGGCCGGCGCTGAAATCCGCACTGACCGACCACTGGAAGGCATCATCAACGAAGTGATTGAACGCGCCGTAAATCTGTAGGGACTCCGTTAACCGCTGTATATGAACCAAAAGATGCGGCCGAAACTCCAACGAAGTCCTGCTCGGGCCCACCTGCGGGAGTCCCTATTGCCCCCTCCGCAGACTGATTCGAGGCTGGTCCGCAGAGTCCAACGTTGGACCATCAACCTCAGAAAATCCGCGGTTGGGCTCGTTAACTCGTTGTTTCATTATTGGAGCCACCGAGCAGAAACTCCACCATCGCTCGCGCACGTAGAGGCGGTGGATCTTCCGGAAAATATTCTTCATAAAGACTGAATGCGGCCTGGACGGTATCTATTTCGCATAGCTGGAGGAGCAGCGCAATGTCCGGTTCATCGCGGCGCCCTCGGCTTGCGCGAATTTTCATTGCGAGCATCGTCCGATTGTCTGCCGCCAGAACTTCCAGGCTCCCGAATAGAAACAGAGGGCGCCAATCTGGCGACTTAAACACCGGGATGAACCCAGTTGCAGCGGCATTAAGCCAGTCGGCCGGCAACCCACGTCGATTGGCGACATCACGAGCAATCGCAGTGACGATATCTCGCGGGTAGAAATCACCGTCCACGTCATCAGTCGCATCTCGGAAGTTGTGAGCCAAAACCATCAATGCTCCCCCTACGACGTAGAGGCGCGCCCGTACCCCTTGAAGTTCCAACTCCCGCCCAACGTCCGTCAGTGCGGCCACCAGTTCGGAACGTTGCACTAGACGCTGGCAAGCTCTTCGGCGGCGGCCAAAATGCCGTGGCGTATAAAAGCAGCTGGTGCTGTTTCAAATTCCCATTGATGCAGCGCGGGGTTCTCGGAGAAGAACCAGAACGGCTTGACGAATCGATGCGAATCATTCACCCAACGTGGTGGGGCGATATCTCGTTGGGCGCACTCTTCTTCGACGGATGCTGCCAAGAACGCATCCCATCGACGATCCTCGGTTAAAGAGGGTGGGTCGAAAACGAGTGCTCTGAATCTCTCATCGGTCTGAGACCGAATCGTGTCACGGAAACTCAACGCGAGGCGAAGTATGGCGTCCTCGAGGACTCTCGCGTCGAGACCCTCCCTTGCAACCTGGCGAATTTTGCGTGCCGTTTCGACACCGGATGACCGCTCTGCAGGTAACACCACTACCTGCAGTGATTCACCAACTGACTCAACTATCGAACTCAGCAGTGAAAGTGATGGTTCACGAAGTCCTGACTCAATGGATGAAATTGTTGGTTGGGGCACACCAACTAGTCGAGCGAGGTCGCGTTGCGTCAATTCGTGACGAGACCTCAGTGTTCGAAGTATCTCTGCTGCTTTTTGCTTTCCATCCATTCTAGGAATATACTATATCTAGTATCAAATATCCTGGTGCTCGATAGGTGGTTATCCCACCCTTAGGAACCCAACGACCCCGCGCATGTCACTTTGTCCCCCTCAGAATGATTCGGATGGCCCGCGGTGCTTCCGCACTGATCTCTATTCGATCGGGTCGAGCAAGGGCCGCTTTGCGTTGCGGGGCGATTCGATTGACTCGACTGAGTGCCGCCTCGTTGCGGATCAGAAGGTCCCAATACAGAGTGGTCAGCGGGCAGGCGGTTGCTCCAGTACGAACCGTTGGCGAAAAGGCACAACCCTTGCAGAAGTTCGTCATCTTGTTGAGATAGTTACCGCCCGCGATGTAGGGCTTGGTGCCCGTGCCGCCGCCATCGGCAAAGGTGCCCATGCCAATCACGTTGGCTTCCATTACCCATTCGGCCCCGTCGACGTAGGCCCCGATCATCCATTTCGTAACGGCCTGCGGACTGATGCCGGCCACCGTGGCGGCGTTAGCCAGCACCATCAGCCGCTCAATGTGATGGTTCCAGGAGTAGTCGTGAAGGTGGCGCAACACGCCATCGAGACAGCGCATTTCATGACGCCCCATCTGCTGCCACGAAGCGGGCAGATCATTGTTCGCCTCGAGATGATTGCGTTGCGAATACTCAGATGTGCGTAGGTGGTGCAAGACATAGACCCATTCACGCCAACCGATGATCTGTCGCAAAAAGCCCTCGGCGCTGGCGAGTGGAATCTCCCCCGCGTTGAACTGCCGGACCACCGCCTCAATCACTTCCGTCGGGTGCAAGAGACCCATGTTGAGTGCGGCGCTGAGGCGAGAGTGGGCGAGGTGCCAGTTATCAAAGCTGGCGGCATCTTCGTGGGGACCGAAGTGAGGAATGATTCGCTCCACCGCATCACGCAACTGGTCAATTGCTTGCGCTCTGGTTCTCGGCCAAAAGTTGAGGGCATTACCGCCGGGGTGAGCGGGCGTTAGCTCCTCGATCAGAGCCACCTCGTCGACCGTCAATTCGGCCGACCACGGATCAGGCCACTGACCGCCATCGCGGGGCAGCGGCTTTCTATTCTCCACGTCGTAGTTCCACTGACCACCAATCGGCTCAGCACCATCCATCAACACATCGAGTCGCTTGCGTTGTTCCCGGTAAAAAAATTCCATCGTGCTCGGCGGCTTGGTACGCGAGCGAATCGATTCCACGTCGGTCAAAAAGAAGGGGTCAGGCAGTAGCTCCACCCCGAGTCGCGAGAACAACGATCGCGCATGGCGACCCCTGGGCGCATTCATGAGTATCTGCGTGGGATTGAATTCCGCACGGTGCTCAGCCAGGCCTTGCGTGAAGGTGGCTGCTCGTCGGTAGTCAACGACAAAATTTCGTTCGCGCAGGGACTCGGCGAAATTTCTCATGGCTGAGAGATACAGCGCCACGCGAGTGAGATGACGGGGCTGGTTGATGAGCGACTCGCTCTCAATCATCACGATGACCGTGTCAGTCTCCAGCGTCGACCACGGAGCCACGTCGAGCGAGAGTTGGTCCCCGAGAACAAAGAAAGAAGTTGTCATGTTGCTGAACGTCGATTTACCCGAGCGGTTCGCGAACACCTCGTCGAGCAGTAGCGAACCTCATCGAAGTTGTTCCGCCACTTCGCACGCCACTCGAAGGGAAGGCCGCAGACCTCACACTGCTTTGGGGCGAACCCGTTCTTTATCTTGGCTACTCGCGGCTGCTTACCCACTCCTGTCTTCTACCGGTCTATGTCGCCACGCGATTCGAATGCAACGCCCACCTAATGAAAACCGCATCGCACTACCGCCCTCACAGGGGAGGAGACTGACGGTCATCGTCACGAGGACTAAGGCACTCGAGTGCCTGATAGGCGGCCGGCATCGTCTTGAGCGAGTCGTGGCGTAGGATTGAATCGTGGCTCCGTTTCCGGGTCACCCCTTTGGAGATCCTCAAAGCCCCACCGTTACCAGTGGCGAGGCGTGCAGATGCCCTGAGGACCTCAATCAGGAGTGCACTCTTCATGTCATCTAACGCCCACGAAAACCCTGCCACGTCGCCTTCCGGCGATTCGGCCACCCCAAGCTTCGCCGAACTCGGCGTGCCCCAGGCACTTTGCGAACTGTTGATCGAACAAGGCATCACGGCCCCCTTCCCCATCCAGGCGGCCACCCTCATCGACTCGATGAGTGGTCGCGATGTACTCGGTCGTGGCCGCACCGGCTCCGGCAAGACGCTCGCCTTCGCCCTTCCCGTGCTCGCGCGATTGGCTGCATCGGTGACCCAGCGTCAGCCGAAAGCGCCGCGAGCCCTGATCTTGGCGCCAACACGAGAGCTCGCCCTGCAGATTGAGGCCACGTTTGCCCCGTTGGCCAAGGCGCTCAACCTCAAGACAATGTGCATCTTCGGTGGCGTTAACCAGGGACCGCAGGTCACCCGTCTTCGTGACGGCGTTGACGTCGTCATTGCCTGTCCGGGCCGACTCGAAGACCTCCTCAATCAACGGGCCCTCACGCTCTCCTTGGTGGAGATCACCGTGCTCGATGAAGCCGACCACATGGCCGAACTAGGTTTCTTGCCCCCGGTAACGCGACTCATGAGTCAGACGCCGAAAACCGGACAACGCATGCTCTTCTCGGCCACCCTCGATGGCGGCGTCAAAAACATTGTTGATCGCTTCTTGACGAATCCCATCACCCACAGCGTCGACTCCGAGCAGTCCCCCGTCTCCACGATGGAGCACTACGTCCTGCACGTTCGGGCCGACGACCGATTCGACGTCCTGGTGGATCTCGCTTCGGCTCCTGGCAAAGTGATCATCTTTACGAGAATGAAGCATCGGGCCAAGCAGCTCTCCAAGAAGTTAAATGAGGCTGGCGTGCCGGCCGTCGAGATGCAGGGCAACCTTTCGCAGCCCGCTCGCGTCAAGAACTTGGCGGCCTTCGCGGAGGGACGAGCCGTGGCCATGGTGGCTACCGACATTGCCGCTCGAGGTATCCACATTGACGACGTTCGTCTGGTTATTCATGCCGACCCGCCCCTCGAACACAAGGCCTACCTCCACCGCTCGGGCCGCACCGCTCGGGCCGGAGCCGACGGCACCGTCGTCACCCTCGCCGCAGACGCCGAGCGCAAAGAAGTGGCCTCACTCACCCGCGCCGCCGGCATCTCGCCTCGAGTCGCTTCAGCTCGCGTGGGCGATCCCATCCTGCAAGAGATTGCCCCGGGACCTCGCACGCTCTGCACTCCAGAGGAAATAGCGGAACGCTTTCCCGTCGCCGCACCACAAGTTGGTAGCGGCACGAGGACCAAGCCACGTCGAGAAGGCACCGCCGGCAAGGCGAAGGCTGCCGGCAAGCGTCCACGTCCGAAGAATGGTCAGCGTCCCGCAGGCTCGGGCCGCAGTGACGGCACCGGTGCGGGACCTGGAGCAAGCGCTTCGGGTCAGCGACGGGCGCCCAGGCGTCCTCGCTAGAACAGCACTGCAAGAGCGAGTAGTAAAGTAGTCATACTTTTGGTATGATGATGGTATGAAAATCAGCATCAGCATGCAGGATGAGGATGTGGCGTTCCTCGATTCATATGTCGAAGAAAAGGGGCTTGCTTCTCGATCTGCAGCGCTCCATAAAGCGGTACGCCTACTGAGGGCTAGCGGTCTTGGTTCCTCCTACGAAGCGGCCTGGTCGGAATGGGGCGAAGAAAATGAGCGCCTCTGGGATTCGTCAACCAGCGATGGACTGCACTAGATGCACCGGGGCGAGATCTTCTTAGTGAACTTGGATCCGGCGAGGAGCGGTGAGGCAAAAAAGCAACGCCCGGCAGTCATCGTCAGCAACGACGGAGCGAATGGTTCTGCTGAACGAAGCGGGCAGGGCGTCATCACTGTGGTGCCAGTCACATCGAACGTCACTCGGGTCTACCCATTTCAGGTTCTCTTTCCCGCGAGTGTCACCGGGCTGGCCGTGGACTCGAAGGCTCAGGCTGAACAGGTACGCGCCATTTCGGTGGATCGACTTGGTCCCGTTATCGGTGAAGTTCCTCACGACTTGATGGTGCAGCTCGACGAAGCACTCCGGCTGCATCTAGCCCTCTGAAAGTCGACGACCTTGATGAGAATGTCAGGTTGAAGACAGCAGTCAAAGAAACTACGAAACGAGTTGACGAACCTCAGCTGCCTCGTCGACAGTGAGCTCCCATAGTCCCGCGGCGGCGTTAGCCCTAATCTGCTCGGGGCTCGTGGCTCCGGCAATCACCGATGCCACTTCCGGCGTCGCGAGCAGCCACGCAAAAGCCAGGTCCAGCAACGTGTGGCCACGTTCTTGCGCCCACCCTTCGAGGCGCTCGAGAATGTCGAAGTTTGCATCGGTGAGTACCCGCTCGGCCATTGCCCACTTCTCGACGCGAGTGCCTGCGGGCACAGCGGCGCCACGGCGGTACTTGCCGGTCAAGAGACCACTGGCCAGTGGGAAGAATGGCAGATAGGCGAGTCCGAGCTCGGCACAAGTCGGTAGTACTTCGGCCTCATCGGCCCGCTCCAACAGGCTGTACTGATTCTGAACGCTCACGAAACGGGCCCCGTCACCAGCGGCTACTTCGGCCTCGCGCAGTTGAGTGGCCGAGAAGTTCGAGCAACCAATCTCAATGATCTTGCCTTCATTGACGAGTTCGTTTAGGACGCCCAGCGTTTCGGCAATCGGCACCGTCTCATCGGGACGGTGCAGTTGGTAGAGGTCGATGCGATCGGTGCCCAATTGACGCAAACTGCGCTCGACGGCTTGGCGCACGTAGGCGGCAGATGCCCCTCCGGGGATCTCTTCGTTGACGCGACTGCCGAACTTGGTGGCCAAGATGATGTCGTCACGGCGACTACCGAGTGCGCTCTTGCACCGCTCTTCACTCGTTAGATACGAGTCGGCGGTGTCAAAGAAGTTGATGCCGGCTTCGAGGGCGGCGTCCACCACGGGCAAGACGGCCTCTTCGGCCATAGTGAAGCCGAAGTTATTGGTTCCCAGTCCGATAACGGAAACGGAGAGTGAGCCGATTTTGCGTTGACGCATGATGAATTCCTTCGCTTGTTGCAAGGAAGAGTATCGGCTGGACCGAAACAACTACAGACTTCGAGCGGTCCCGTCTACTGCCCCAGGGCAATAGACCTGCAGTTACCTCACCGTAAAGGTGACGTTCACAGGTGCATAGGAGTGATTACCCAAGACGTCGTTCGTGCTGAACCACAGCGAATAGGTCCCGGGTATTGCACTGGCACTGAGTTGCAACGTGATGCGATAGCGGCCATCGAACTCAGTTCCAGAGATGAGCGTGCCGAGGCCGTACTCCAGCCAGAGTTGGCCGGAGGCGAGGTTGACGAGGAAGCCGTTAGGACCAAAGGCCCAGGGAATAGATCCGGAGACGCCGGTCTCGTCAGTGGCATTCCACTCGATGGTGATGGCATCACCCGCGGCGAAGGTCGCGGCCGACACCGTGACGTCGCTGAGAACCGGCGGGGCGTTGTCCGATGCGCCGCTCGTCACCGTAAAGGTTCCCGATGTCTCGGCCGAAGGGTGATTGCCGAAGATATCGAGAGCGTCGAGCCAGAAGCTGTACTCACCGTTCACTGCATTCTCAGGAATCAGACAGGTCGCGGTGAAGAGGCCCGAGTTCATATCGCCCGAAACCTGTTGTGCGGGAGTCGGGAAGTCACACCACCGGACCCATCCATTAGCCCCACCGACCTTCACCCACGCAGTCGGGGTGTAGGCATCAGGAATGCGTAGCCCACTGGGGTCGCTTACTCGCCACGACAGAACTAGCGCGGTACCCGCAGCGAGCGATGAAGGTGCACTCACTTCGGAGATCACTGGACCCGTTTGATCCTTCTCGCAAGCCCCTCGCACTGCGTCGGCCGAATCGGTGGCACAAGTATCCCCGGCCGTACCGGCAGTAATCGTGTCCGTTCCGGTCCCCCCGGCGAAGGAGTCGCCCTGCGCTCCCCCAACGAGCGAATCATTACCGGAGTCACCCATGATCATGTCTCGCCCGAGTTCGCCACTCAGCTGGTCGTTGTCGGCGCCACCTATAAGAACGTCATTTCCCGAACCGCCAATGAGCGTGTCTCGCCCGGCTTCGCCTTTGAGTTGATCGTTTTCCATGCCGCCGATCAGCACGTCGTTGCCAAGTCCACCGATGAGTGCGTCGCGCCCGACCTCGCCACTGAGTTGGTCGTTGCCGAGTCCACCGATGAGTACGTCATTGCCACCGCGACCGGCGAGCAGATCATTGCCCCCGAAGCCACACAGGACGTCATTGCCGGCCGTGCCACTCAATCTGTCGGGTCCCTGCGTCCCGGTGATGGTGCACTTCGGAAGCGCGCTGCTCGTTTCGATAGCGAGAGCGGGCACGGTGCTGGGTAGCACTCCAGCGATTAACAGGGCACCGACCGCGGTACTTATCAATTTTCGCCGACCCATGCGAGTACTCCGTGCTTTGTACCGACCTACGTAGAGATGGTAATTGTCACCATCTCGCACTCACCAGCGCCGGCTAATGAAATTTCGAAAATAGTTCGAGCAAGCGGGAGAAGGACTAGTCAATACTGCCGCGCGCCACAATCCACGCTGTACGTTGCCCGGTCACTTCGGCGATCAAATCGAAGTCAGTGTCGTAGTGCAACACAGTGAGACCTTGCTCTTCAGCGGCAGCCGCAATTAGGAGATCAGGAATCTTCCGACCCCGTTGACGGCGCTCAGCGAGAAGTCGTTGCACTTGACGAGCGCGGACGACGTGCGCAGTCGTTGCCTCAATCAACGGGAAGGCGTCGATGGCGTTGGTGAGGCGATCCCACTCAGCTACATCGCGAGCCGAGAACCCAATCTCGAGATCACTGATGCCAGCGCGAGCCACGGCACCTTCTCGAAGAATGGATTCGAGTGCCTCACGAACGAGTGAATTACCCAATCGAGTGAGGACACTGGTGTCGACCAAATGCGTTAGCGCCATGCATCGGCTCGGTCAAACTCTGTCATCATCGCGAGGTCGTCGAGAGCCTGCTGTATCGTCGCACTGCGACTAGCGCCGACGCGTCGGAGTGCTTCATTCACTGTCGCCTTGATTGTCGCCGTACCAAGTTCGTCTTGAGCATTGGCGAGCAATTCATCATCGATATCTACGAGTCTCTTGGCCATTCTTTGAGTATATACAAGTCGTAGTTCTGTATATATAGCACGCAGGGAGCTGCGATCTCTGGGGCTCCCACCCGTCAGTTCGAAATCAAGCACCTCGCCTAACGGTCGCTCGAGGCGTCACTGAGAAGCGATGCAGTTACGAAACGGTCTTACGCAGGAATCACCGTGAAGGTAATGCCCTTCGTAATGAGACGCGAACGCAGGGCCGCACCCATCGCCGAAGCCGTCGTCTGCTGACCTGACGTTGTTGGCAAGTCATCAAAGGCCAAGCAGAGCGCTGACTCGCTGATCATCTTGGCCGTCTCGCCGTACCCGGGGTCTCCACCGGCTACTTCGGTGACAACCTTGACGCCTCCGGCTTCACCAAAGAAGCGAACTTTGAACCACGAGGCGGCGCGCTTCTCTTCGGAAGGTCCCGTGCCCGGTGGGACGCGGTTGCTCATCCAGCGCCGTACGGGGCCCACTTGGGCCATGCCGGCAATGAAACCAATGCCCACCACCATCGAGGCCGTGCCAATGAAGGTCTTCGAGTCGAGATTGTGGCTGTAGGAAAAGTCGGGACCGAAACGATCAACGCGACGGGCCGAGTTGAGAACAATCTCGGGGTCGATTGTGGGCATCGGTAACGACCAGCGTCCGGTGTCACGACTCTTGCCGGGCTTGCCGGCGACGACCTTGGCGGTGCGTCCAGCTGGCAGTGGCTCAGCGGCCACGCGGGCGGTGTGTGCCTTCTTTGACTCGCTCATGCGACTCATGGCCTCAAGTGCCGAGGCGGCCGTTCCACCGGAGAAGGTGCCATTGGCCGAGACGTAGGCCCGCACGGCCACGGCCGCACCTTCGGGGAGCTGTTCGACGGTGAACTGGGCACCGAGGTCGTGGGGAATGGAGTCAAAGCCACAGGCGTGAATCAGACGAGCGCCACTCTTTTCGGCGGTGGCGTTGTACTTGACGTACATGAGGTCAACGAACTCGGGCTCACCAGTGAGATCGACGTAGTCCGTCCCGGCTTCGGCACAGGCTCGCACGACAGGTTCGCCGTGCAAGATGTAGGGCCCGACGGTCGTCATAACCACGCGCGTCGCCTCGGCCATGGCCTTGACTGATACATCGTCGGTGGTATCCACGACAATGATCGCAACATCGCGGTCAAGGGATGCCGCAACGGCCTCCAACTTGGCCCGATTACGACCCGCGAGGGCCAACTTCGCGTCGGCCGGGGCGTTGGCCGCGAGATACTTTGCCGCGAGGCCGCCGGTAAAGCCAGTGGCACCCAGCAGGGTGATGTCATAGGAACGAGAAGTAGTCATGAACCATTATCGCCGAGGCGGTCTCGTCGATGACTTATTTGCCGAGATATCGGTCAATCCAGACATCGACTCACCAATTAGGCAGGCCTGACGACCTCATGCTGCAATTTCATCGCCCAAACTCAAAGGTCTTTTGCTCGAACGCACAGCAACTCCACGAGCTCCTCCGCAACGTCCGCGCCTCGGGCCGCCTTTAGCAAAAGGTCAAGGATGGACGTATCAGATGCTTGCAGCATAAATTTCGCCGAAAGTCCATTTTGCTCCAGGGTCCAAGCACCTAGCGCAAATGCGGTGCGCTTATTTCCTTCAGTAAAACCCTGCGTGCGCACGAGCCGAGCCATGAGGAGACCCACGGCTCGAACTACATCTAATTCTCCAACGACAGAGTTAATCGCTCGCTCGACTCGATCTAATTCGTCGGGCTCTTCAAACCACTCGTCAGGCTGGCGAAGTGCCTCATTGAACGCGACGGCTAACTCAAGAGTCGGGTAAATCAATGCTCGCGCAAGTACGTGAGCTGCTCCTCGTACTCAATCTGAAAGGACTCGAGCCAGGACCGGTCAGCGTCCGACAGAGTGGCGAGCATCGGTCGCGCCTCATGCCCAGGAATGGTCGTGTCGGTCATGGGGATAATGTATCGAACCCCTGAGACAAAGTCCACCACAGTTCAAGCTGCGTAGTGGAACCTGAGTTTCACAATTGTCTCAACGAGGAAAATCTTCTGGGCTGAGACAAAGTGAACAAACAAATGCCGCCCACCGAAGTGGACGGCACTGGCATTTCGTTGGCGGCACGCTCAGCGTGCCACCCCCTAGTTGAACAGCGAAAAGGCTTCTTCGCGGCGGCGGACGCGGGTCTCAGTGACGAGCACGTCTCCGTACCAGGGGAAGGCGTTGCCGGAAAGCTTGCGCCAGATGAACTTCGGGTTGAACTTGGTGAATAGAAACATGGTGATCCTTTCTTAAGCCCCCTGTTTTGTTACAACCACACTGTAACTCCTATATCAAGTTTTGCAAACAGATAATAGAAACTATCTAAAATCTTGATTAGGCCTTCTTCATGATGCTGGACTTCAAGTAGAGGGGGCCGAAACCCTCGACCTTGGCCTCGACGTCATGGCCGCCCGGGCCGGGCGTGAGGCGGATATTGACCACGCGAGTCCCGACCTTCAGCGTCTTGGAGCTCCCCTTGACCTTCATGTCCTTGATGATGGTGACGGTATCGCCATCGTTCAAGACGTTGCCGACCGCGTCACGGATGATCGCCTCGACCTCTTCGCCCGCATCCAACTCCCCCGGAATCCACTCGTGACCGCATATCGGACAGACAACGCGATTGTCCATCGGGTAGGTGTTCTCGGAACCGCACTGCATACAGCTAGGGATATCGCTCACTCGGGAACTCTAAACCCCCCGCCGACAATGTTTTGTCACAGGCCCTCCTTACTTTGATCGCATCCGGTACTCCCGCTAACGAAAGGCCCGACTATGAGTACATCAACCCCCACCCCCAACCTGCACATCTACTTTGTGCTCGACCGCTCTGGTTCCATGCAGAGCATTGCCCATGACGTCATCGGTGGCTTTAACGCCTTCGTGAAAAAACAACAGGCCGATGGTGCCGACGCCCTCATGACGTTGGTGCAGTTCGACAGCACCGACTCTCACGAAGTTCTGGCGAACGCCGCGCCAATCAACGAGATCAAGCAGTTGGATCTCTCGGTCTTCGTGCCTCGTGGCAGCACACCACTCTTTGACGCCATGGGACGGGTCCTGAACGAGGCCATCTCGCGCGAGGCCCAGTTGGTTGGGGCCGAAAAGCCGGCCGAGTCGATTGTCTTTGTGACCTTCACCGATGGTGAAGAGAACGCCAGTCGCGAGTTCACCCGCGAGTCGGTCTTCAACCTCGTCAAGGGTAAAGAGAAAGACGGCTGGACCTTTGTCTACATGGGCGCCAACCAGGACGCCTACGCCACCGGTGGCGACATGGGGATGAGCCAGATGAACAGTTCTAACTTCATCGCCGACAAGCAGGGCACCTCGTTGGCCTTTGAAGACCTCGCTCGCTCGACTTCTCGGCGTCGTACCAAGTTGCGCACCGGCGAAGTCTTTGCCTCCGAGGCCTTCTTCGAAGAGGGTAAGACGGCCGACCAGGACGCTAGCGAGCGCCTGTAGCGACCCCGTTGGTTGGAAACGACCCGTCACCTGACTTCAAGGTGGCGGGTCGTTTTTCGTTTTCGGCCCATTCACCGATACGCTCACTGCGAGTTGGAGGTAATCATGAAGAGAATTTTGGCCACATCCGGCGGGTTCATTCCCGGTCCGGTGCAACAGTCGGCACGCTTGGGTTCGATGTTGCTCGAAGCGCTCGCATCCACCGGCAAGACCCGGCCCCGCGTCTGTCTCGTCCTCACCGCCAGCGGCGACCCGGCTGACTACTACGCCCTCAGTTACGAGGCCTTCAACGCCGCCGGCTGCGACGTCACGCAACTCAAACTCTTTCCGCAACCCTCGGCCGATCCCTTCGAACGACTCGAAGGGTCAGATCTCGTCTGGGTCGGTGGTGGTTCAGTCGCCAACCTGCTGGCCCTCTGGGAGCTCCACAATGTCGGCGCCGCGATGCGTAGTGCCTGGGAGAAGGGTGTCATTCTCGGCGGTGTCTCGGCCGGCAGCCTCTGCTGGCACGTGGGCGGCACGACCGACTCCTTTGGACCCGAGCTCAAGCCCGTGACGAACGGTCTCGCCCTCTTGCCGTACGGCAACGGCGTGCACTACGACAGTGAGGCCCAGCGTCGACCACTGCTTCACTCCCTCGTGGCCGACGGCACGATGCCCGAGGTCAACTACGCCACTGACGACCGCATTGGGCTCTGGTATGAAGGGACGGACTTGGTGCGGGTCATGGCCGACCGGGAGTACGACCTTGCGACAGGACCAGCGGCCTATCGCGTAGTGCGTACCGCCGCCGGTGTCGAGGAGACCCGTCTGCCCATTGGCGATGTGAAGAGATAGCGGAGCGTCCCGGGCCGACGTACCACTCAGTCCGTAACATCGCGTCGTGAGTGATTCCCCTAACGATCTGACCTATCGCCGTTTGCCAGTGCGACGGTTTGCGCGCGTCCTCGTCGTAGTCGCCCTCGCGGTTACCGGTATCGGCAGCTATTCGCAGTTCCAACACCGACAGCAGATCGCGAGTGCCGCAAACTGCGACCGACAGGAACACTGCTTTCGCTCAACGGAGCAGATCGACTTTCCCACCTTCGGCAACGTGTATCCCAGCAACCTCAACGACTGCCTCTTTGCGGCCGCGGCAGATTGGCGAATCATCGTCCGGCACCAAACTCCAGGGTCCGCCGATGTCATTGCCGACTATCGCCGAGCCACCGCCGGTGGTCACGACCTCTTCGACGACTTTTACCGATACTGGACACTGCACGGCATCGCCGGTCACCGTATTGCCGGGTGGCACACCATCAACATGGTCGGCGTTAATGACGTTGAGTCGGCCGTTCGCAAACACAAGGCCCTGCTCGTCATTTTTCTCTTCCACCACGGCGACACGGTGGGCGGAGTGGACGCCGGAGTCGGCGGACACGCCGCCATCATCGATGGCTACAGCCCAAAGGGTCCCTTGGTAGTGACGTGGGGTACGACATATCAAATGACGTGGTCCGAGTATTGGACCAGCGTGCGTTCGCTCTACGCGATTGAGGGTTAGGCCCAGCCGCCGGCGAACCAGGTGGCCTGACCCGTGGCGAATCGTGTCGTGCCGTCCACGTAGGGCAGGCAGAAGTGCGCGAACTCCGTCACGGTGCCGAGACGGCGCATGGGAACCTGCTTTTCGATCATCGCTCGAACAGCGGGGTCGTTACCACCGGTAGCGCGAAGGAACTCGGGGAAGTCCATGAAGTTCGTACCGACGACGTTGACCTGAATGTTCTTTCGCACAAACTCTTCGGCAACATTTTGCGCCAACATCGTGGCGGCGGCGCGAGCGGTCGAGTAGAGCGGTGCGCCGAACGTCGGGCGGGCGGCCGTGGCACTAGTGATGACGAGGATCTGTCCGTCGTTCTGCGCCTCCATGATTGGCAACACGGCCTTAAGGAAGTGATACGGACGCTCGACGCAACCATGCATGACGCGCTGGAGATCTTCGACGGTGGTATCGAGAAAGGGGCCGACGACGACACTGCCGGAGAAGATCATGGCGGCGTCGATGCGACCGAAACGCTCCATGCCCGCCGCCACGAAGGCCTGGAAGTCTTCGGCCGAACGGGCGCGGGGGCCATCGGGCACGTTGACCACGGTGGCGCCGAGCGCTTCGAGTTCGGCAATCTGTTCGGGGGTGGCGCTCCCGACGATGAGGTCGTGCCCGCTGGAGGCGAGCATGCGGGCGAGGTCCGGTCCGCAGTAGGTGCTGACGTCATTAAGTAGGGCGACGCGGCGCTGAGTGGTTGACATGGTGCTCCTTCGAGTTCTACGGCTAGATTCTGTCATAACTTATGCCAAATCATTAGGAGCGATATGTCGACCTTTCTTGAAATCAGCCGGGCCTCGATGCACGAGGCGACCATGCAGGAATCTCCGGCCGCCGAACTCGGCGCCAACCAGGTCCGACTCAGTGTTGATCGCTTTGGCATAACGGCGAACAACATCACCTACGGCGTCTTTGGTGTCGCCATGCGGTACTGGGACTTCTTCCCCGCCGCTGACGGAGAACACGGTCGCCTCCCCGTGTGGGGTTTCGGTACCGTCGTCGAGAGTCGCCACCCCGACATCGCCGCCGGTCGCCGCCTCTATGGCTACTGGCCCCTCGGCACCGAACTGGTCGTCACGGCCGGTCGCTTAGACGATCGCAGCTTCGTCGACGTCTCCGCACACCGCCACGACCTCCCCTCCCCCTACAACCGCTACATCTGCACTGATCACGACCCCGCCTACCGTGCCGAGCGGGAAGACATGCAGATTCTGCTCTGGCCCCTCTTCTACACCTCGTTCATGGTGGAGGACTTCCTGGACGACAACGCCAACTTCGGCGCCGCCACTGCCGTTATCTCTTCAGCGTCGTCGAAGACGGCCATTGGTGCGGCCTACCTCTTGAAGCGCCGCGGTGCCAGCAAGGTCATTGGATTGACCTCGGCGTCGAACGTGGAGTTCACCAAGTCGCTCGGTTGCTACGACGAGGTACTGAACTACGACGAAATTGAAAGCCTGCCGACGGTGCTCACGACCTACGTCGACATCTCGGGTAACCGTGACGTGTTGCAGCGCGTTCACCACCACTTCGCCGACAAGCTCACCTACTCCATGATCGTGGGTGACACTCACTGGGACGCCGAAGCGACACTGCAGCTCCCCGCCGTCGGACCCAAGCCCGAGTTCCTCTTTGCGCCCGTTCAAATCGCCAAGCGCACCAAGGACTGGGGTCGTGACGAGTTGGAGAACAAGATCATGGCCTCCTGGCACGACTTCACCGACTGGTCGACGACCTGGCTCGAGGCTCGCGAGGCGCGTGGCCCCGAAGCCATTACGACGGCCTACCACGACGTTTTGAACGGCCGTGTCGGCCCCACCGTCGGCATGGTCTGTACCTTTTAATCCAGTGAGCAATGTGGTCGACACACAAGACGGGCGCACCGCGCGCCGGAGCAAGAATCACGAACTCGTGCTCGATGCGGTGCTGGAACTCTTCACGGCCGGCAACTTCAATCCCACGCCCGAAGAAGTAGCCGTCCAATCCGGAGTCTCACTGCGTTCCGTCTATCGCTACGTGTCGAGTCGCGAGCAGCTCTTCGAGCAGGCCATTGCCCGTCACCTCAAGAAGACGGCCAATCTCTGGATCTTGGACGAACCGCTGAACGAGTCGTTCGCGTCACGGCTCGACCACTTTCTCGAACACCGCCTTCGTCTCTACGAAGCCGTCGCGGCCAGCAACCGGGCCAGTCGGGCCTTTTCACTCACCCACGAGAACGTTCGTGACCGCCTCAGTTTGGCTCGCACGCTCCTGCGCGACCAGGCCGAGCGGCAGTTCGCCCTCGAGCTCGCCGAGCTGTCGGCCGAGCGTCGTCGCCAGGTTGTGGCCACGATGGAATCACTCACGCAACTCGAGGGGCTCGACTCGTTGATCTATCTCCAGCACCTAAGTTTGCGCGAGGCTCGCGAAACGCTGCACCACATCCTTACCCTTCTTCTCAACCCCTCACCGAAAGGAACCGCATGAAGCGCATTGAACCATTTGAAGGTGTTATCGGCAAGACCGTGGCCGAGTCCACGCCCTGGTGGCCCACCAAGCCCCACCCCGGTGAGGATGCCCCCAACGTGGTCGTCATCTTGGTCGACGACCTCGGCTTCGGCCACTTCAACTGTTTCGGTGGTGACATCGCGACGCCGAACATCAATCGCATCGCCGACAAGGGACTCCGCTTCTCCAACTTCCACGTGACGCCACTTTGCTCGCCCACCCGCGCCGCCCTGCTCACCGGCCGTAATCACCACGAAGTCGGCATGCGCTCCATCTCGAACTTCAACACCGGGTTCCCCCACATGCGCGGTCACGTCTCGAACCACGCCGGGACCATCGGAGAAGTGCTGCGCGACAAGGGCTACGCCACCTTCGCGATTGGTAAGTGGCACCTCTGCCCCATGGAGTGGGCGTCGGCTGCCGGCCCTTACGACCAGTGGCCGTTGCAGCGCGGTTTTGACCGGTTCTACGGATTCTTAGACGGTGAGACCGATCAGTTCTCCCCCGACCTCACCTACGACAACCACCGAGTCGACCCACCCAAGACTCCCGAAGAGGGCTACCACCTCACGGAAGACCTCGTGGACAAGGCCCTCCTCTTTATTCGTGACAGTAAGTCGATTCGTCCCGACCGCCCGTTCTTTACCTACTTTGCGTTGGGCGCCATGCACGCCCCCCACCAGGCGCCGGCCGCCTACATCGAAAAGTACAAGGGCCAGTTCGACGACGGGTGGGACGTCGCACGTGAGCGCGTCTACAAGCGTCAACTCGAAATGGGTCTTATCCCCGAAGGCACGCAGCTCGCTCCACGGAACCCCGGCGTGGAGGCCTGGGACTCGTTGCCCGAGAACCAGCGCCGCCTAGCGGCCCGTCTGCAAGAGGCCTACGCCGGGTTCTTGGAGCACACCGACGAGCAGCTCGGCCGCTTCATGGACGAACTGGACCGACTCGGCCAACTCGACAACACGTTGATCTTCTTGATGTCTGACAACGGCGCCAGCCAAGAGGGTGGTCCCTTCGGCGTTATGCACGAGATGAAGTTCTTCAACATGATCTTGGAAACGCCCGACGAAGCGATTGATCGCATCGACGACATCGGTGGGCCTCACAGCCACACCAACTACCCATGGGGCTGGGCCCAGGCCGGCAATACGCCGTTTAAGTGGTACAAGCAGAACACCCACGAGGGCGGCGTTCACGTCCCGCTCATCGTGCGCTACCCCAAGGGCATCGAGGCCAAGCACCAGGGTGAACTGCGCCACCAGTTCCACCACGTCATCGACATCGCGCCAACGATCTACGACGTGTTGGGTATTGAGGTGCCCGAAACGTGCCGCGGCTACGAGCAGATGCCCGTCTCGGGCACATCGCTGCAGTACGCCTTTGCGAATCCCGACGAGCCCTCGCACAAAAAGGTCCAGTACTTCGAGATGACTGGTCACCGCGCCATCTACGCCGAAGGGTGGAAGGCCGTGACCCGTCACGAGCCCGGCACCAGTTTCGACGACGACACGTGGGAGCTCTACAACGTTGAGGTGGACCGTTCCGAGTGCAACGACCTCGCCGCCGCCGAGCCCGAGCGGTTGGCCGCCATGATCGAGTTGTGGTGGGCCGAGGCCGAGGAGCACAACGTGCTGCCGCTGGACGACCGCGGCATCGAGCTCTTCGGGGCCCGCTTCGTTGACCGCACACCACACCCGACGTCTCGCAAGTACGTCTACTACCCCCCAATGTCCGCCATCCCACCTCAGGCCGGTATTGCCATTGGTGGTCGCAGCTGGGACCTGGATGCCTACATGACTCGAGGCGCCGGACAGCAGGGCGTGATTCTGGCGACCGGTACCGAGAACTCGGGACTCAGCATTTTCGTTAAGGACGACCACGCCTACTTGGACTACAACGCCTTTAACGATCACGCCGTGCTGAAGAGCTCCGTGCCCGTTCCCGTGGGGACGTCCAAGGTGACCCTGCAGTTCCGCCGAACGGGTCGCGGCGGTACCGCCACCTTCTTCATTAACGATCAAGAGGCTGGCACCTGTGAGATTCCCTTCGTCATGCGCGTGATTTCCAGCGTCGGCACCTCCCTCGGCACCAACCACGGATCGTCGATCAGCCCCCTCTACGAAGCGCCCTTCACGTTCGAAGGGGCCCTCGACCGCGTTGAAGTCCAACTGGTGACGCCCCGTCGCGACCAGGAGGCCGAAGTGGTTGAGTCGGAGGCGCGCTCCATCATGGGTCGCCAGTAGCGCATCGCCTCGTGGGTCCTCGACCTGCCACAATGAAGTTATGAATTCCACCGTGAAGCGAGCAGTCGGTCACGCCATGTACCGGCGCCGCCGACTTCGACAACGATTCCGCTCCTTTGTCATCGGTGGGCACGACACGTCTAAGGCCGTCTGGATTACTTCGTGGCAGCGGAGCGGCTCCACGTGGCTGGCCGAGATGCTGGCCTCACCGCGGCGCACTCGTTTCATTTACGAACCGGCCAACATTCCCGATCGCTGCTTTGAGGGGGCTCGGGCCGCGAAGATTGCGCCACCGCTGATCTCCATTCCCCACGCATCGGCCATCGTCAAGAGTTTGGAAGGCACCACCACCCACTGGTGGAGTGATCAGTTCAACAACTCACACAAGCCCAAGCGGCTCGTCGCCAAGGATGTGCGGGGACTCGGCGTGGCCGGCAACGTGGCCGACCAGCTCGAAGAGATGCCCATCATCATTTTGATTCGCAACCCCATCGATGTCGCGACGTCCATCATTCGTCTTGGTTGGTTCGATCCCGAACTCTCGGCCCACGACGCCTTCGTCGCCGAAGTGTCTCGGTGGTGCGACTACCACGAGCGGGCCCTAAAGGACGAACGACTCAGTCGGGCCCTCTGGGTGAGTTACGAAGCCCTCCAGGCCGACCCGACCGAGCAGCTCACCGCGATTCGAACCTACCTCCTCACCTTCTCCAAGACCTGGAATGCGCTCAACGTGGCCGCTCTCGATACCACTCGTCGCTCAGCCACGGACTTCAGCGACCAGATAGGTGAAACGGTCGCCCCAGAATGGATCACGCAGGCGCGGGCCGTCCTGGAGCGCTCGGTATTCGGGGCCGTCTACGCGGCACACGCCCCCGTCGCCCTGACCGAACTCGTCGACTCCGTGCGCGCGCGATAAGCACCAGCCATGGAAATCGCCGCTCTCTATCTGCCACAGTTTCACCAGATTCCGCAGAATGACGAGTGGTGGGGTGAGGGCTTTACCGAGTGGACGAATGTTCGCAAGGCCCGGCCCCTCTTTCGCGGTCACCGGCAGCCCGTCGTACCCGGCGAGCTCGGGTACTACAACTTGCTCGAACCTTCCGTGCGCGAAGCGCAGGCCGAGCTGGCCCGGCAACACGGCATCACCTCGTTTTGCTACTGGCACTACTGGTTCGGGGGCCAGCGCATTTTGGAACGGCCGCTCGATGAAGTGGTCGCGCAACGGGCCCCCGACTTCCCCTTCTTCGTCGGTTGGGCCAACCAGTCCTGGACTGGCATTTGGCACGGGGCCCCGAACCGCATCTTGATTGAACAGACCTACCCCGGCCCCGAAGACGATCGGGCCCACTTCGAGAGCCTTCTGCCGGCGCTGCGCGATGAGCGTTACGTGACCATTGACGGCAAGCCGGTCATCTTGATCTTTCGTCCGATGGAACTGCCCAACCCGCGGGCCTTCGTCGACACCTGGCAGCAGATGGCCCGCGAAGCCGGCCTCCCCGGCCTCTACCTCGTGGCCTGGGTCGAAGGTCGTCCTTGGGGCGTGCAGTACACGACGCACCACGCCGATGGATTTGATGCGGGCCTCTACGTCGAGTTCCCCTTCGAGCGCAACCTGGTCTCCAAAGTCCGCGATCGACTGGCCTCGCGCAGTGAACGATTCGGACCCACGCGCTACGACTACACCGCACTGCCTCCCCAACCCCGCCAACCTCTCGACGGCGTACTGCACCCGAGCGTCCAGCCCAACTGGGACAACACGCCGCGGTCAACCCGTCGGGGCGCCGTGGCCCGCCAGACGTCACCCGCAGCCTTCCAACGACACATCACCGACGCCCTGCAGCGAGAAATCGCCCGAGAGCCTCGGTCGGAAAACCGACTCGTGGTGGTGAAGAGTTGGAATGAGTGGGCCGAGGGCAACTACCTCGAACCGGACGAGCAGTACGGCCGTCAATGGCTGGAAGCCGTGCGACAGGCTCGTATGGAGGTCGAAGGACGATGAACGTAACCGTGGAGTACAGCCAAGACGGCACGGTGGCTACCTGGTGGCTCGATCGACCCGAGGCACGCAACGCCGTCAACCTCGCGATGTGGGAGGCCCTCTGCGCCGCCGCCGACGAGGCCAACCAGAACAACGATCTGCGCGTAGTGATTATTCGCGGACGAGGTCAACACTTTTCGGCCGGCGCCGACATCGCCAGTCTCGGACGGACCCTGGCGGCCGATCACGACGGCTCGTACTATCGCGCCACCAATCTGGCCGCCGAACGGGCCATCAGCACATTGCGCATGCCGACGATTGCCGTCATCGAGGGCTTCTGTGTCGGCGGCGGAGTTCAGATTGCCCTGGCCTGCGACATACGGATCGCCGACCGCGGCTCGACGTTCGGTGTCACGCCAGCGCGTTTAGGCATTAGTTACCCGGTCGTCGCCCTCCAACGGCTGGTCGCCATCGCCGGCATGGGACTGGCCACCGAGCTCCTCCTAGCCGGCGAGATGATCACCGCCACGCGGGCCGCCGCGACTGGGCTCATTCAACACGTCACCGACGACTTGGATCAGAGTGTCAACGAGATGGTCTCGGCCCTCCTGCAGCGCTCCCCCTTCACGCAGAGCGCCACCAAGCAGTTGTTAAACGCCATGATTGACGCCGTCGATATTGGCGATTTGGGGCGAGCTATGGAGCAGGCCTCGCTGACCTCGCCCGACCTGGACGAAGGACTCGCCGCATTCGGTGAGAAGCGTTCGCCTCGATTTACCTATCGCCCCTAGAGACCGGTGAGTACGCTGAATGCGTGGCCTCTAGAAAACGTAAAAAACGCAATGCTCGTCTCGGGGCGACCGCCGTACCCGAGTTACGACTCGCGCGTTCCACGGTCGCTGGCGCCGGCATAGTCATCACCGCGATTTTGATCGTGGTAGTTACTGGTGGTCGGGGCTTCTCCTTCGCCTCCGACACCACGTCTGTCACCCTCTTTCCGCCGACCACGGCGCCGACCACGACCGCGCCCCTGCACCAGACCACGCCTAGTGGCACCCCGGCCGCATCCCGTCACCTCAAACTGTGGAAGACAATCGGGGGGCCGATTTCGCCCAAGAGTGTGGTCGCCACCAACACGGGCCTCGTGATGGCGCAGAACATGATGTACCGCCACACCATGACGGTCTATAACTCCGAGGGTGCCCTCGTAAAGACGATTCCCGACGCCGTGCGCCTCTCGGACTTTGGTCGTCAGGGCCACCCGGGCTACTCCCGCGGTGCTCCCGTGGAAGCCGCGGTGACACCCGACGGAAAGCACATGTGGGTTTCGAACTACTCGATGTACGGCGCCGGTTTTGGCCCGGAGGGTGACGACAACTGCTCCCCCGGTTCGGCCCGGGCCGCCGGTGTTTCCAACAGCTTCGCCTACCGGATCAACCTCAAGACCTTCAAGATTGACGCCGTCATCGAAGCGGGCATGGTCCCCAAGTACCTCGCCGTTTCACCCGACGGCAAGACTCTGGTGATCACCAACTGGTGTTCGTGGGACGCCGACATTGTCGACCTCAGCGTTAATCGCGTGGTCGCCCGCGTCCCCGTCGGCGCCTACCCCCGCGGCATCGCGATTAGCCCCGACTCAAACACGGCCTACATCGCCATCATGGGTAGCAGTGTCTTGGCGCAAGTCAATTTGGTAACGCACAAGGTCGCTCGACAGATCTCCGTCGGCTCCAACGTTCGCCACGTCGTCATCGACCCCATTAACGGTCGCTACCTCTACGCCTCGCTGAATGCCTCGGGCGTCGTCGTCAAACTCGATCGCGCCTCCGGTCGCGTCATGAACCGAATCCACACCGGTGCGGGTTGCCGTACGGTGGCGATTTCCGGTGACGGCACGGCCATCTTTGTGGTGAATTACGACTCCAACACGATGACGATGCTGCGAACGAGCGACATGCACGTCATCCAAACCGTCGCTACCGGGACCCACCCCGTCGGTGTGACCTACGACGGCAAGACCGGCCGCGTCTGGGTGGCCGTCTACACCGGTGAACTCATGATTTTCAATACCAAGTAGGAGAACACATGCCACTCGACGCCGCATCTCAATTCGTTAATGATCTCGTGGCCGGCGGCCGGGGTGAACACCCCGCGCCCCAGGACCACCTCGCCCTCCGCGAGGCTTGGGGGGCCATGTTTGCCGCCCTCCCCCCGACCGTGCTGGCCAACGAACGGCGTGACCTCGACGTGGCCGGCTGCCCCGCGATCTTGTTGACCCCACCCTCGAAGCCCACCGCCCTACTCATCTGGTTCCACGGTGGTGGTTGGGTGATTGGCAGCCCCGAGCTCTCCCTGCCCGAAACGGATTGCCTCGCCACCCAGGCCGAGACCGTCGTCCTCTCGCTCGACTACCGCATGGCGCCCGAACACCAGTTCCCCGCCGCCTACGACGACTCCGTCGCCGCGGTGGCCTGGGCTATCGAACACGCCGCCGAACTCGGCATCGATCCCACGAAGATCAGCGTCGGTGGCGACAGCGCCGGTGGCAACCTGGCCGCCGCGGTGGCCCAGCACTACGGACCACAACTCCGGGGCCAGCTGCTCGTCTACCCCGCCGTCGACGCCGCTCGCCAATCGGCGGCCTCCGAGCTCTACGCCGAGGGCTACCTGCTGAACACGCCCACGATGTCCTGGTTCTCCGACCAGTACCTCGGGACCCAGGACCGCACGGATGTTCGGTGCAGCCCGCTACGCGCTAGCGACGACGTCATGGCCACCCTCGCACCGGCCCACGTCGTCATCGCCGAATACGACCCCCTCCGCGACGACGGCTTCGACTACGCCGAACGGATGCGACAGGCGGGCGTTACGGTCACGGTCGATCACCACGCCGACCAGATGCACGGCTTCTTCAGCCTGCCGGCCGTACTGCCCGGTGCGGAGCGAGCCATCGCTACGGCCGCTGAATTTCTCAAGTCGCTCTAAGTACCCACCAGGTAAAGCCAGTACGCGATGCACATGGATCTACGCACCATTGCCGAGTACCCCACCCTCAGTGAGGAAGTAGCCGAACAACGACTCGACGCGGCCCAACATCGCCTAGCCCACCTGCGACTCTTCACGGCCGGCGTGCTACCTGACAGTGAGGTCGGTCCCGGCATCCTGGTCGTCTTTGAGGGCTTCGACGCCGCCGGCAAGGGTGGGGCGATCCGCCGACTGGCCAACGCCCTGGACCCGCGCCACGTGGCCGTGGTCCCGATCGGCCCGCCGACTCCCGAAGAGATGGCGCACCACTTCCTCTGGCGTTTTCAGTCCCACCTGCCGGCTCGCGGGGCCATGACTGTTTTCGATCGCTCCTGGTACGGACGGGTGCTCGTCGAACGTGTCGACGGACTAATCGATGACGTCACCGTACAACGAAGCCTGCGTGAGATAACCGAGTTCGAAACTGCGCTCGCCGCGAGTGAGACCATCATCGTGAAGTTCTGGATGCACATCTCCGACGACGAGCAGCTCCACCGATTCGAGGAACGTCGCGACAGCCCCCTCAAGCAGTGGAAGTTGACCGAGGCCGACTGGCACAACCGTAAAAAGCGCGACCAGTACATCGAGGCGGCGAACGAGATGTTGGCGGCCACCGACTCCCCGACCGCGCCGTGGCACGTCGTTTTGGCTAACTCCAAGCGGTACGCCCGAGTCCAGGTTCTAGAACTCCTAAACCACGAGATTGAAGCGGGCCTGATCCGCCGTGGTATCACCCCGCCAAAAAGTCGGGGCCAGGACTACCTCGCATAATCCTCACGGGAGTGCCGTTCTTCTGGAACACTGCTCCTATGACTTTTCGCTACGGCCTCACAATTCCCTTCGACGGCGTGCCGCTCCACGAGCACAAGGAGTGGTTCCACCGCATCGCCGACCTCGGTTACACCGACGTCTGGTCGGCCGAAGTCGACGGCACCGACGGTTTCACGCCCCTAGCCCTAGCGGCCGCCTGGGAACCTCGCCTCAATCTCGGCGTCGCGGTGACCCCCGTCTACACCCGTGGGGCCGGACTGATGGCCATGAGCATCGCGAGTATGGCCGAGGCCGCACCCGGGCGCTTCACGATGGGCATGGGCGCTTCCAGTAAGCCGGTCGTTGAAAAGTGGAACGGCATCACCTACGACCAGCCCTACGCCCGGGTCCGCGACGTCTTGCGTTTCGTCAACAGCGCCCTGGCCGGAGAAAAGATCGACGAAGTCTTTCCGACCTTTGAGGTTCACGGCTTCAAGCTCTCCCGCCCCGTGGCGCAAAAGCCACCGATTCTGCTCGGAGCACTCCGTCCCGGCATGCTCCGCCTCGCGGGGCGCGAAGCCGACGGCGCGATTCTGAACTGGCTCGGGGCCAAGGACGTGGCCCAGTGCGCCGCCGAAGTCGGTGAGGGCAAGACCATTGCGGCCCGGCTCTTTGTGATCCCGACCGAAGACGCCGACACGGCCCGCTTCATCGCACGTCGCATGATCTCGTCGTATCTCACGGTGAACGCCTACGCCGAGTTCCAAAAGTGGCTCGGTCGCGGCGAAGCCCTGCAGCCCATGTGGGACGCCTGGGCCGCGGGTGATCGCAAGAAGGCCAACGAAGTTATTCCCGACTCGGTCGTTGATGAACTGATCATTCACGGCAGCTACGACCAGTGTCGCGACCACATCCAGGCCTACATCGATGGTGGCGTCCAGATTCCCACGTTGGCCATTATTCCCTTCGGCGTCGACATGAAGGACGCCATTGAGGGATTGGCCCCTCGACGCTAACTCTGCATCGCGGCTCTGTTTGGGGCCATCGTGTTAGACCATAGCCATGAAATTGCCAAAACTATTTGCCAGCGCTGCACTTCTACTCTCCGGTGTCGCCGCCGGGGCGGCCGTCAGTAGCTTCGCCGCTGCGGCCTCGAACAACCCCACGGCCTTCTATGGCTGCTCGAACGACAAGACCGGGGCCCTCACGTCAATTTCAACCCGGACGCACAAGTGTTCCAAGGGTTCCACATTGACGACATGGAACGCCGTTGGCCCGACGGGTCCAGCGGGAGCTCGAGGCGTGCAGGGTGCAACGGGGGCCACTGGGGTTTCATTGCCAGAGGGCGTCTACTTCATAGGCAAGCGTCTCATCATGCCCGGTGCGAACCTCGCATACGCCAATTTGGATCACGCCGCCATGCAGAATACTGACCTCACTTCGGTTGATTTCTCGGCCGCGTCATTGGTGGGTGCCAATCTTCACGGCTCGACTTTTCAGCGCGCGACCCTGGAGGCAGCACAACTAGACGGTGCCAACTTGACGGGCGCCGATCTGAGTACTGCCAATTTGAATGGTGCCACTCTGACCAATGCCAATCTGGTGGGTGCCACGTTTTACTTGGCAGACCTGACGGGAATTGACTTCACAGGGGCAGACCTGACGGGTGTCGATCTCTCTCACACCAATCTCCTTGGTGCCAATTTTTCAGGGGCCACGATGACGGGGGTCACGACAGATATCTCCACGGTTTGTCCGAATGGGAACCACTATGCCGGTGGCTGCCCCAACTGGAATTCGTAATTTCGAAACCATTGGCGTTGGTGTTAATCAGGTCGTAGCCATGCCACCTCACGTCCGGTGGCGCAGCGTCTGTTGTGCATCTTTCAAGAGAAGCACGAGGTGGAGTCGATCCGTCGGACTTGTTTCCAACTCCGGCACGAGATGCATGTAGAACCGTCGCGCCTCCTCGCTCTCGGCGTGAATCAACAACCCTCGACAACCAATTTCTCCTCCAATGAGGATGAAGCGAGCGATAACGTCGGCCAGCAAACCAGCGCCAAGTCCATACCCGACGTGTCGATCATCGACGGCGAGTCGAGCCAACAGTGCAACTGGCTGCGGATAGCGCCCAGCACCCTTCGTCACGCGAGCGGGAGCATCGGACAGATGCAGATGCGCCATAGTCCAGGCGTAATAGGCCACGACGTGTCGCTCATTCTCTTGTGTAACGACGAAGACTTTCGTAGCGTTCGATGCGGCCGACTGTTTCGCGTGGCGAATTAACCACGACGTCTGTTCATTCGAGTGAGAACGAAAGTTGTCGACCACGTCTCTTTCTTCGAGGGGCCTTGGTGGCAGATAGCTCACGACTACGAATTAAATGGGCTCGTGCGCTCCATCAGGCGGAGGAGACCCGGTAGTTCTCGCGCCGGCATCGCATTAAGCCGATCCCACTCCGCCGCCTGATCGGCTGTGAGGCCGAACTCCAAACGATCAGCGAGGGTGTGGCGAGAGGCTTCGAGGAGTGCGGTAAGGGCGAACGTCGTCAGGTCGGTACGCGAGACTTCCACGGCCTGGTTGATCAGCGACCGTTCTTCTGCGGTCGTCCGGACCTCCAGGCGGTGGTCTCGCTTTCTTGCATTCGAGGCCATCGGTACTCCTTTGGTATGTACGTCCATTGTACGGCCAGATTTAGGGCCGTCAAGCTATGCGCCTGTTTCCCGTTGAAAATTGGAGACACGACGTTTGAAGTGCGGGTGGTACCGGTGATCTAGTCCGACCCCACCTGTGGTCAGGGTGTCTTACGCCTGCTCGATTTCGAAGAGCTCCAGCATTTCAGCAAACTTGTCCCGGGCTGCGGCCTGACGGGTCGGGATGTGATCGGTCGGGATTTCGCTCGGGGCGTAGTTCTTCAGGGCGTGGCGCGCCACCGTCTGGCGGTGCACTTCGTCCGGTCCGTCATAGATTCGAGCGGCCCGAGCGGCGCGGTACATGGCTTCGAGCGGCATGTCCGAGGAGTAACCGAGCGAACCGTAGGTCTGGAGCGCGCGGTCGATCACGTTGTGCAGTACGGTCGCGCCGTAGTACTTGATCATCGCAATCTCCACGCGAGAGGCCGAGGCCCCGACCTGGTCCATCTTCCACGCGGCGTGCAGCGTCATCAAACGAGCGGCGTGCATTTCGGCCATCGAATCAGCAATCCAGTTTTGGATGGTCTGCTTCTCGCTCAGGAGTGATCCGTGGGTGTAGCGACTGAGAGCCCGTTCGCACATCATGTCGAAGGCCCGCTGACTTTGGCCCAACCAGCGCATGCAGTGGTGAATACGACCTGGACCCAAGCGGGCTTGGGCCAGCTGGAAGCCGGCACCCTCGTGACCAATCAAGTGGTCAGCGGGGATACGGACATCCTCGTAGAGGATTTCGGCGTGGTTACCGAAGCGACCGTATTCAACCTGGGGGTCGTCCATCGCACCCACGTCACGGAGAATCTTGACGCCCGGGGTCGTAACCGGCACTACGAACATCGACGAGCCCTGGTAGGGGTGAACGTCGGGGTTAGTAACGGCCATCACGATGAGAATGTTGGCCACCGATCCGTTGGTGGTGTACCACTTGCGACCGTTGATGACCCACTCGTCACCGTCCCGTACGGCCAACGTCTTAAGCAGGCGGGGGTCGCTGCCGGCCGTGTGGGGCTCGGTCATTGAAAAGCCCGAACGAATCTTGCCGTCGAGGAGGGGCTGCATCCAACGCTCGCGAATATCTTCGCGGCCCGTCATCTCCATACCGGCGGCCAACAATTCGGCGTTACCGCTGTCGGGGGCGTTGTTACCAAAGACCAGGGGGGCGTAGGGCGACTGGCCCAGGATTTCGTGCATCAGTCCGAGGCGGACCTGACCAAAACCCATACCGCCGAGTTCGGCCGGCAGGTGAGCGGCCCAGAGGCCACGGGCCTTGACTTGCTCTTGGAGGGGCTTGATGAATTTCACGACATCGTCGTAGGGC
>CALAYR010000017.1 GCA_937894805.1 uncultured Acidimicrobiaceae bacterium | reverse complement strand
AATCCCTTTTCAAGTATCTGCCGGAACACGACAGCGTCTTCACCGCGATTGCAGCCCGCGTGCCCGACAGCCAGTTCCTGTTCATCGGCGATCCGGCCAGTGAACCGACAACACCCACCACGATCACCGAGACCACGTTCCACGGGTGACCGTGATTGAGAGAAAAGCTGGCGGCGGTCATAGCACCGGCGAATCCAAAGGTGCCCTCCGAAGGAATCGGGGCGCACGTGCTCTCAACAAAGGCGAGGATAAAGAGGGCGTACAGGCCGTAATGCACAATGAAATTCGTCACCCCGCCATCTTTACTGATTTTTCTTCCCAATTCAGGGAGCGGAGATAAGAATCGGGCAAACTAAGCAACGGGGGTTCACGTGAGTAGTTTTCCGACGTTCGAAGAATTGAGTGCCGACTTCATCGCCGACGTCTTGGGGGCGCCACGCGGCCTAACGCTGCGCACGACCCCTACCGGTGCGGGACAAGTTGCGAGATGCCTGCGCGTGGAACTCCTCGACGGCGACCAACTCGTCGTTTCAGCTATTGCCAAGGGTCCCTCAGATGACGAAGTCAGTCGATCGACGGCAGCGGCCCAACGCCTCTACCTCCGCGAGACCTCCTTCTACGAACAATTGGCCCCGATAATCGGAACGCCAACGCCCACGTGCCACTTTGTCGCTCGCAACGAACATGATGAGTTTTTGCTCATCTTGGAGGACATGACGCCATCGGCCCCGGTCGACCAGTTCGGTGGACTCACGCAGCAGCAAGCGAAGTTGGGGTTGAGTGCTCTCGCCGAACTGCACGCACCAACCCGCTCGATGACGGACCTCCACGAGGCGGACTGGCTGGGGGGAACGTCGACGGCACTAGCTCCCCTCTACCAAGCCGTACTGCCCGGTCTCTTTCAAGCCTTCTTAGAGCGCTACGACGCAGTGTTGAGCGACGAGATCCGCGATGTCGTTACCCAACTCGGCGCACGACTCCCTGATTTCTCTGGCTACAAGTCCCCTTACGCCTGCGTGGT
>CALAYR010000016.1 GCA_937894805.1 uncultured Acidimicrobiaceae bacterium | reverse complement strand
AACCACTGGTAGAGCTCGCGGTTCTGCTCACGCGTCGGGTGCAGGTCGTCCCACACGTCCACACCACGTCCCGATGGGCGCAGGCGGGTCAAACGAAGTTCCGCGCCATACTCCTTGGCCAACGCCTCGTAGGCGTCGAGCTGCGAAATGTTGTGGCGGGTCATCACGACCGAAATCTTGAAGGGACCAAAGTTGGCGTCTCGGAGATTGTCCATGGCGCGGCGGGCCGCTTCGTAGGAACCTTCACCGCGCAGGGCGTCATTGGTCTCGACGTCGACACCGTCGATGGAGATCTGAATGTCGAGATAATCCATGGCGGCCAAGCGACGGGCCGCTTCGGGCGTGATACGAGTGCCGTTGGTGGAGAACTTCACACCGACGTGGCGATTCACGGCGTGCTCGATGATGTCGAAGAAGTCTGAACGAATCATCGGTTCGCCGCCGCCAATGTTGATATAGAAGATCTGCATTTCGGCGATCTCGTCTATGAGGGCCATGGCTTCGGCGGTGGAGAGTTCGTTGGGGTCACGTCGGCCCGACGAGGAGAGGCAGTGAGCACAGGCCAAGTTGCAGGCGTAGGTCAACTCCCAGGTCAAGCAGATGGGAGCAGCGAGACCGCCTTCGAAGCGATCGCGGAGTGAGCTGTTAGCGGCCATTGATGATGTCCGATGGAACGAGTGACGCCAGGGCCGTTTCGTAGCGGGCTACTTGAGCTTCGTCTACGTGAGCGGCAATGGCTTCACGAGCGGATGGGAAGTTCGCCAAGTCGCGCACAATTGCGACGAGTGGCTTGCTCTTCAGAAAGACGAGACGGCGATTCACGTGGTGATACGCGAGAGCCCCAAACGACTCATCGCGCAGAGAGACGTGACGGCTCATCTGCCATGCGGCAGAAGCATCGAACGTCTGAGTGTCCACGAGGGACACGGTTTAGTAGACCCCGCAGAGTCCGTCGATGGAGACTTCTTCGACCAACAACTCTTCGGTCAACGTCTCTTCTTCAGTGGTTTCGATCGCTTCGGGGTTCATTGTTTCTCCTCGTCCGTTCTATTCTGCCCGAAAAGTGACGCACCGTGTCACTTTGAGGCAGGGCTCGGCGGTGAGCCTAGGCGTGGGGGCGTCTCGTGAGAGACTGCCATCGTGGCCCTCGAACTCCCCGAAGCCCCGAATCCCAGCGAGTTCCCGATGCCGACGGGCCTCATGGCTCGCCTGGATGAGTCGGTCTCGCTCGTGGGGAACGAAGTACTTACCGGCGGCCACCCGTGGAAGCTCCTGCGACTCAACGCTTCGGCCATGAGAGAGGTTCGGGCGTGGCAGTCCGGAGCGCCGCTCACGCCAGCGAATAACCGACTGGCGCGGACGTTGAGTGATCAGGGAATGCTTCGAGTGCAGTTTGATACTCCCCTCGCTCCCGCCGACGTCACAGTGGTGATCCCGGTCTTCAACGACCTCCACGGTTTGGTGCACCTCCTCGGCACCCTGGCGGGATTTTCAGTCGTCGTTGTCGACGACAACTCGCCCCGAGGTAACGAACTTCGGGTGGCCTGCGATGTTGCCGGCGCCACGTATCT
>CALAYR010000015.1 GCA_937894805.1 uncultured Acidimicrobiaceae bacterium | reverse complement strand
AGTGCCGATCCCCGCATCGAGGAGGACGGGCACAGAAATCCGTTCGCAAATGAGCGCTATGGCGTGAGGGTTTAAGACGCCGAGACCAGAGCCGATGGGCGAACCGAGCGGCATGACGGCCGCGCACCCCGCCTGTTCCAACCGCTCGGCCACTACGAGGTCATCTGTGGTGTAGGCCCACACCTCAAAGCCCCGATCAACCAGTAGGTGGGCGGCACGAACCGTTTCGATGGGGTCAGGCAACAACGTCACGTCGTCGCCGATCACTTCGAGTTTCACGGCATTGGTTTCGAATGCCTCGCGCGCCAGTTCGGCAATCTTCACCGCTTCCTCCGCCGTAAAGCAGCCGGCGGTGTTGGGCAACAGATCGAATGACAGTTCGCGAAGAAGGTCGTAAATAGAGCCATCCTGCTCCAGTCCAACGCGCCTTACTGCCACCGTGGCAATGCTCGACTCGGAGGCAACTAACGCCTTTCGAAGATCGTCCAAAGTCCGTAGTCCGCCCGTACCCATCACCAGGCGCGAGGGTGAAACGATTGAACCGACGTGGAGATGATTCGTCACGTATGCATCGTACCTAGAGCGCAGCCGTCGCCCTTAGGGTGGGGTTGTGGAACCACGAGTAGTCATGACGATTGCCGGGTCAGACTCCGGCGGCGGAGCGGGTATCCAGGCCGACCTGCGCACTTTCGCCGCGCTCGGCGTCCATGGGACATCGGCCATTACTGCTATCACGGCCCAAAACACCGTCGGCGTCTCGGCCGTTTGCGCCCTCGAGGCTGAAATGGTGGCTGCTCAAGTGGATGCCGTTTTAACCGACATGAACGTGCGTGCGGTCAAAACCGGAATGCTGGCCCGCCCTAACACCATCTTGAAAGTGGCCGAGCTGGCTCGTGACGGTCGTCTTCCCCAGCTGGTCGTCGACCCCGTTCTAGTCAGTAGCACTGGTCACGCCCTCATGGAGCACGGCGGGGTTGAGGCTTATCGCGAAGCACTGCTGCCCTATGCGCTTATTACTACCCCCAACTTGCGCGAAGCGGCCGTTTTAGTAGGTGTAGACGTGCGCGAGATTGACACCATCGACGCGATGCGCCAGCTGGCGCATGCCATCTTGGCGTTCGGCCCTTCGTTTGTCGTCGTCAAGGGTGGCCACTTTGCCGAAGGGGCCATTACCGAGGGACTCGCGCCCGACCTGCTCGTCTCTGCTGATGGTGAGATCGTGCTCGACGCGGAACGGGTTCTCACCCGCAACGATCACGGCACCGGCTGTTCAATGGCCGCAGCCATTGCGGCCGGCCTGGGTCTCGACCACGACGTCACGTCTGCTGTTCGAGAGGCCAAGGCCTTCGTGCTTCGAGGTCTCCGTGGTGGAGCCGAGTGGCATCTTGGCGCTGGTCACGGACCTATTGATCACATGGGATGGAATTCATGAGCGAAACACCACAACCACCGCTAACGACCACCACCAGTATCAAGCCGGCAGCTGTCGTCTTGGGGATTGCCGTGTTCGTGCTGATCTTTTTCACCTCCATCAACATCGTCGCCAACCCCACGGTGAACTCAACCACCACCATTCCCATCGTGGTTGGCGCGCTACCAATTGATACCGAATCGACGATCCTGGCGGAGTGCCAGCTTCCCGATAATCCGCCGCCTGACATCAACAGTGCTCTTCTTATTCCGACGCTGAGCTCAGCGGAGTCTCAAATTAGGTGGCGCGGCAAAGGCCCGGGTGGCTACGACTGTGCGAGAGATATTGCCGTTGACGCCAGCCCAAGTGAACTACTCAGCTTCTACAAGAGTCATCTGGAGGCTCGAGGCTGGAAGCTCTTCAGTCAAGGCGACTCGTATCACGCCAAGCAGTCGCAGATGCTTTTTCAGAAGGCCGGATCTGACACCTTCTACTGGATCTTGGGTGTCTCGGTGATCAGCAGTACTTCGAACTCAACCGTGTTCACCTTCCGCATCTACCAAGGCGCCAGCCTGATTTAGTTCCTTAGGAACGCAAGCTCCGCCGCCAATACTCCAGCCTGCACGTCTGGTCCTCGGTAGCCATGACCTTCGCCCAAAAATTCCAAATACGTCACGTCCACACCGGACTGTTGCAACTTGTTCACGTAATCTCTGACCAATTGGACTGGTATCACCACGTCTTCTACACCGTGCGTAATCAGCGCTCGACGGGGAAAATCGCTTCGAAAGTGAGGTGAGACGGAATCGAACTGTGAGGAGTGCTCCGGCAACGGTCCAATGAGTTCCTCGAGGTAGCGTCCTTCGACTTCGTGCGTTGCCGCGTTTAACCGGTGTGCGTCAGTAACTGGGTAGTGCGCGATGGCCCCCGCAAAAATCTCATCCTCCGCGGCGAGAAGCGCCGTGAGCCCCCCAGAGCTTCCGCCCCGGACGAAGATACGGCTCTGATCGACTTCACCTCTGGCGATGAGGAATTTGGCGACATCGCGAATATCTTCGACATCGAACTCCCCGTAATGGCCGTTAAGGCTCCGGCGGTAGGGGGCTCCGTAACCAACGCTCCCCCGATAATCGACACTCGCGAAGGCAAATCCAGACTTTGCGAAAAACTGGGTTGTGGCCCGAAGGCCCCGCTTGGCGTATGCCGTCGGTCCACCATGGACATCAATAATGAGGCCCGGTCGGTCATCTGATGGCGCAACGAAGGCTCGACTCGTCGGCTCGTAGTAGACGAACGGCACTCCGGAGTCTGTGCGCCGCAACTCGCTGAGACTGATTTCGTCTTCGTTCAACGCGCTCGCAGTAGGTGGTGACACGCATTGCCATCGTCGTTTTTTGATTTGATAACGCCAAAGACTGGAGCCGACCGCCTGGTCGGCGCCAGTGGCCCAAAGAGCCTTTTGTCCGCCGGCAAGCTCTTGGAGCGCCACGGGGGACGAGTCGACGAGCTCGACCGATCCGTCGTTCCTCCACAGGTGGACGTACGTCGTTGACGACCGGACGGAGACGTGGGCCGTATCGTTACCAAACCCCACCGTCCACGGCCATCCAAAAAACCAGTCGCTAAGGCTTTCACCGCTTATGGTCGAAGCACTCTGCAGCCCCCCATCGCTAAGTCGGGAGGGGCGGAAGTGCTCTTCTTCTTCAAATTGAAAGTAAAGGTCACCATGAATCCACGTTGGATTCATGGCCGCGTGATTAGTGGTGCCCGCAACCACTTCCCCGCGCAGGTACATGTAGGCACGGTCGGCCGTCCACACTTGAGCGGTGTCCCACGGCATCGTGCCAGAGGGCCATGCGTGCCAGGCCACACGACCGGTTGCGACGTCAACGCTCAGCCCACCGATGAAATCCCGTGTGCGCCATACGACTCGTGCCAACCCCTGGTCGATGT
>CALAYR010000014.1 GCA_937894805.1 uncultured Acidimicrobiaceae bacterium | reverse complement strand
TGACGGCCAGCCATTCGAAGTTATTGAAGAGACCGTCGATGGGGTAACTAATCGCGTCTTTAAGAACGCCCCGAAATCACTCCGTGAGGTATTCGCTTCCGCGCGTCTAGATGACAACATCTTTCTCGTCTACGAAGACGAAGAGTGGAGCTACAAGCAGGTCATGGAGTCCGTTGACGCTTTGGCCTACGCCCTCGTGCACCACTTCGGCATCAAGAAGGGTGACCGCGTCGGCGTCGCCATGCGCAACCTCCCCGAGTGGATCATCTCCTTCGCGGCGATTACTTCAGTTGGCGCGATCTCCGTCTCCTTTAATGCGTGGTGGACGGAAGATGAAATGGAGTACGCCGTCAATGACGCTGGCCTCTCACTCCTCATCGCCGACACCGAGCGCATCACTCGCGCCCACAAGGCCTGCAATGAGGCCAATGTCGCCATTCTCGGTGTGCGTCTCGATGACCTGCAGCCCCTTGACCCCGGAGTTCAGAACTGGAATGAAGTCATCGTGCACGGGATGGCCATGCCCGACGTTGAGATCGACCCCTCCGATGACGCCACAATTCTTTACACCTCCGGCACGACAGGCTTTCCTAAGGGTGCCGTCTCGTCACACCGCGCGGTCACACAGTCGCTGATGGCCTTCTCCTCGGGTGCGTACGTCAACGCTGCTCGCCGAGGTGGCGCGGATCAAGGTAGTGGCCTGCCGACCTGTTTCATCTTGATTGTCCCGCTCTTTCACGTGACCGGTTGCATTCCCGTCATGATGAGCAGCTTCATGTGGCACTTCAAGCTCGTCATGATGTACCGATGGGAGCCCGAGCGCGCCCTGCAACTCATCGAGCGCCACAAGGTCACCAACTTTGTAGGCGTACCGACGCAGAGCTGGGACATGCTGGAGAGTCCAAACTTTTCGAAGTACGACACCAGCTCACTCGCATCCATCGGTGGCGGTGGAGCACCCGCGCCACCCAAGCTCGTGGCGCGCGTCGAAAGCTCTTTCAAGACCGGCCGCCCCAACATTGGTTACGGCATGACCGAAACCAATGCCTACGGCCCCGGAAACTATGGCGATGACTACGTCAGCCACCCGTCGTCGACGGGTCGTACACCGACGATCATCATGGACTTTGATATTCGTGACGACGAGCTCAAGAGTTTGCCGGTCGGTGAACGGGGGCAGATCTGGATGAAGGCGCCAACGCTCATCCGTGGCTACTGGCAGAAGCCGGAAGCCACGGCGGAGACCATTGTTGACGGCTGGCTCTGCAGTGGTGACATTGGTCGTGTTGACGAAGAGGGCTTCTTGTACATCGAAGACCGCGCCAAGGACATGGTCCTGCGTGCTGGTGAAAACGTCTACTCGGCCGAAGTCGAAGCAGCCATCTATGAGCACCCTTCAGTGCACGAAGCGGCTGTATTCGGCGTTCCGCACGAGCGACTGGGCGAAGAGGTGGCCTGCGTGGTCATGCTCCGTGCCGGTACGGAGTTGACGGATGATGAACTCCGTAATCACGTGTCGATCCGCTTAGCTGGATTCAAGGTCCCAACCCGTATTGCCTTCACGAACGAACCACTCCCGCGGAACCCCGCCGGAAAGTTCTTGAAGCGCGAACTTAAGACGAAGTACTTCGTCTAAAGATTGGCCGCCGCGCGAAACGGAGCCAACGAATTCTTGAGTTCGTTGGTCTCCGTGGACGCGAGCATGGTGACCACGGCCTCAATCGAGGATTGGGCGTAGTCGGCGAGACGAAGCTGGTCTAGTTCATCGAGCTTGGCCCACATCACAAAATCAGTTGTTCCACCAGCTTCGTGCTGCAGGGGCGCAACTTCTACCGTGGCGAGATAGATAATCCGGACCGTGTGGACGTGGTCACCGTTGACCCTGACGCGCTGATCGTCGAGTACGGAGTGGAGGAGGTGATTGGTAACGCCCAAGCCGGTCTCTTCGATGAACTCTCGTTCCAGCGTCTGTTGTGGGGACTCACCCCAGTCGATTCCTCCACCCGGTAGCCACCAGATTTCGCCACCGTCATGAGGATTAGTGGCTCGGACCAAGAGCACGGCGCTGTCGTGAATACAGACGCCGTAGACGCGAGGTGAAGGTCCCACTTCGACGCGGCGACTCATGGCTTGGCCTTTCGACTGAGCGAAACCTGCTGGGTGCCTGGAGCCGCATCCGGTCCCGCCAACCACTGCCCGCGGCAGCCCTCGCTGCAGAAATAGACCGGTCCAGTGGGGCTATCGGCTTGCGCGGGAGGTTGCTTGGAGTTCACCTTCATGCCACAGATGGGATCAGTAGCGTCGCCATCCGGGTCTTCCACCATGACGGGGGTCTGGCTGAGAAACTTCGCAGGCTCCTTCACAAATCGGTCCTGACAGCGGGGTGCGCAGAAGTAGTAGCGGACGCCATCGACGTCGGCCACAGCGGCCGGCGAATCTTTGGCTACCTGCATGCCGCAAACGGGGTCGATAGCGACACCTTCGTCGCTAACACTTCGGCGACTCAGTGCAAATGTGAGCAGCAAACTTACGACGGCCACAATATTGAGCCAGAGATTCCATCCGAGTGAAAACTCGTGGCCCATCATGACGTGGCTGGGAATCGGCGGCACGACGTGCAGGGCACGAAAGATCAGCTCGATAAGAAGACCCCCGATGGCCATTACGGCCCACAGGACTAAAAAGAGTCGGAGTGCTCGCGCGCCTCCGTAGAACCGACGATAGATGAGTAGCAGGGGGAGGGTGACCAGGTCGGCAAAGATGAAGGCAATAACGCCCCCAAAGCTGACGCCCTTCACCCACATCGCCGCTGCGAGTGGAATGTTGCCGACGGAGCAGACAAAGGAGATGACGGCGAAGAGCGGGGCGATGACAACGTTCTCCAATGTGGTCCACCAGCCGTGGTTGGTCAGAAAGAGATGCGACCACCAAGAGTCGGGCACCTCGGCGGCTAGGAAGCCGGCCACGAGGAACCCAAAGAAAAGTTCTTTACGCAACATGGTGATATCACCGATGGTGTAGCGGGCCGCTCGAAACCAACCCTGGGCTTCGCGGAAGGTAGGTACGACTTCGACGCTATCTTCAGGCGTTGGCGACTCATCGCTCGTCGCACGTAGAGCTTCTTGGTCAACGTCCAACAGCCGTCGTCCCACCACCGCAACGATGGTCACCATGATCAGACCTCCGAGTATTTGGGCCACGAGAAATTCCCAGCCCAAAAGCAGGTAGAGCACAATGCCGAGTTCGATGACGAGATTGGTGGACGCAATCATGAAAATGGTGGCGTTCGTAAAGGAGGCTCCACGCAGAAAGAGTGCTCGAGCCATGGCGCTGGCGGCGTAGCTGCAGGAGGAGGAGATCACGCCAAGAATGCTTGCCATCGAGGCTGAACGGAGTGACGAGGTTCCGAGGGTTCGCCGGAGACCATCACGCTTAACGAATGATTGGACTACTCCGGAGATGGTGAAGCCCAAGACGAGCGGCCAGAACGTCATCCAAAGCATCAAGGCTGCTTCGCGCAGCCCACCCCAGAGGAAGTCGCCGAGCTGATTCACTGCTATCTCGTCCTGGGAAAGCCCAGGTCAATTTGTGATTCATTCGGCTCTGGCCACCTTGATGTCACTACTTTGCCCCGCGTGTAAAAGGCCAAGCCTTCCGGTCCGTACATGTGGGCGTGGCCGAAGAGTGAGTTCTTCCAGCCGCCAAAGGAGAAGCTCGCTACTGGGACGGGCAACGGCACGTTGATGCCAATCATGCCGACCGAAACAGCGCGACTGAAGAGTCGTGCGGCGTTGCCGTCGCGGGTGAAAATGGCGACACCGTTGCCAAAGGGATTGGCATTGACGAGGGCTACGGCATCGTCAAAATTCTCGACCCGCACCACACACAAGACGGGGCCGAATATTTCGTCGCGATAACAGGCCATGTCCGTAGTGACGTGATCGAGCAGGCTCGGGCCAAAGTAGAAACCCGGCCGACTGATTAGGTCGGCGCCGCTGCGAACAATGACGGCCCCCTCACTCGGGGCGTTCGTGACGTAGTGCGCCACGCGATCGCGATGCTCTTGGGTGATGAGTGGACCCATGTCGCTACCGCTGTCGACTCCAGAGCCAACGGTGAGTCGGTCCATACGGGTGGCGATTGCCTCTACGAGTACGTCAGCACTGTCGCCTACTGCTACGACCACGCTGATGGCCATGCATCGTTCTCCGGCGGCACCAAAGCCAGCGTTGATCGCCGCATCGGCCGCCACAGCGATATCGGCGTCTGGTAGGACGACCATATGATTTTTGGCTCCACCGAGGGCTTGGACCCGCTTGCCCAGCCGCGTACCGGTGGCGTAGATCGATTGGGCCACGGGAGTCGACCCCACAAAGCTGATGGCTTCGAGCGACGGGTGTTCGAGCAGATATTCGACGGTGTGGCGGTCTCCGTGTACGACATTCAACACACCGGCGGGGAGCCCAGCTTCAATCAGGAGTTCGGCGAGTCGCACCGCGGCCGAAGGATCGCGCTCGGAAGGCTTCAGGACGACACCGTTGCCGGCGGCAATCGCGTTGGCGAGCATCCAGAGGGGCACCATGGCTGGAAAGTTAAAGGGGGTAATCGCGAGCACGACGCCAATCGGTTCACGGAACGAGTGAACGTCAACACCGTCGGCGACTTGACTGGCGAAATCACCCTTGAGGTGATCGGCAAGTCCGCAGGCGTACTCAACATTTTCCAGACCGCGGGCCAATTCGCCGCGGGCGTCGGCCAAGGTCTTACCTTGCTCGGTAGTGATGAGGAGGGCAAGTTCATCGGCGTGGCGAACGAGTAGCTCGCGGAACGCAAACAGCACTGCAGTTCGCCGACTGAGCGACGAGGCCCGCCACTCAGCAGCAGCGGCCACAGTGCTGGCGACAACCTCATCGAGAAATGTCGTCGAAGGAACCGAGAGTGTGCCGATGGCCTCGGCCGTGGCCGGGTTGAAGACGGAGAGGTTCCGTTCGCTGGGAGCCTCGACACGCTGTCCGTTTACGAAGTGCGGAATTCTGTTCATAGCTTCCTCTTTCTCCTATCAATCTACCGGCGGTTACCGGCGAATTGGTTAGGGTGAAGGGGTGCCTAACGCCCCCCAAACTCACGCCCTTCGCGACGCCGCTGCCGTTGATCCCCTAGGTAATGGTCGTTACGCGGTCAATCTCTCCGAGCAGTACACCGTCGTTGGTCGACCCAATGGGGGATACCTCCAGTGTGTGATGGCGAACGCAGCCCTCGCGGAAGCGTCCGCACAGGGTGGTCCTCACATTCACGCGACAGCAGTTACGACGAACTATGTGGGAGCTCCCGAACTCGGCCCCGCCGTTGTGGTGGCCACTGTCCGCCGAATTGGGCGTGGTGCCAGTTTCGTCCACGTGGCGCTCGAGCAAAACGGTGCGATAACAAACGAATCGCTGATCACTCTGGGCACTTTGAGTGAGCGATCAACTCCTCGGTATCACGACGCCGTGCCGCCAGTCCTACCCCCCATTGAGGACTGCCCACGTTCGGAACCGAACGGTGTGATCAACATCTTGGGTGCGCAAGAACAGCGTCTAGATCCCGCCTGCACCACCTTTGCTCGCGGTGAGGTTTCCGACAAGGCTGAAATTCGTGGCTGGATGAAACTCGATGATGGTCAGGCGCAGTGGGACGCGTGGAGTCTTCTCTTCGCCTCTGACGCCCTGCCGCCCGCAACGTTTCCCATCGGCTCGACGGGATGGGTTCCGACGCTCCAATTGAGTTCGTATATCCGTTCGATTCCTTCGAGCGAGTGGCTGAAGGTTCGCCAGTGGTGTGTCGTCATTGAAGATGGCCTCGTTGACGAGCGCTGCGAACTCTTTGACGACCGCGACCAACTCGTAGCGTCGGCTAGTCAGCTGGCCCTGGTTCGCTTTAACAACCCAACTAACTAGCGCTGGTCGGCGACCACGCCGGAAATACGTACTCCGAGCGATCCTGGAGCCCACCCTGCTTGGAAAGCGAGGAGCTGAGCGGCTGGCTGTCGGGAATGGCAATCTGTCCGTCAGCCAACGTTGTGAGAAGGTTGCGCAGGTTCTTTTCGTCCAGCAGTTCTTCGTAGGCGACGTCGCTCACCTGGAGACCGAGTGACAGACAAAGTGCCTTTTGTTCGCGGTACCAAGCTTGGGCCTCATTAGCTACCCGCTGGAGTTCAGATTGATCTATCGAGATGTCGAGGCCGCCGTACTGAGCGTTCTGCCACGTGCCGGTCTGCTTGGCCCGTTCAATTGAAGTAAATCGGTCGAGATGGTTGCGGCGAAGAAAGACCACGTGAGGGGCAAACTCTCGCAGCAGAGTCTCAAGCTGGCTGTCTGCAACGTGACGAGAGATCGGAAGAGCGTCGTGTAGGGAAA
>CALAYR010000013.1 GCA_937894805.1 uncultured Acidimicrobiaceae bacterium | reverse complement strand
ACGAGTTCGTCTTGACCACCGACGAGGTTGACGTAGATAAAGGCGGCATTTTTTTCCTGGGCCCGTTGCGCGGCCATGAGCTCACGCTTCACGGGTCGGCCCTTCGCGAAGGGCGAGGCGTTCGACGACACGATGACGTCGACGTCGCCGAGCTCAGCAATCGGGCCTTCGGCCAACCACGCGTCTTCGCAGACCACGAGTCCCACCCGTTGACCCTTGACCTCGATGACGGTCGGCGCTCCGACACCGGGTTGGAAGTAGCGCTGTTCGTCAAAGACGTCGTAGTTGGGCAGCAAGCGCTTGGTGGCGACGTCAGTCACCACACCGTTGCGAAGAACGGCCAGCGCATTGCCGAGGGCGTGCGTGCGTGTCTGTGCGGTGGGCTGCGCTGAGCGGCGGCTATCGGCCGGCGGAGCCAAGTGCACCAGCGGACCCTCGGCGAGGGGTGCGCCAACAATCAAAGGAATCGGACCCACGGAGGCGGCCAGGACGGCCAACTGCTTGGCCACGTCGGTCACGAATCCGTCCTTGAGGACGAGGTCCTCCGGGGGGTAGCCCGAAAGCGCCATTTCGGGGGCCACCACCAAATCGGGGAAGTCGGCCAGTGCGGCCACGTAGGAATCGCGCAGAAGCGCCACATTTCCCTCGAGGTCACCCACGGTGGGGTTTATCTGTAGGAGCGCCACGCGCAGTCCGGCCACGAAACGAGCCTACCGGTGCTCCCACGGGCCGCCGAATCGAACTTCACACGCGGTTAACAATAAGAGTGGGCACGAGCGGCCTCCAGCGAGCAAACTGTCTACGTGCAACTCATCCGAGTTGTGTCAACCGAACTAAGGAGTGAGCGTGCCCTTTCAGGCCGAATACATCTGGCTCGACGGAACCAAGCCGACGGCCAAGCTACGTAGCAAGACCCGCATCATTGCCGATGGCAAGAAGCCATCAGTATGGGGTTTCGACGGATCGAGCACCAACCAGGCCGACGGTTCGTCGTCGGACTGCGTCCTCAACCCCGTCTTCACCTGTCCCGACCCACTGCGCGGTCCTAACGACATCTTGGTGATGTGCGAAGTATTGAACCCCGACAACACCCCTCACTCCACCAACACTCGCGCCGCGACCGTGGCTGCCGAAAAGAAGTACGGCAAGTTCGAGCCCTGGTTTGGCATCGAGCAGGAGTACACCTTCTTCCAGGACGGCCGTCCCTACGGTTGGCCCGAAGTTGGCTACCCCGCCCCGCAGGGTCCTTACTACTGCGGCGTCGGTGGCGCCAAGATGCCCGGACGTGACATCGTCGAAGCCCACACCCTCGCCTGCCTCCGCGCCGGTCTTTCCATCGAAGGCACCAACGCTGAAGTGATGATGGCGCAGTGGGAGTTCCAGATTGGTGTTCTCTCCCCCGTCGCCGTCAGCGACCAGCTCTGGGTTGCCCGTTGGTTGCTCGAGCGCATCGCCGAGGACTACGGCGTGGACGTGAGCTGGGACGCCAAGCCCATCAAGGGTGACTGGAATGGTGCCGGTGCGCACACGAACTTTTCAACCAAGGGCATGCGCGAGAACGGTGGCCTCAAGGTCATTCACGCCGCGTGTGACGCCATTGGCAAGAAGATCATGGAGCACATCGCCGTTTACGGTTACGGCATCGAAGACCGCCTCACCGGTAAGCACGAGACCGCCCCATGGAACAAGTTCTCCTACGGCACCTCGGACCGCGGCGCTTCAATCCGTATTCCGCTGCAGACCGCACGTGATGGCAAGGGCTGGTTGGAAGACCGTCGTCCGAACGCCAACATGGACCCCTACGCCGTCTGCGCCGTCATGGTTGAGACCGTCTGCGGTGCCGCCACTGGTGGAGCCAAGGCTCCCGCCAAGAAGGCAGTAGCGAAGAAGGCTCCCGCCAAGAAGGCCACGGCTAAGAAGGCCACGGCTAAGAAGGCACCAGCTAAGAAGGCTGCCCGTAAGTAGTTGCTTGTAAACAAAGCCCCCGTCACCCAGTGTGACGGGGGCTTTGTGCTTTCCCTACCCGGTGGCCAAAAAGCCAGTCGAAAGAATCTGCGAGACTATGACTATGCAAAATCAGGTTCAGTACGTTCTGCGAACCGTTGAAGAGCGCGGTGTTCGCTTCGTCCAACTCTGGTTCACCGACGTCCTTGGGCGCCACAAGGCCTTCCACGTCACACCGGCCGAACTCGAAGATGCCCTCGACGACGGCATGACCTTTGACGGCAGCGCCATCGATGGTTTCTCCCGGACGCAAGAGTCAGATGTTCTCGCTCGCCCCGACCTCACGACGTTCCAACTCCTCCCCTGGCACGCCGAGGGCGAAGGTGTGGCGCGCGTGTTCTGCGACATTTTCAACATCGATGGATCGGTCTTTGAGGGCTGCCCCCGCCAACAGCTCCGTCGCGTCCTCAACGACGCTCGTGGTTCGGGCTACACCTTCTACGCCGCACCCGAGATTGAGTACTTCTACTTCAAGGACCTCGGGACTGGTCAGGGGCCCGTACCGGCCGACAGTGGTTCGTATTTTGATCTCCTCCCCGATGATGCCCCGAGTCAGCTGCGTCGTCGCACCGTCTTGACCCTCGAAGAGATGGGTATCGGTGTCGAACACGCCCAGCACGAAGACGCTCCCGGACAACACGAAATCGACCTTCGCTACACCGACGCGTTAACCATGGCCGACACGGTTATGACGGTGCGCCACGTGGTTAAGGAGTTGGCAAGACAGTCCAACCTCATCGCCAGCTTCATGCCCAAGCCGATGTCCCTCGAACAGGGCTCGGGGATGCACACCCACTTGTCACTCTGGAAAGACGGCGAGAACGCCTTCATTGGTGACAACCAGTACGGACTCTCACCCGTGGCCGAAAGTTTCATGGCCGGACTCGTCGAGCACGCTCCCGAAATCACGGCCGTTACCAACCAGTGGGTCAACTCCTACAAGCGACTCGTCCCCGGACACGAAGCACCGGTCAATGCCGCCTGGGCCCGCTTCATTCCCTCGGCACTCGTGAGAGTCCCGACCGTGAAGACCGGGCGATCGGAGTCAACGCGACTCGAATACCGCGCACCAGATCCGGCTGCCAATCCCTATCTCGCCTTCGCTGTCATATTGGCTGCAGGACTCAAGGGTGTGGAGGGCAACTACACCCTGCCCGCCGAAGGTGAGTCAACGCGCACGTTGCCGCGTTCGTTGGCCGAGGCCGTCGAGCTGATGGAGAAGTCTGATCTACTGCACGACACCCTGGGTGACCACCTCGTGGAGTGGTTCCTCCGTAACAAGCGGGCCGAATGGGCCTCGTACCGTGCCGAAGTCACGCCCTTTGAATGGGCCCGTTATCTCCCACTGCTCTAATGCAGGACGTCGTTCTCGTCATCCCCATGTGCGAAGGGCCGATTCGTAAGGCCTTCGAAACAGCCGGCGTGACGACCCAAGTCGTCGGCTCGACGCACCTCAATGACATCGCGCGCGTGGAGCCCGAGAACGGTTTCGATGGCGCCCTGGTTGATGCCACGTCGCTGGCCTTTAACGACGCCATGGGACTCTGCCGCCAACTGCGCCAGCGGGAACAGGCCATCAGCCCCATCATCTTGGTACTAGATCGCTACCAGCTCGACGAGTTGACCTTTCGTGAAGATCTCTTCGATGACTTCGTCGTGGCACCAGTGGACGCTTCCGAACTGGCCGCCCGACTGCACCACCGACTCCGTCGGGCCGGCCACGAAGGGGCCACCTCACTCGTTGAGCAGGGTGGACTCATACTCAACCTCGAGACCTACCAGGCCACCATTGCCGGCCGAGTCATGGACTTGACCTACATGGAGTACGAACTCTTAAAGTTCCTCGCCACCAACCCGCAGCGAGTTTTCTCTCGCGAAACGTTGCTCAATCGCGTCTGGGGATATGAGTACTACGGTGGCGCGCGCACCGTGGACGTCCACGTGCGACGACTCCGCGCCAAGCTCGGTGAAGAGCACGCCTATCTCATTCAGACTGTTCGCAGCGTGGGCTACAAGTTCGGCGCGAACAACTCTCGCACCATCGAGGACTAGGCCTCGGGGGCGTAGGCCCAGAGCTCAGCCTCGGAGCGTGCACCAAAGGGCAGTTGCGCAATACCAATCGTCGACCGGGTCGGACGAGGGGCGTTAAAGAACTCCATCCACACTTCGTTGCAGGCGGGGAAGTCGTCCATGCTGAGCAGGAACAAGGTGGCCTTCACGACGTGATCGAGATCGGTGCCGGCTTCGGCCAACAGCGTCTTGGCGTTCTCCAGCGCTTGCCGCAACTGTCCGGGGGCGGTGTCGTCAATCATGGTGGGCGTTTCCGCACCGGGAACGAGGCCAATCTGGCCGGAGAGAATTACGAAATCACCGGCGCGGCGCCAGGCGGAATAGGGGCCAACGGGAGTGCTCATGTGAGTCCTTTCGAGAGGTGGGTCAGTCGGTTCTGCCCGCACTCACCATACGGCGGCTGGCGTCGTTCTCTTTCACCGCACCGTGGTCACGGCATGCCGAGGGGCGTCAACGGGTGAGTAGGAGTTACGAGGATTTACTGTTTCGGCCCGGGGGCGAAACAAACTACGTCGCGAACGAACGACTAACTAAATGAGTTGCCGCAGCCGCACGTCTTGGTGGCGTTGGGGTTGGTGATGTGAAAGCCAGCACCCTGGAGGCCGTCGGTGAAGTCCAACGTCGCACCCGTGAGCAGTGAACCGCTCTGGGAATCAACGACGACCTTGACGGTGCCGAACTCCTTGACGATGTCTTCCGAAGCGAATTCCGAGTCAAAGAACATGTCGTACTGGAAGCCGCTGCAGCCTCCGCTCTTAACGGCGATGCGCAGAGCCAGCGTCTCTTCGGCCGCCTCGGCGGCGATGAGCTCAGCAACCTTGATGATGGCCGCGTCGGTCAACACAATTGGGCTGGCGGACTTTGATGAGAGGTTGACTGAAGTTGAGGTCGTCATGATGCTCCTTGGTAGGCAGAGAACGTTGCACTCAGCGTAGCGACCGCGACGCCGGAATTCCACCCCTACGGGTAGCGTCAATACGTGACCACGCCCGCCGAAGCCTTACGAGAACGGCTCCAGTACGTCCTGGACCCCGAACTCGGCGCCTCGATCGTCACTTTGGGCATGGTGGGCGCCATCACAGTCGAAGAGACCCACGCCACCGTGGAAGTGGCCCTGACGACCGCCGCCTGCCCCCTACGGGCCCAGATTGAGCGAGACGTCAAGGAGGCCTCCCTCGTTGTTGAGGGCATCTCTTCGGTCTCCATCGTCCTCGGGACCATGTCGCCCTCGGCCAAGGCCACCTTGATGGATACGGCCCGGCGACTGGCCCAGGAGAGTGCCCCGACCACCACGATTCCCCGCACGACTCCCGTTATCGCCATCTCCTCGGGCAAGGGCGGCGTCGGCAAGTCTTCCGTCACGGCCAACCTCGCCGTGGCCCTGGCCGAACGTGGCTTCACGGTCGGCGTGCTGGATGCGGACATCTGGGGTTTCTCGCTCCCTCGCCTCCTCGGGATGGCCGGTGACGTCACCGCGCGCGGCGGCAAAATGCAGCCCCTCGAAAAGGCCTTCGGCACCGGATCGCTACGCCTTCTTTCCATGGGCTTTCTCGCCGAGGAAGAAAAGGCCCTGCTCTGGCGGGGCCTCATCGTGCAAAAGGCCGTCCAGCAGTTCATCGAAGATGCCGACTGGAGCGGCGTGGACTACTTCATCATTGACACGCCCCCCGGCACGGGCGACATATCGATGACCCTCGCTCGCCTGCTCCCCCACATGGGTCACATCATCGTGACAACTCCGGCCATGGCCGCCCAACGGGTGGCCGCTCGTATGGCCGACTTTGCTCGTCGATCCAACGTGCGCGTCCTCGGCGTCGTTGAGAACATGGCTCCCTTCAGCTGTGCGTGTGGCCAAGAGCACGACGTCTTTGGTCGTGGTGGTGGCCTCGCCCTGGCGGAAGAACTCTCCACCCCGCTGCTCGCGAGTATTCCGCTGCGGGCTCACATCGCCGCCGGTGGTGACGCCGGGGCCCCCGCCGTTTCCAGCGACACGATGGCCTCAGAGATTTTTCAGGACCTCGTCCAGTTGCTCACGTCCGAGATTGCGCCCCCGGCCGGTATGACGGGCTGTACGGCGCGGATGTTGAGCGACCTCAACGCTGCCGTAGCGCAGAGCTAGTTGGTCCAGCCCGGATCACCGGGCATCACGATGGTGACTTCGCCATCCACGGTAAGAAACTTTGGCTCGATCCGGAGAATCTCTTGCTTTTGCCGGGCGTGCTCCAGTACGGCTGCCGCGTGCGGCAAGTCGGCGATGGCTTCGAGATTGCGAATGGTCGGAAAGATCATCTCCAACTCACCGGCGTGATGACGTTCCAGCGCATCACGAGGGCGCACCCACTCGTCGGCAATCGTTTCACCGGCGTCGTGGGCGGCCACTTGATACTCCGGGGCGAGCGCCACAAAGAATCGCGTGTCGTAGCGACGGGGCGGCCCCACCGGAGTAACCCAGTGGGCGTAGTACTCCAGGGCCGTGAGATCGAGGCGAAGCTTCTCCTCGGCCACGATGTCGAGAAAACGACGCTCACTCCCATTGACGGCCCGTCGATGAGTTGCGAATCGCTCATGAACGTCGGGGTCATCGAAGCGCACGTACTCGCCGTTGGCACTTCGAGCAAGTAGGAGTCCCGCCTCCTCGAAGAGTTCGCGAAGGCAGGCCACGTAGTAGGCGAGGCCGCCAGAAGTTAGAGAAAGTCGCGTCGAGGCCTCGGCATCAATGAGACCCTCGACGAGTACCTCCGTCCCGGGCGAGGCATCGAGCGCGTCCACTCCACCGCCGGGAAAGACGTACGCCCCACCGACAAAGTCCGAGTTCAAATTGCGCTTCAACATCAAGACTTCAAAGCCCCCATCGCCGTCACGAACCATCATGACGGTGGCGGCGGGGCGGGGCTCCATGACATTCGACATTGGGCGAAGCGTACCGCACGTTTTAGGTGATTCTTACCCCCACGACTACCTGACAGGGAGTCAGAAGGTACGCTGACATCAAGTAATCCCTCTGGAGGTCCTCGTGGCTAAGCCCACCCCAAAGAACGCCAATACCGCCCTCGCCAACCGCAAACCCGCCAACCAGGCCGGTCGTCCCGCTGGCCTCGTGACTTGGGTAGCCGTCGGTGTCGTGGTCTTGATTATCGCGGCCCTCGTTGTGGTCAAGATCGCCACGGGCGGCTCCAACACGGCCAATGGCGGCTGGGAAGCGACCTCATCTTCCATCGCGACCGACCTGACCACCGTGCCGAGCTCAGTCTTTGACACCGTGGGTATTGATTCTCCCGTGATGCTCGTTACGGCCCCTCAGGTCCACTTAAACGAGCCCCAGCTGCTCTTCAAGGACCCCACCACCGGCAAAATGCTGCCCGGAGTCCTCTACTACGGCTCGGAGTACTGCCCGTTCTGCGCCGCTCAGCGCTGGCCGACCATCGTTGCGTTGAGCCGTTTTGGCACCTGGGCCAGCCTCGGCAACACCACTTCAGCCAGTCGTGACGTCTACCCCAACACGCCAACGTTCACGTTCCAAAAGTCGACCTTCACCTCGCCCTACATTGCGCTGCAGACCGTTGAAGAGAAGTCCAACCAGATCAACGCGGCCGGCAACGACTACACCATCTTGCAAAAGCCCACGGCGGAACAGCTGGCCATCGTGACCAAGTACGACACGCCGAAGTACTTCCCCACCATGAGCGAGCAGTACGCCGGTTCGATTCCCTTCTTCACGATTGGCAACCGCATTATGTGGGCCGGGTCGTCAATCTCACCCAGCTCATTCCAGGGCCAGGTCCGTGACGACATCGCGAAGAACCTGACCGACACGAACAATCCAATTTCTCGCAGCATTATCGCTTCGTCCAACATGGTTTCGGCCGCTATCTGCTCCCAGACCAACCAGCAGCCGAGCAACGTCTGTAACTCCAAGGGTGTGCTGGCGGCGAAGAAGGCGCTCCACCTCTAGTGGTCACCGAGGCGCCCAGCACTTCGAAAAGGATTGTTTGGACCAGTTTTATCCTGAGCATCGTCGGTGTCGCCATATCGACGTACCTCACCATTGGGCACTACAAGGGCGCCACCTTCTTTGCCTGCCCCGATCAAGGTCTCATCAACTGCGCCACCGTTACGACCTCGGCCCAGTCGAAATTTCTCGGCTTGCCCGTTTCAAATCTCGGCCTGGCCTTCTTCCTCGCCATGGTTGTAATCAATAGTCCGTGGGTCTGGCGACGAAACTCACAACTGATTGACCGCTTGCGGGCCCTCGCACTGTTGTCAGGCATGGGCTTTGTCCTGTGGCTCATTGCCGCCGAACTCTTGATCATTGATCACATCTGTCTGTGGTGCACCGGCGTGCACGTGGTCACCTTCGCACTCTTGATTGTCGTCTCTCGGACGTGGAGTGGCGAACTGTTTCGGCGCTCGAACTAGAAGCGAACGCCCCGCTCAACTTCGGTTAAGCCGCCCCAGACGCCAATGCGTTCCCGATTACGTAGGGCGTAGGCCAAGCACTCGTCTTTGACCACACAGTCCGCACAGACGGCCTTGGCTTGACGTTCCCGTTCGAAGCGCAGCTCGCGCGGCTCCTTCTCCTCAGGTGCAAAAAAGAGGCGGGCGCTCGCTGTCCTGCAGGCCCCAAGTTCCATCCATTCAGCATTTGGCATTGCCACTACGAACCCCCCAGTTCAGATAAGAGAAGGCAGACTAACGAGGTCGATTCGCCGCTAGCAAATCGAATCATGTGAAAGATTTCGCCAACTGGGCCCCAGTATTCCAAGGAGCACCAAACTCTCGTTTCACGCTACGATTACCCCGTGGCAACCGTTCTTATCGCGAGTGATCTCGTTTCACTACGCCAGGAACTTCGCAGCATGCTCGAAGGTCCTGACATCGAAATTCTCGAAGTTGCGACCGGTCCCGCCGTCCGCGCCGCGGTGTCCTCCCAGCAAATTGACCTGGCCATTTTGGACCTCCAAATTGGCGCCATGGGCGCCATGGCAATTTGTCTTGACCTTCGACACGAGGAGTCCTACGGCGCCGCACCACATGTGCCCGTCCTCATGCTCCTCGACCGTCGTCCCGACGTCTTCTTGGCCCGCCGTAGCGGTGCCGAAGGATTCGTCGTAAAGCCCCTTGACCCGCTGCGCGTTCGTCGCGCCGTCCGCGCGTTGCTTCGCGGCGAAGGGTACGAGGATGACGCGTGGCGCCCCGCCACCGTCCGCGTCGCTGCTCCGACGCCTCAATGAACGACTCTCACCATTCTGGCCCCAAGGCCTCCGGACTCTTCGCTCGATTTCGCCCACGCCACGAGGACCGTGTAGTTAGTGAATTCGAAAAAGACATCATTCGCCGCGTTCACGACTTGGCCGAGTTGGAACTTCGTGACGTTATGACCCCCCGGGTTGACGTGGTCTTTCTCACCCACCCCGTCACCCCCGAACAGGTAGCCGAAGCCGTCCGCGACTCCGGACACAGCTGCTTTCCCGTGGTTACCGAAGACCTCGATGACGTCGACGGCGTTCTCTTTGTCAACGACCTCTTTCGAAGCTCAAGTCGCCGACGCGCCATAGGCGTCTCTCTCCCCGACGAGCGCGAGATTGAACGAAAGATTCGCGAACCCTTGCGACTGACCGAGTCGCTGGCCGTCTTTGAGGCCCTAGAAGAAATGCGTCAGCAGCACCGCACCTTTGCGGTCGTGATGGATGAGCACGGTGGTGTCGCCGGCGTCGTTTCCACGCGAGACCTTTTGGAGCCCTTGGTCGGTGACCTTGGCGACGAGTTCGATGAGGACGAAGAAGAAGACGTCGCCAAGATCACCGAACTGCGCTGGTTGATCCAGGGTCAGGCCCACATTGACAAGGTCGCCGAAGTTGCTGGCTGCCCCATCCCCGAAGGGGAGTACGTCACCATCGGTGGTTACATCATCGATCAGCTGGGCTTCTTCCCTCAAGAGGGCGTGATGGTGGTCCACGAGAACTGGGTTCTCCGTGTTTACCGAGTCGAAAAGCGAAGAATTCTTGAGATTATTGGCGAAGAGTACCCCGACGGGGTGCCCCAAGAGATGGTCGACGCCGCTCTGAAATCTCAGAAAAAGCCCGAGTAATATTGATGCCCGCTGGGGGAACCCGCCGGCGGGCTGTAGCGCAGTTTGGTTAGCGCGCTGCGTTCGGGACGCAGAGGTCGGAGGTTCGAATCCTCTCAGCCCGACCACCGAGGTGAGAGCCTTGGCGTATTACAGAAGTACAAGTTCTAGCTCCCATCGTCTAGCGGCCTAGGACACCGCCCTTTCACGGCGGCAGCGCGGGTTCGAATCCCGCTGGGAGTGCTTCAAGATTTTTGGGGGTCGGGAAGTCGAGGATTCCCCTTACGCCACTTGGGTTAAAGGCGGTTCCAACACTCCCGTTTTTCCAGATCAGTCCCTGAGGTACCAGAAAGTGCAGAAACTGCAGTCTGTGTATGGGTTCTAGGCGGTTCCAACTCCCGTAAAGGTCACAGAGGATTTCTTTGGCCTTGGCGAAGACTTCTGTTGAGTTGATGTCCTCGATACGTAGTGATGCCAGCTGGTCCTGCAGCTCCACTCGTTCGTCCTCGAGGGCCTTGATCTGGCGCTGGAAGAGTTCCTTGCTCACACCCTTGTCGCCGACGTAGAGGTCAAGGAGACGGGCTTCTCGGGGCGCTAGGTCATCGATGGCTTGCTTGAGTCGGTCAATCTCGCCGGCGCGCATGGCGAGCATCTGCTTGTACATGTCGTCGAAGGTGAGTTTCAGGGCGTCCACGAAGCTCTCCTCGACGGTATTGGCCTTCAGGAACTCGTTAAAGGCTTCGTCCATGACGTCTCGCTTGACGTGCACCTTGGTGCAGTGGCGATTGCGGCAGTGGTAGTAGGCGTAGAGGCTGCTTCTTCCCCTCGACCACGAGGCCGTGAGAGGGGTGTCACAGAGCCCACAGCGCACGATGCGCCGAAGTGGAAAGTCTGGGTGGTGCAGGCTTCGGCCGTCAGCCCTCTTGCCACCCTTCTTGATGTGATGGTTGGCGAGTTCGAAGGTTTCGCGATCAACGAGCGGTTCGAAGTCACCTTGAACCCAGAGGTTCCACTCGGGCTTCGCGATGATGCCCATGTAGATGGGGTTGGTGAGCATTCGGTGGAGGTTCTGGAGGTGCAGGGGTTTTCCGGCACTCGTGACTAGACCCTGGGTAGCAGCCCACTCGGTGATTTCTAGGCGAGGAACCATCTGGCCCGAGCGTTTAAAGATCTCGCGCACGATGCTCGCTTCGGGTTCCTTCGGGACCATGCTTGGTGAGTGCTTCGCGGACCGTTCGTAGCCATAGGGGGCCCTCCAGCACCAGCGACCCTTAGCGGACGCGGCCTTTAATCCCTCTGTTGTTCGTTGGCTGCGTACGTCGTTGTCGAACTGCGCGAGAACTGCCATCAAGTTCTCGGTGAGTTTGCCCGCGGGCGTCTCGTCGAAGTGCTCGGTGACGGACGCAAGCGTGATGCGCTGCTGCGCGAGGGCGGCCTTGATGGTGTGGTGGCCTCCCACCTCTCGAGCGAGACGGTCTACTCGATAGACGATGACGTGACTGATCTCGTGACGCTTCGCGTTCGAGGTGAGATA
>CALAYR010000012.1 GCA_937894805.1 uncultured Acidimicrobiaceae bacterium | reverse complement strand
GCAGAGGTCGGCGCACGAAAACCCGAGGGCGACGGCAAGCGCTGTCACAGCTCCGATGGACGTGCCCACGGCGTTCTCAATGCGCGGCGAGCGCGCCCCCCAGTCGATGCGCAAGTCTTTCAGTGCTCGAATAGCGCCCATGTACGCCCACCCTCGCGAGCCGCCTCCGCCAAACACGACGGCACGCAAGCGACGGACACGATCCTCTGCGACCGCCGCCTTGTTCAAACAACACACAATAGAAGTTGCTGGAGACGGCGCTGCTGTCGTCGTTGTCGTTGCTGCTGCTGCTGCGAGTCCCGTGGTTGTTCCCACGTGCTGCTGCTGCGGCGTGTGTGGAAGAGGTTGTGCGTGTGCGTGTGCGTGTGACCGAGTGCGCGCTTGCACAAGCGCGTGCGCGCTTGCAAACAAGAGCATTAGGATCACTGCGATTACGGCGTGCACAGGATTGGTCGCCGACGCAGATCCCCGTCCCCATGCATGCAGAGGCGAGGGAGCGTCAGGCTTTGAATCTGCCAACAACCTTCGTTGTGGACTCGCTGTCGGAGTTGAGCACTGAGACTCTTCGTGGCTCGAGCTCGAGCTTGAGCTTGGGGACAAAGTCCACTTCATACTCGGCACCGCGGTAGACCTCGGTGTGTCCGCGCTGACGGCCAAAGCCCTGGGCTTCGGTGATCGTCATGCCGGTGACGTTGAGGGCCTTTAACCGCTCCTTCACGTCATCGAGCTTGAAGGGCTTAAGAATCGCTACAACTAGTTTCATACTCTTCGTTCCTCTTCTTAGTAACGGGACAGGGCGCTAACGCGCTCGGCAAAGGTTTCGGTGGGGAATGCTTCTTCGTCGTGCATGGCGAGGTCACCGACTTCGAGGACTTCATCAGTCTCTCGAAGGCCGCGAACGATCACCTTGGCGATGTAGAAGACAATGGTCGTGCCAACGGCGGTGTAGCCAATGACCCAGACGGCAGCCAAGAACTGCTCCCAGAGCTGGTGGAACGAGTGGGTGTAGAACCAACCACCGACGCTGAAGGCGGCCGACTTGCCGTCATCGGCGAGATACACCGCCATCTTCGGGTCAGCGAAGAGGCCAACGGCCAAACCACCAACGAGTCCGGCGAAGCCGTGGGTAAAGACCACACCCAGGGCGTCATCGACCTTCGAGAAGGGACGAACCCGGCTCAAGTAGTTCCAGGCGAACCACACCACGAAGGTGCAGAGGAAGCCCACGATGATGGCGCCGAGGCCGTTCACGAAACCGGCCGATGGGGTAATGCCCACCAGTCCGCAGATCATGCCGTTGATGGCACCCAGGAACATGGGCTTCTTCTGCTTAGTCAACGTCATGTCCATGAAGACCCACGTCAAGACGGCAACCGCGGTGGCGAGGTTGGTGTTCAAAATGGCCGAACCAGTGTCGGCACCCGCGTAGTACGGAGCACCACCGTTAAAGCCGTTCCAACCCATCCACAAAACACCGGCACCAATGGCCACCATCATCAAGTTGCTGGGCACCGTGGTGCGGTCGCGCTTGAGGCGGGGTCCAATGATGGCCGCGCCCACGAAGGCCGCAACACCAGCGGAGAGGTGAATAACGAATCCACCGGCAAAGTCGACGGCACCCTTCAGGGCGAAGAATCCGCCACCCCACATCAGCTTGGCGTTAACGACGTAGACCACCGAGATCCACAGGGGCACGATGACCAACCAGGCCTTGAACTTGAGACGGCCCACGAGGCCACCCAAGAAGAGCAGGGGGGTAATGGCGGCGAAGGCGAACTGGAAGTACGCCAAGGTTGCCGTCGGGAAGTGGAAGGGCACCACCGTGTTGGTGTCCGACACCGCTTGTCCCTGTGAGGAAGCGGCATTCAACAACGTGTGCGGCACGCCGACCAAGTTGTTGAGGAAGTCGTTGCCACCCAAGTGCGCCGCAGTTCCAAAGGCCATGTTGTAGCCATAGAGAACCCAGACGACCAGGGTCAGGGAAAAACCGGTGAAGACCATCAACATGGTGTTGACGATCCACTTCTTCTGTACAAGTCCTCCGTAGAGAACTGCCAACGCCGGAATACTCATTAATCCGACGAGGGTTGCCGCAATGAGCTGCCAGGCATTGTCACCTGGGTTCAGCCACTGCGGATAGGGGATGTTGGCCAATAGGTCCACAGCCCTTCCTTTCCTTTCTCAGGAAGGACGGCGCTGTCCTTCTAACTCTCCCCCTCAGTGTGGTGGTCTTGAGTTTCGAAACAGTTAGCGCAGTGTTTCAGGTTTGTGAACTAAAAAATGAGGCCCGAGCAAATGTCAAGAATTGCACGTATCAAACGTTCGAACTGCGCCTTCGCACCTCAGCAAGATGTCTGCGAACGTCACGTAACTCCAAGAGCACCCGTTCAAAGTCCTCTTCCTCATCTTCGTCCATTACCGACAAGGTGAACGCTTGATACTCCGCCCGGCGACGAGCTTCTCGATAGGACAGGACGTCGCCCTTGTTGATACGGCGATGACTGCCAATCTTTTCGAACGGAATCTTTCCCGACTCGAGTAATCGAACAACGGTCGGTCGGCTGACACCCAAGATCTCGGCGGCCTCTTGTGTTGAAATCAAATCCCGCGACATGGTCACTGTGACTTCTCCACCGTTTTGTACCGCCTGAACCATTGCAAAGAGAAACGTTGCCAACTCGGCAGGCAGTTCTACTGACTCTCGTGCAGACAACACCAACTTGATGGACCGCTGGTTTTCCCCTTCTTCGTTATAACCAGCGCCGGATAGCAAATCCAGAAACTGCTGCGTACCCGGGAGCGACCGAAGTCGGGCGAATTCACTCTTCTCCATAGTTCACCTCATCTATTCGAACAAAACGAATATTACTCTGTTTTGTTTGTTTTAGCAATTAGTCCAGGAAAGCAAAGAGCCCGCCCTTTCGGGCGGGCTCTCGCAGAGTTCACTGACTACTAGCCGATGGACTTTTCAATCATCTGGCTGATGTCGACGACGGAAACTTCGTCACCCTTACCGTTGGCCTTCACGGCGTCGTCCAGCATGATCATGCAGAAGGGACAGGCCGTCGAGATGATGTCGGCACCGGTGGAGAGTGCTTCGTTGGTGCGCTCCATGTTGACGCGCTTGCCGATGTTCTCTTCCATCCACATACGAGCACCACCGGCACCACAGCAGAAGCCCTTTTCGCGGCAACGGCCCATTTCGACCTGCGTGACACCGGGGATGCCGGCCAGGACCTGGCGGGGCTCCATGATGATGCGGTTGTGGCGACCGAGGTAGCAGGGGTCGTGGTAGGTAACGGTGCCCTTGTAATTAAAGCCGGGACGGAGACGTCCGACCTTCATCAAGTGCGTCAAGAGCTCGGCGTGGTGGATCACTTCGTAGTTTCCACCGAGCGACGGGTACTCGTTCTTTATGGTGTTGAAGCAGTGGGGGCAGGAGGCCACGATCTTCTTCGTGCCGACTGAGTTCAACGTCTCGATGTTGGCCTTGGCCATCTCTTGGAACAAGTACTCGTTACCCATACGGCGGGCCGGGTCACCGGTGCAGGCCTCACGGGGCCCGAGGATGCCGAAGGTCACGCCGGCACGGTGCAGCATGCGGGCCGTGGACTCGACCTGCTTGCGGCCACGCTCGTCGAGCGAACCGGCACAGCCAACCCAGTAGAGGTACTCAATGTCTTCGGGAATCGTGTCTTCGATGATCGGCACTTCGAAGTCCAGGGCGCTGAGCCACTCGGTCCGCTTCGAGTTTCCGAGTCCCCACGGGTCACCCTGGTTCTCGATGTTACGAAGCAAGAGGCCGGCTTCGCTGGGGAAGCGCGACTCCATGAGGACTTCGTAACGGCGCATGTCGATGATTGCGTCAACATGTTCGATGTCGACAGGGCACTCTTCGGTGCAAGCTCCACACGAGGTGCAGGACCAGAGCACGTCGGGGTCGATGATCGAAGGAACGAGCGACTCGACGGCACCTTCGGTCGAACCGGAGAGCAAACGGTCAGCCGAGGCGAACATGTTGTCGCGCAGGCCCATGATGAGCAACTTTGGCGAGAGGGGCTTGCCGGTGTTCCAGGCCGGGCAGACCGACTGGCAACGACCACACTCGGTGCAAGTTGAGAAGTCCAACATCTGCTTCCAGGTGAAGTCCTCAATCTTGCCCACACCAAAGACGGTGTCTTCGGTGACGTTCTCCATGTCCATGTCGGGGGTCTTGTCCAGACCACCGAGGGCGCGGGGACGGCGCGAGAAGGCCACGTTCAAGGGAGCCAAGAAGATGTGGAGGTGCTTGGAGTAGGAGACAAAGACCAAGAATCCGGTGATGACGCCGATGTTGAGCAGGATGAAGACGGCTTCGAGAATGGCGTTGGTGTGCACACCGAGTGGGGCGAGCCAGTCCGCGACGATCTGTGAGGCGAAGGCCCAGGGTGAGGTCATGGCCTGGTTCGCGGCCACGCTGGTCTCGCTCTGCATCACGCCGTCGGTAATGAAGGGGAAGTGACCGGTGTTGATCTGGGCGCCACGGTAGACGAGGAGGGTGATGATGACCAAAGAGATCATGCCCAGCACGGCCCAGGCGGCACCGAGGTGCGAACCGTAGAAACGGCTCGCGCGGTCCTTGCGGCTCGGGGCGTTCTTGATACGAATGACGGAGAAGACCACGAGTGAGACCAGGACCATGACGGCGAAGAAGTCTTCAGTGGCAGCGAGCCAGTTGGCCCGACCGATGAAGGGAATGGCGAAGTCACGGTTGTAGAGCGCGCCGTAGACCTCAAGGATGGTGGTGAGCAGAACGGTGAAGCCCCACATGGTGAAGAAGTGGGCCAAACCAGGGACGGTCCACTTGAGGAGCTTCTTCTGTCCGGCGACTTCAATAACTTCGGCCGCTACTGCTTCTTTGGCACGACGAATGCCGGACCAGGGACGGTTGGCGGCCTGACCGGTGCGGATCAGCTTGGAGAGCCAGAAGAACCGGCGTCCCGCGATAGCGAAACAGATGAGTGAAACGGCAAGTCCAATAACGATGCGCGCGAGCATTAGTTCTCCTGGAAGTTTTCGTTGTAACGGCTAGGGGTTGGGCCACGTTGCCCGTGATACTTCGAACCAAGACCGGCAGATCCGTAAGGACGGTCAGCTGGGGTGGTCATTTCAAAGAATGAGATCTGTCCAATCTTCATACCCGGATAGAGGGTGATGGGGAGATTGGCGACGTTGGAGAGTTCCAAGGTGATGTGGCCCTCAAAACCGGCGTCAATGAAGCCGGCGGTGGAGTGAATAAGGAGACCCAAGCGGCCGAGGGAGCTCTTGCCTTCCAGGCGACCCACGAGATTGTCGGGTAGACCGACCATTTCGAGGGTGGAACCGAGGAGGAACTCACCAGGGTGGAGAATCAGGGGGTCGTTGGGGCCGACGTCAATAAGTTCGGTCAGATCTTCAAGGTCTTCCTTGACGTCGATGACGCGGCGGCTGTGATTACGGAAGACACGGAAGAGCTGGTCGACCCGTAGATCTACGGAAGATGGCTGGATATGACCCTCGACCAGTGGATCGATCTTGATTCGACCCGATTCGAGGGCTTCCCTAATAGAACGGTCTGAGAGCACCATGACGGATTTACGATACTCGCTAGTAATAAGGACATCTGCGAATTTGGTACCCCGAGGGCCGGAAAGCCCTAGTTCTCAAGGCGGAGTACGATTGACTCCAACCGCGGGTGTAGTTCAGCGGTAGAACATCAGCTTCCCAAGCTGAGAACGCGGGTTCGATTCCCGTCGCCCGCTCTCAAGCAAAACAGTACTTTCTCCCTTATTTAAAGGGGATTCAGAGTTTCCTTGAGTACTTGCACGATTCCGCGAAACTCCAATTTGAAGCGCCCATAAGCGCCCATTTCGAGTCGAAGCGCCCATGAAGCGCCCGAAATGTGATCCCGTCGTAGCGCGTTTGACCTCACACCAATCAATGCGAGCGACTTAAGATCCGTTCTATGC
>CALAYR010000011.1 GCA_937894805.1 uncultured Acidimicrobiaceae bacterium | reverse complement strand
GACCATCTACACCGATTTCTTTCGGGGCATTCCCGTAATCCTCGTTCTCTTTGCCGTTGGGTATGGCATGCCCGGGATGGACTTGGGGTGGATCTCAGAACAGTCACCAGCGGTGTACGCCTGCATTGCCCTGACCATTACGTACAGCGCCTACGTCGCCGAGGTCTACCGAGCGGGTATCAACTCGGTGGCCACCAACCAGCTCGTCGCGGCGCGGGCCATTGGTCTGCGACAGGGGGCGACAATGCGCTACGTCGTCTTACCTCAAGCGATTCGCAATGTCATTCCCCCGCTCCTCAACGACTTCATCTCTCTGCAGAAGGACACGGCCTTGGTGTCAACGCTGGGCATTGTCGACGCCACCCAAGCAGCGCACATCTACGGCTCATTGAACTTCAACTTTGCGGGCTACACCGTGGCATCGCTGCTCTTCTTGCTACTCACAATTCCGATGACGCGACTCACCGATCGCCTTATTGATCGTGATCGATCCAAGCGATTGGCCTTCGTCTCATGAGTCACCCCATTATCGAACTGCATAACGTCCACAAACAGTTTGATCAGCGCACCGTGCTGCACGGCGTCACGCTCGAGCTGCAGGCCCACGAAGTGGTCTGCCTCTTAGGTAGTTCGGGCTCGGGTAAGTCCACGCTGCTCCGTTGTATCAATCTGCTCGAGCGAATCGAACAGGGTGACATTATTTTTCGCGGTCAATCACTCCTCGACGAACGCATCGACGTTGATCTCGTTCGTCGTCACATCGGCATCGTCTTTCAGGCTTTCAATCTCTTCCCTCACTTGAATGTGCTCGACAACATCACCTTGGGACCATTGCGTGCCCTAGGTCGGCCGAAGAATGAAGTTGAGAGCGAAGCGCGTGAACTTCTAGGCCGCATCGGTCTCGGCACTCGTAGCGATGACTACCCGGACCAGCTTTCCGGAGGGCAACAACAGCGTGTCGCCATTGCTCGAGCGTTAGCGATGCAGCCTGACGTGTTGCTATTGGACGAAGTGACGAGCGCATTAGACCCCACGCTCGTTGGTGAAGTACTCGACCTGCTATCCGATCTCGCGATTCAAGGCACCACGATGTTGATTGCGACCCACGAGATGCAGTTCGCTCGTGACGTGGCGCATCGCGTCGCACTCTTGGACGCTGGTCGTTTGGTGGAAGTGGCGCCAGCGCAACAGTTTTTTGACAGCCCCAGTCAACCGGAAACGATTGACTTCTTATCGAGGGTGCCTAAGACGCAGTAGCGCGAAACTCGGGCAGCAAACGCAAGAGATCTATGAGTTCTTGGTCGCGGTCCCACGTCAATAGTTCGAACGCCTCATCAAGCGTGACCCAGCGCAGTTCATCTACTTCTTCGTTGGGAGCGAACTCGCCACTGATGGACTCCATGAGGTAGTAGGCCACGATTTTGGGTCGACCCTTGCGGTGGGTGTAGTTAGTTGAACCAATAAACCGTCGGATCGTGGCCGTTATGCCTGTTTCTTCCACAACTTCTCGAAGAGCAGCTTCTTCGAAGGATTCGCCTTCATCGAGCTTTCCCTTGGGGAAGGTCCAGTCGCCACGGGCTTCGCGGTAGACCACGGCCACCTTGTAGCGTCCCCGGCGAGAGGTGCGAAATAAGACGCCACCGGCCGCACGGATGAGGTCGTGGGGTTGGTCACTTGGAACAATCAGCTCAGCATTCATTGTGATGATGTTGTCCCTATCCACACCTTCGTAGAGTAGTAATCATGATTGCCAATTCGCTGCCAATCGGATGGCGACTCTCCATTTATCTTCTCGCCGGTATTGCGGCCGGCATCTCCAACGGCATTGCCGGGGGTGGGACCTTCATCACGTTCCCCACGATGCTGGCTTTGGGCATACCCGCCCTCCAGGCCAATGTTTCGTCCTCCGTCGGAGTACTCCCCTCCTACGTGGGGGGCATCCGGGGGTACCGCCAGGAGTTACTGCGTCGCTGGCCCCTCGTTCGCCAACTCCTCCCCGCCTGCCTCGCCGGAGTCGCCACGGGTGCGGCGCTGTTGCTGCTGGGACGACCCGAGACGTTCCGCTCAATTGTCCCGTGGCTCATCCTCGTGGCCACTCTCCTCTTCGCCACGGGTCCAGTAATCACAAGGCGTATTGCCCACTTGGGCCACCACGGTCTTCGCATGCGGGCACTCCACATTGGCATGTTCGTGATCTCGGTCTACGGTGGCTACTTCGGCGCCGGCCTAGGCATCATGCTGCTGGCGTTGATGGGTCTCACACTGCCCGACGACCTCGACACCCTGCAGGGACTGCGCAGCGCGCTCTCAACCATTATCAACGCAGTCGCGGCCTTGATTTTCCTCGTCCGGGGTCACCTCGTCGCCGAAGCCGTCATCATGCTGTTTATCGGCACGCTGATTGGCGGTTACTTCGGCACCAAGTTGATTCGGCGTCTCCGACCAGCCACCGTTCGAATCTTGATTGTCACTATTGGCCTGGCAACTTCGTTGAATTTGCTGCTCCGGTAGCCCTATTGCCAAAATGCTATTTGATTAGTAGCATTTCCCCATGAAGCAATTCTTCTCGTTTCCCAATCCCGTCAACGATGCGGCCGCTCGTACCGTGGCCCTGGGCGTCGTTGCGATGGCCACGTTGGCTTTGGTCTTCAACCAGCCGTTATTTCTCATCCCCCTGACCTACGGTTTTCTGGCTCGCGTTCTGGCTGGACCCAAGATCAGCCCGCTCGGAACGTTCGCCGTTAAGGTCGCCGCACCCCGCCTGAAGACGTGGGAAAAGATGGTCGCTGGCCCGCCCAAGCGATTCGCTCAAGGTATTGGTCTGGCCTTTTCCGCATCAGCGTCACTGGTCTACCTCACTGCCGGGTGGTCCGCTGCACGATGGATTCTGCTCCCCCTGGTCGCCGCCGCAGCACTCGAGGGTTTTGTTGGCTACTGCTTGGGCTGCGCCATTTTTGGCCAGCTGATGAAAGCCGGCTTGATTCCAGAAGAAGTCTGCGTCGACTGTGCTGACATCACACGTCGGTACGCCACCTCGAGCAAGTAGCGGCCCCTCGGGGCTCACCGAAGGGCTCTAGTGTTGCCCTAGGGACGTGTAGTTCGAGGAGTTAAAGAATGCGGCGCAGATTTGAATTGGCCACGGCCGCTGTCGCTGTATTCCTCTCAATGCTCGCCACTCCCCTCACGGCCCAGGCCCTCGCTCGACCGGCGGCGGTCGACTGGATCTCTCAGGGCATCGCGGCCCCACTCGGTTCAACTCTGCTCGGTGCAACGCCATCGAGTGCTCGCCTCGACATGCGAGTCGTTCTCGAACCCAACAATTCTGCTGCACTCGCGCAGTTCATTAATGACGTCTCGACGCCCGGCAATCCTCTCTATCGACACTTCCTCAGCCCGGCCGAATTCGCCCAGCGATTTGGGGCGTCCCCCGCCGCCATCGCACGAGTTCGCAGTGAGCTTCTCCAGAGCGGACTAACCGTTTCAGCCCTCAGCCCCAACCACTTGGTGCTGCGAGTGACCGGCAGTGCGGCCCAGGTCTCGGCAACATTTCATACGAAATTGCAGCGCTACCGCGATGTCAGTGGCGAGATTGCGACCGTCGCCACTTCGCGCATTGGCCTCGCTGCGTCCATTGCTCACGACGTCGCCGGGGTGTCGGGTTTAAACGGCTTCGAGCACCCCCGCGCGACATCGGCCCTCGCCAACACGACGATGGCGCGGCCGTCGCTGACCGGCCCGGCGGCCTGCACGTCGGCACGCAACGCGGCGACTTCCCGACACGCCTATCTCCCAAACCAAATTGCTCAGGCGTACGGGTTAGATACGGCCTACGCCAATGGCTTCAACGGTGCTGGCCACTCCGTAGCGGTGGTCGAATTCGCGGACTACTACCGCAGCGACATGGCGACGTATCTGAACTGCTTTGGCCTCACGAACACCATCGTTGACGTTGTGATGAATGGAGGCGCGGGCGCGGGTACTGCCGCCGATGGGGGTGCTGAAGTGGAACTCGATCTCCAACAGATTGCGAGTCTCGCTCCGGGCGCCACGATTTATAACTACATGCACCCGAATGACTCCAACGGCTTCGTCGACGAGTTCAATCAGATTGCCAATGACCATCTAGCCGATTCAGTCTCCGTCTCGTGGGGACTATGCGAGGCCGATGTTTCGAGCGCTGCGCAACAACCTCTCCTCCAACAACTAGCGGCGCAAGGTCAGTCCGTCTTTGTTGCCGCCGGGGACTCGGGATCGTCGAGCTGTGCCTACAACGCCGATCCCGGTGACCCCTCCGTCCCCTACAGCCCCATCGTCGATGATCCGTCTAACTCGCCGTGGGTAACTGGCATTGGCGGGCTCTCCGTCACCTCTCTATCACCGCTGGTCCAGACCGTCTGGAACGGCGGCTGTGGCTCGCCGTGCGGTGGTGGTGGTGGTTTCTCACACGTCTACGGCCGTCCCGACTGGCAGGTTGGCCCAGGCGTGACGCTCAATAATCAACGCCAAGTACCGGACATCTCCGTGATGGGCGACCCCCGCACCGGCATGCTGGCCTACTACGCGGGTGGATGGCACGGCTTCGGTGGAACGTCTATCGGCGCACCAATCCTCGGAGCCATGGCGGCTGTTGGGGCACAAGCGTGCGGCATAACCAACCTCGGCTTTTTGAATCCACGTCTCTACCAAATGGCTATCAACGGCACGGGAATCATTGACGTGACCACGGGCTCGAACGACCTCTACGACACGGGCAGTTACAGCGCGACTTCGGGGTATGACGTGGCGTCCGGCCTCGGATCCCCCAACCCGGCGACCTTTCTGCCCGCTCTATGCGGACAGGCGCACACCTTTACGACATCGAAGGCCGGAACCGGAGTTCCCGCAACCTGGACCTTTACCTATTTCTCGAGCGGAACTGCGCTGAGTGCCGGTACCGACAGCGTCACTATTCACGGCATGGTCCCAGGCGGACTCAGCGCTGACGCCGCCAACTACACAATTAATGGCGTACATCCGAGCAGTCTCTCCTTGTCGGGCACTAATGCCACCCTGGTACTGGGAAGTGACATTGCGCCTCTGGCGGCCGTAACGGTCGTGGCTACGGGAGCTATCAACGGCTTCACCGCCGGTTCTCACGTCCTAGAAATTTCCGACTCTAACAATTCCTACACGTCATTCCAAGCCACGCTCACCGCGAGTGTCGTTGGCACGGTTTCGAGCACCGTGAGCACGTCTCCCGGTGTTGGCACCACAGGCGCCACCGTACGTGTCACGGTGAGAAACAATGAACAGACCACGATCGCGGGAATTTCGGTTTCGCTCTCTGCGCCGAACGGCGTTGGGGTTATTCCCACCTCGCGGAGCGTGACAGACCTCCAGGGCGTGGCTACGTTCCGCATTGTGACGGGAACGGTCGGTCCGGTCAGCGTTACCGCAGTGGCCGGGGGCGTGAGCGCCGCGGCAGTCTCGACAACTTTCGTAAGTACGTGGCGTAGTTCAACCAGCGCCGTGCCGCCGGCCATGGGCACAATTGTTGGAACACCGGCCAGCTCGACCAACTGCGGCACCGTCAGTCGGACCAGTAAAGGAGCCCTCTACTCCACACTCTCATCAGTGTCTTCTGTACTTGTCACAAGCAAGGGTGCGACGCGTGTGCCGGGTGTGACCTCCGACCCTGATGTGATTGACAACCCCGCCGGTGGCTGCCTGATCGCCTATGTCGGGAAGGACGCCAAGGTTCGACTCTTGGCGATTACCAACGGGCAACTCGTGACGACCATCCTCAACACGGCCAGTGCTGACAAGGCGGCCGTCGCATCGCCCGGTATCGCCATCGCAAACGACCGCATCTATGTCGCCAACATCAGCACAACGGGCTACCTCTATGTTTCTGTCGTCAATGGTTCCAAGGTGACGCGAACCAATATTTCCACTCTCAATGCCGTACCCAAGGTGAGTGGCACGGGGTACGCGCTCGCCCAATCGGTCACGAGCAGTGTCGAGGGGCCCTCGGTTGCACTGAGAATAGGTAAGGAGATTTCTCTCTTCACCTACAACACCACGTTCGGTACTTGGGATGGGGTCGACATTTCCGGTTGGGCGCGTTGGACTCTCGGCACTACGGCCACCTTCATCGGCAACCCCACTCTCGCCGGTGGGAGCAAGCTGGCCGTCTACGTCCGAACCGCCACATCACACCTCATTGAACTTCTCCCGCGCACCACGAGCAACGGCTCGTGGGTGACCGATGACATCACAGCCACGTACCCCACGCTGACACCTCAAAGCGATGTCGTTCTCTTTGGTACCGCCGATCGGCAACTCGCGGTACTCGTCGCCGGCAAAGTCGTGGTCTTAATCGAGAATGGCCCACCCACTGAAACGTGGATTCCCGTTACCATCGCCCTCTCTGGCGTGAAGTCGCTCTTCGCGTACGGCACAGGCCGCCTCGGGGCCACACTGGGATCCACGTTGGCCTCGTTCTCCTCCTAAGTGCAGGAGAGAACGTAGTAAAAATTTCTTGATGGACGACGGCGTGTCCGGCAATTCCGCGGTGACATTGACGTAATCGCAATCACGGCGACTGGTCGAGTTCTGTCTCTCGTGACCGCAGAATTCGTGGTCGACTTCCTAGACTGATTGCGGGTGGAGGTCCGATTCGGTGCTGGAGCACCTGGGAAGAGGACGAGTGAGAGTACGCGTTGGCATCGCTACGATTCTTTGCGCCCTAACGGCCCTCGGGCCCGTTGTCGTCCGATCGAATGCCGCACCGGCGCCGGCCACCACCGCGGGACTGCCGATCTTTTCGTACGCCAAAACCAACACCACACCCCTCCCTTGGGATGCCACTCCCCTTAAGTCCGTAATGGCCAACACCACCATGGCGGGCAGTCCCTACGTCGGCCTTTCCGGTTCAGGGTCGACTCTCCTGGCGTGGCGCTCGCCACAGGGTTACGCCATGGTCAATCTGACCCCTACCAGTGGCACCAGCAGGACCATCTGTATTCAGTGTCAGGGAAGTCGTCTGCCCCTCGCGGCCAGTGATCCCGTGGTCTTTATAGACGCCCAAGAAAATCTGCAGGTCATCTTTCTTTCCACCACCGGCCGATTACTGCTGGTAACAATTTGGGCTGACGTCGACCCCGGTTGGGAACATTTCAAGGTCAAGCCCGTGTCACGCCAGTTCGTCACCGCGCGTGATCTCTCAACGACAGCCGGGGTTACCTTTGCCGTCACACCTTCGACGATGCTGGTTAATGACGGACTCGCACTCATCGGACGCACCACGACCAATCACCTGATCTACATGCACGTGCCAAGCACGTGGCCCCTACGCGTCACGACTGCCGATGTTCGCGACATCACAACGTTGGTCAATGATGCCGGCGTGAGTGGCAATCCCACGTGGCTCCCGGGAACCACCACGTTCGTAGCCACGGATACCGCTGGCCACATAATGCAGTACCGCCTCGCGAGCGACTGTGTCCTCGCGCCCGCCACCTGCAGCGCCGTCACCACACAAGACATCACCTTGGCTACGTCCGCACCACTCACGACTGCCGATCTAAGTCTGACCATGACCCCCACCGGCGTAGCGCTCGTGGGCCTCACCTCCACCGGCGTGGCGACACTCTTTCGGGGAACGGGTTCGGCCGGTATCTACACGTGGAACGACATAGATATCTCGACACCATCGAGTGCGCCATCCCTCGTCGACGCGCCTTTTGTTATTAACTCCGGTTCAACTATCTACGTGGCCGCCAAAGCTCGCAACTGGGGAGACCTCTTCATTATTTCTAACGAGACTGGGGCCAGCACGTGGAAGAGCGTTGATGTCTCCATGACGGGTGGATCAGATGCTCAGACGGTCGGTGGCGGAATCGATGGTGTCGTGACCTCTGCCGGACTCGTTCTCTACGCCGGTGGCGTAGCGACACCACCACCTACGGGCACCGGCCTCTACGCCATCCCGCAGAGTAAAAACTCCGCAGCGATTGCCGACGGGTGGCCCAGCATCGGCATCACGGGCGGTCTCGGAACGTTAAGTGCACCGTGGGTCGCAGTGAAGTCGAGCAACAACGACATCAAGAATTCGCAAGACTTTCTCGTGGGCAAAGCGATAGCCGACAGTCATAAGCGCACGGCCTGGTTGTCCTACTGGACGGTCTCGGGACCGACGAGCGGCGAGAAGGTCACCTCCGATGTGTACTATGCGCACGCCTTCGCCGCGGGCGTGGCCGTCGCCAACACAATCGGCAAGTATCGCGGGCTCGGGCTCGGACTCAAGCCCGATTGGGTAATCATCGACCCCGAGGGGTATCCCGATTACCACTCGTGTCTTGATGGGGTAAACACCATTGCCACATGGTGCCCACCGTGGTCACCGAAACTCTGGACGGCCTACGCCACTGGGTGGGCCGATGGGTTGACGTCAGTAGACAAGGCCTTAAAGCCCGCCATGTACGCCACACAAAATGAGTACAAGCTCGGTGCGCTCAACACCTTGACGATGCCCGTCTTCTTGGCGGTCGCCTTCAAATGGTTCAGCACCTCGGTAACGGCACCGGTCACCATTGGTGCCACAAGCATGACGGTGGCCGATAGCTCCGGGCTCTACGCCGGCCAAAAGATCTACTTCCGCGATAGCGCTGGGCCGGAGTTCGCCCAAATTGCCAGTTCGTATAACGGGACCAATCTGACCGTTCCCTTCGCCTCCCCCCTGCGCAAGGCGCACGCCAACAAGGTCGTCGTCAATGGCATCTCCCCACCTGTTCGACTCAGCACCACCAAGGGCAACAACCTGATTGGCTACATCGCCTTTGGCAGCTCTAACGCGTGCCTCGTGGCCCCATGGCAAATTCAACTGTTCAACAGCGCCCCGTGGGCCGGCCTCTACAACTCGCTGCAGTTTGACGGTGGTGTGTACTGCCGTCCATCGGGAAATTAAAGTTGACAAATGACCGAATCAAGTGACGCCAAAGCCAGTGAGCTGAAGGACCTTTTCCGTCAATTAACGGCTCCCGTTGTCGACTCCGTAGACGCCCGAATCCGTGAGTACGTCGCGGCCCGCGTAGAGGAAGTTGTTAACGAACGACTTGGCCCACTCGAAGCGTCTCTGGCGGAACTTCGACAGACGGTGGAAGATCTGCAACACAAGCAGAGTGAATAGCGCCTTCACTCACGGTGATGAGATTCTTAGGTCTCGCCGGTACTCGCGTACCGGCCACAATGCCACCGGTCAGGTTCAACGGGTCACAAGCGGAGAGTTCCACGCTGGCCGCCGTAGGGGCGGAGCGCAGTAACTGAATGGCCTCAGGATGGGCATACTGCTCACCCTTCAACCCCGCAATGAATCGTCCTCCGACAATTTGTCCTTGGGCTTCGAGTCGACGGAGCGCGCGGCTGACGTAGAGCCACGAGACGCCAAAGTTCTCCTGGTCGAAAAGTTCATAAGTGACCACGCCCCATCGCAGCAGTAACTGCACGGCAACACGTTCACCAAGATCTTCGAGCTCCAAGCGACCCAGCTCGTGCGAAGTGTGGCGGATCAGGCTCCATCGACCCTCGCCCGAGCCGGAGGCACTCGGCGCTCTCGTAACACCTCGCGCTAAGCGCCCAGCCGTAGACCGGCGAGATACCGAGTGACCCCGTTGCGCGTTCTTGAGTAGTACGCGAACGGCATGAAAGGAGTCGGCCGAAATCCATCCGCGCGCGACGAGGTCCCAGAGGCCGTCGTTGATTTCTGAAGGAAAGCGAGTGACGTGGGTAGCGAGGTCTCCCCGAAAGAGTGCGCCTTGGGAAGCCAATGTTTCGTAGACCTCGGCAGCGGGGCCGTGTCGAGGAGGTTCGACGTTCAACTTATGGCGCGCGGAAGTCATGAGCCAACCAAACTCCTCACGCATCATGAACGTGAGAGGCGTCGCCAGTGACGGAGCCGTCGATCCCCGTTGCTCATCTTCGGGGGTGACCTTGGGCGTTAGGCGCGACCAGGTCACTTCACCGGCCAGACAAAGTTCGTCCAACCACGCCGGTTGGTAGCCCTTGACACGGGCGGGGAAGATGCGGGACTCCCACTCACCGGCGGCCAGTTCCACGCCTTGGAGTTGACGTATCACTTCTAAGAGTCCGTCACGGCCTTCGAGCTGCGCACCGTCGGCCACGTGGTGCCAGTGGAGCAAGAAGTTGAGGTAGGCAGCGATCGAGACGGCCGGTTCATTGTGTCGTCGCTTCGCCTTCGCGCGAGAGTTGAGTCGTCGGAACGTTTCACGCGTACACCACCGGCCATCTGGCAGAGCCACGGCAAAGCCCATCTGCTCCAGTCGAGCAATGGCGGTCTTGGCCCGAGGCACCGTCAACGGTGCCCCACGCAATGGGCCGGCACCCAGGACATCCTCCGAGACCAGATGGGCAATATCGACGGGACCGGCCGCTTCGAGGTGGGCAGTCAACAATGTGGCCGCGGCCTCATCGTCATCACGGAGTTCATCCACGATTGCCGGTCGCGTGGCCGAGGCCCAGACACCACCCGAATCCACGACGCGACCTTCCAACAGGAGTTCGTCAAAGAAGAGTTGCCACTCCGCCACCGGGCGAATAGCCAGGTAGGTGTGGAGGAAGTCGGCCAACTCGTTGCGATCACGAATTCGTGGCCCGCTGGTGGCAATCACTTCAGCGATGAGTTCTGGGTCGAGGGCGTTGCGCTCCGGTGAAACTGGTAGGCCCTGCGCATCGGTGACGCCTAAACCGCGAGGGGTCGGCACCGTTCGACTGCGCCGCTCTTCGAGCGGGGCGTCATCGAGAAACGTGTAGGGCTGACCATTCAAGATTCCGTGGGCCAGGGGTGAAGCCTCCGGCACGTCAACGCAGTGCACGCGAATCGAACCGTCTTCGAGCCCTCCGAGTACTCGGAGCAGATTTTCAAAATCGAGGGGCTCGAACATCACGTCGGCCAACGTTTGGCGGACGAGAATCTGGTCCGGAATAGGGATGGGCCCCGATGGGGCATTCTCCTGACAGGCCGCCAAGCTCGGCCACGCGACCGCCATCAAATCTTCGGCGTCCATCCGAATGTGTTGAATCGGGCGACGTCGGCCGGAGATTGTTCTCGAAATGGCGAGTGAACGAACACCGTTCCAGCGCCAGCGGGTCTTGAGCATCGGGAGCAAAAGGACGGCTTGCGTCAAGGTCTCTTTCACGGTGGTGCTCTTGACCATCGTCATTACCGACTCGAGCGGCATCGAGTGATGGGGGCCGAGGGCAATCGTCACCGCGTTATCGTCGGCGGCGGCCTGCAGCTCAAAGTCGAACGTGACGCAGAACTTCTTACGGAGCGCAAGTCCGAGGGCGCGATTGACGCGTGCTCCGTACGGTGCGTGCACGACGAACTGCATCGAGCCGGTCTCATCAAAGAACCGTTCAACAATGAGATTGGACTGCGTCGGCAGATCGCCCAAAATGTCGAGGCTGCGCGAGAGAAAGGCGACGGCCTGATCGGCCGCTTCGGCCGAAACACCCGGGATGGTGGCCAGCACGTCACGGGCCGTAGCCCCGTCGCGGATCGTCAGCGGATCACGGACAACGTCATGTAGTCGACTCACAGCTGCAGAAAGTTCCCACGTTCGCGCCGGCGACTCACCAAACCAGAAGGGTACGGAAGGTTGTGCGCCATCGGCATCGACGACCCGCACCGATGACTGATCAACTCGCGTCACACGCCATGCGTGCGTGCCGAGTAAGAAAACGTCGCCCACCGAGGACTCGATGGCGAAGTCTTCCGACAGTTGTCCAATGACGATGTTGTCCGGATCGAGAATGACGTTGTAGTCACCGAGATCGGGAATCGTTCCACCGTTCATGATTGCCGCCATCGAAGCACTTCGTCGGGGGCGCACGGTGTGGTTGATGGGATCGAGTGAGAGTTGGGCTCCGCGAGCACCTCTGCCCGTCAAGAGTCCCTTACCCGAAAACTCCAACGCCTCGTCAAACGTTGCGCGGGGCATGTCGGCGTAGGGTGCCGCTGCCGACACCATGGCAAAGAGTGCGTCGGGACTGTCTTCGCCCCGAGAGGCGACCTCGGCCACGATTTGCTGAATCAGCACATCGAGAGGAGCAGTCGGCATCTGCATGACGTCGAGCTCACCTCGATGGACCGCGTCTAACAGGGCAATGCCCTCGATGAGTTCATGGCGATTCATCGGCAGGAGGCGGGCCTTCGGCACTCCCCCAACCTGGTGATTAGCTCGACCGGCCCGCTGAAGAAATGTCGCAATTGCCCGTGGCGAACCGACCTGGACCACCAGGTCCACAGGTCCGACATCGATACCAAGTTCAAGGGAGGCGGTCGCCACAAGTGCCCGCAGTTGGCCCGAGCGCAAGAGATGTTCGACGTGATGTCGTCGTTCGTGCGACATGGAGCCGTGATGAGCGGCAACAACTTGATCCGCGTTAGCCACGAGACCAGCATCGAGAAGGGCCTCACTGAGCTGATGGGCAAACCGCTCGGCCAAGCGACGACTCTGCACAAATATCAGCGTGGTGGTGTGGGCCGCGACTAAATCACACAACTGGCCGAGTACGTCGTGAAACTGTTCGGTCGACATGACCGCTTCGAGTTCACTGTTGGGCAGCGTGAGGGCGAAATCGGTCTGGCGATACCCCGTGCAGTCGAGAATGCGAACGACGCGACCATCGTCGTGAACACCAGTGAGAAATCGGGCAACCCGCTCAAGGGGTCGCTGCGTTGCCGAAAGTCCGATGCGCTGAGGTCGCCGACCGGACGTTTCAATGGTGAGGCGCTCGAGACGCTCGAGCGAGAGGCTCAGATGACTCCCCCGCTTATCAGGGGCCATCGCGTGGATTTCGTCAACAATCACCGTTTGCACGTGACGCATCAGATTGCGACCATTGACCGAAGTGAGGAGGTTGTAGAGCGACTCGGGGGTTGTCACGTAGATGTGCGGAGGTTTGCGAATGTGCTGCTGACGTTCCGACTGCGACGTGTCACCCGTGCGCACGGCGGCTCGAATTGTTGGAACCTCAATACCTTGCGCCTGAGCCAGAGCCGCGAGTTCCTCAAGCGGTTGTTGCAGATTGAATTTGATGTCCGTGGCCAGCGCCCGCAATGGGGAGAGATACAAGATGGAAGGCCCGATCGGAACTTCCGGGGGCGGGTTCACGAACAGTTCGTTGATACCAACCATGAAGGCGGTGAGTGTCTTACCGCTACCAGTAGGTGAGGCCACCAGCACGTCGTGACCGTTAGCGATCTCCGGCCAGGCGGCCGCTTGAGGCCTCGTAGGACCATTCGGGAAGCGCTCGTTAAACCACGCTCGTACCAGGGGGTGGAAACGATCTACCGCAGAGTCAGTCATTTCGACAGTTGAGCATCACCCTGTGACATTTTTAATTCCCGGTTACGTCGAACGGCCCAGCGAACCGTTACGACGGCCCAAATGAGCGTCGCCGCGATAAATAAGCCAAAAACCAGCCAGAACAAGAGCATGGGCATCACTTTAGGCGTGTCATAGGCCCGAAGCAGAGTAGAGCCATGACAACGACGGCAGCTCCTCCAATCGTGACCCTTATTGACTCCCTCCGTGATGCGCGTCAGACCACGACGAGTGAAGTAACACTCGACAGCGCCGGGATTCGAGCCACTCTGGCCGACGGCATCTATGCCCTCTTGGGTGAAGCCCAGCCCATCACTCCCTACGTCATTCGACCCAGCTCATTTCGCCGTGACGCGGTGATGAGCTCCTACACCCCCTTCGGTCGTATGCGCGGGGCTCTGATTACGCAACTCATGCGTCTCATCGCCATCGGGTTTCCGATCAACGATCTCTTCGTGGATGCCGTTGCCGCGTGGCGCGCGAGCGAAGGTGCCAGCGAGCTCGTGGAAGTTTTCGCGGCGTTGGATGATGACGAGCGGGCGCGCCTCGCTACTGAGGTTGTGGCGCACGGCGTTGTACTGCAACAACGACTAGGCACGCCACCCTCGTCATGGCTGCCTCGCACGGCAGTGCGTAGCGCCATCCGGTTGGGTGGTGGTGGCGTGCTGTTGCGCGATCACATCGATCTCGTCATTGGTAGTGCCAACGGCGTCGGTTCGGGCGTTGCGCTAATCGACATCACCACCTCAACCTTGGATGAATCGATGGAGCGAGCCCTTCGCTTTCACGCCGTGGTTGAAACCTTGAAGTCCGGTTTAGCTCCCCGATTTGTGGCCACTCTTTCGACGGCCACTGGACAGCTATGGCGCTTCAATGTTGACAATGATCTCCTTCGTCGCGGCGTCACTGAAATCCTGTCGACTCTCGATGTCGCGGTGGCCGGACGATGATCGGCGTCACACAACGGGATCTCACCAGTTCGTCACTCGACGAACTATGCGTTATCGATGGCGTCGCCCCGGTGGTTATTACGAACGAACAGCGCGATGCCCTGGCTGCTCGCTTCCGCTCGATACCAACCGATCATCATCGACGTCTCGACGCCTGGATGGTCGAGAAAGCGGGGGCGCAGTCCAACGATTTTGCGTGGTCGCCAATTACTGCTCGACGCGTTCTCGGGAATGCCGCACTTCGCTACGTCGAACGCTCCCCCCACCTGTCGTACAGCGAGGCGGTGTACGAATCACTCGCCGACCAGCTCGATCGCGCAGCCCGGGGCCACGCCCGCACCGGCTCGCTCGGCCAGTGGATTGCCAACCTCGAAAATCCCATTGTGGGCATTGTCGTCGCGGAGGCCACGACGTGGGCCACACAAATACACCAAATCATGGGCCGCCTGGGCCCCGAGATTGGTATGGCTTCCGTCGACGCCTACTACGACGTGGCTGGCGCACGAACCACGCTCCGCGGGCGGCGTGACGCCCTCATAAAGTCTGGGGAAAACCGTATTGTGGTGCGGTTTCGCTCGGGCCTTCCGGGACGGACGGCCGGCTCGGGGCTCCGGGCCGACCTCGCCGTGGATGCTCTGGCGGACCCCCTGGGCCGAGTGGCGCAGAGGATTATCGGCATCTGGCCCGAAGCGGGAGTTGCGCTGGCCCTTGATGGGACTATGGAAACGGTCCGTGCAGGGGCGCGAGACCTCGTTCGTTCCGCCATTGTGGAACATCGTCAATACGTGCGAATTGCGGCATAACTTTCGTAGTTTTAAATCGCCACTAGCGTGTTCCAGTTATGCAACGCCAAAATAATCTTCGAAACATCGCCATCATTGCCCACGTTGACC
>CALAYR010000010.1 GCA_937894805.1 uncultured Acidimicrobiaceae bacterium | reverse complement strand
TCAAGGAGAACGAAATCGGTCGTCCCCGTTACGGTGAGTTGAAGGAAGCGGGCAAGCGCCACCCCATCGAGGAAGTCGGAGCCAAGCTCCGCGCCATGATGCCCTTCATCAGCGCCGGCAAGCAGAAGGTCGAAGACATCTCTGGTGGTGACTGAGTTTCGGCTTTGATTTGATACCCCCGGTGCTGAGCACCGGGGGTATCTTCCTTTCCGGTCACGGTTGACGCCGCCCCTCGATGCCGACCCCTAAGTTGCCAACATCGAAACAAGAGTTGCCGAGGCAACGATTCGTCGTTAGGAGTTGCAGTGCGCAGAGTACGTAACGCACCCCAACTCGCTCTCGTCGCAACCGTGATCTTCGTCGCGCTGATGGTGCTGCCATCGATGAGCGCTAGGGCGGTCCCCGGAGTGACAACGACGACCCAACCCGCCGGGAGTCCATTCTCAAGCGCACTACTGAACTACCTCCGTTCCCGCCAGGACACAGTCAGCGTGGCCATCCACAACAATGCAACCCAGCAAACATGGTCGCTCAATTCGTCATTCCGCTATCACGCATCGAGCGTGGCGAAGGTCAATCTGATGGCTGCGTATCTCTACAAGCTGCAGGTCGCCAAGCAACTCATGAGCGCTGTCGACAAAGTCAAGATGTCGGACATGATCATCTACAGCAACAATGTCAATGCCGATTACTTCTACATCAAGGTGGGCGACTGTGGTGGGCTCACGCTCTTCAATGCGCTAATCCCCATGACGTCAACAACGCCCGGCTGTATGTACAAGCACATCACCGGTTGGGGAACAACGAATACCACCGTGCTCGACCAGATTGCCCTGCTTGAACTCTTCACGAAACCAAATGCGATTCTCACGGACGCATCCAGAAGGCACGGACTCTCGCTGATGACACGAATCTCAACCGGAGGCTCCTGGGGTGTCTCGGTCGGACCCACCCCCGGCACCAAGGTCGCGTTTAAGAACGGGTGGTCACCGCTGGACTCCTATCAAAATTGGGAGATCAACTCCGTCGGGTGGATCCAGGGCAGTCACCGCGACTACGAAATCGCAATCCTGACGAGCCACAATCCCAACTACGCCTACGGCGTGAGCACGGTCAATACGATTGCACAAAGTATTTGGAACACAATGGGTGCTCCACGTTTTTACGTCCCGGTTACTTCGACGACTCTGGCGAAGTAACTGCTGCGCTAGTAGCGGGTTGGTTACAACGTTGCTGGCGCAAGATGGCGCCACAGCGAAAAGTACATTGCAATGAAATACCCAATACCGAGTACGAAGAGTGCGGTGCCGAGACCGACCGTTCCGCCCATGAGCCAGCCAGCGGTCATGGCGAGTGCTTCGAGGGTGGTACGAATCCAGGCAATGGGCCAGTCGAATCGCTTTTGCAGTCCAGTCATTAGTCCATCGCGGGGTCCGGGGCCCGTTCGCGTGGAGAGATAAAGCGATGCGCCCAGGGCGAACACCAGCAGCCCGGCAACCATGAGGGCAACGCGAGCCACCACGGTGTGCGGCGCCGGAACGAAAGTTACCGTGGCGTCGAGGACAAAAGGGAAGATGGCGGCGTTCAGGATGCTCCCAACTCCGATTCGTTCCCGTAGGGGAATCCACCCGAGCATCACCAGGGCGCTAGTGCAGGCCGTGGCCCAGCCAATAGACCATCCGGTCTGGTGAGCCAGTCCGAGGGCGAAGACAGTCCATGGTGTTGCGCCAAAATGCGACTGCACGAGCAGGCCTTCACCGATACCAAAGATCACGAGCCCGAGCAACAAGACGACCCAGGACAAGGGTGAGAGTCGCCAATAAGAGGTGGCCGACCAGCGCACTTGGGGTACGGCACGAGAAGGTCGAGGGAGTTGCAGGGCCACCCCGCAATCGTAGGGGAGGGCACCGCAGGACTCATCTGTCGGAGAGTTGTGCTACACCACGTGGGTGACAATTTCGATTCAACAGGCCCTACGGCACCTTGACTGGGCCGAGCAAAAGTTCTTCGGGTTACTCGAGGCGATGCCGGCGCAGTACCTTGCATCGCACTACGGCAATCCGGAGTGGACGGTAGCCATCATCGCTCAGCACATCGTTTCGGGTGCCTGTTGGTACGAGTTCTGTTTGACGGGTGTCTTTCCTGAGGAGCCCGCCACCCCAACGTCGAGCGCTGATGTGGCCGCTCTGCGAACCTACCTGGCTGATCGAAACGCCGTTCTGCACGCCCAGGCCGAACTGGACGATGAGTTGCTCTTTGTGTCGCACGAGGGTGAAGAGTTCAACGTCTGGCGTTCAATTCTGCTGAGTCAGGCCGTGCATCACTCGGTCGAGCACCGCGCACAGATTGCGTGCGCCCTTGAAGCCAACGGCTATCGCGGCATAGATCTTGATTCGCTAGACGCCTGGGCCTTTGCCAGCGCCACAGGGCTCTAGCTAGCTAGCTAGCTAACGCGCCGACGATGTAGTTGATGCTGGCGCACAGGGCCGCAACGTCTTCGGGGTCGATGCCGGGGAACATCGCGATACGGAGTTGATTACGACCGAGCTTGCGGTAGGGCTCGGTGTCAACAACACCGTTAGCGCGTAAGACCTGCGCTATAGCGGCGGCGTCGATGGCCTCGTCAAAGTCGATGGTGCCGATGACGTGGCTGCGCTTGTCGGGGTCCTGGACGAATGGTGTGGCGAAGTCTGATGCATCAGCCCACGAGTAGAGGATCTCCGCGGAGCGGTCACTCCGACCGGCCGAGAAGTCCATGCCACCGTTGTCGTTGAACCACTTGATTTGACTGGCCAGCATGTGAATGGTGGCGAGGGCTGGTGTGTTGTAAGTCTGGTTGAGACGCGAGTTCTCGAGTGCAATGCCGAGGTCCAAGAAAGCGGGCGTCCAGCGACCTGATCCCTTGAGCTCTTCAATTCGCGCTACTGCCGTTGGTGAGCAGAGAGCCAGCCAGAGGCCACCATCGGAGGCGAAAGACTTCTGTGGGGCGAAGTAGTAGCAGTCGAACTGTGTGGGGTCAACGCGGAGACCACCGGCGGCCGAGGTGGCGTCAACGGCGACGAGACCGGTGGAGCCGGCGGGGCGACGAATCTGCATCGAAACACCGGTCGAGGTCTCGTTGTGGGTCAAGCCGTAGAGGTCGACGGTTTCATCAGTGACGGCCTCGGGGTGGGTGCCAGGCTCGGACTTGATGACCTGCGGTTCGTTGAGGTGTGGAGCATCCTTCACGGCGGTAGCGAACTTGGAGGAGAACTCACCGAAGTTCAGGTGCTGGCTCTGCTGGCGAACGAGATGGAACGTCGCGGCATCCCAGAAGCAAGTAGTTCCACCGTTACCGAGGAGTACTTCATAACCTTCGGGGAGATTGAAGAGTGAAGTGAGTCCTTCGCGAACTTCACCGACCTTGCTCTTCACCGTGTTCTGACGGTGCGAGGTACCCATGTAGGTCGATCCGTCGGCCAAGAGCGCTTCGAGCTGTTCGCGGCGCACCTTGGATGGTCCAGCGCCAAAGCGGCCATCGCGAGGCAAGAGTTCGGCGGGGATTCGGATGTCTGATGGGGAAGTCATATGACTAAACTTAGGGCTTCAGAGAAGGGTTTCGACATGTCTTCCCGTGTAAGTCAGCTATTAGCCGGATTGGCGCCTTCGGCGACCCTGGCTGTCGATGCCAAAGCGAAGGCTCTTAAGGCCGCTGGCGAGCCCGTCATTGGCTACGGAGCCGGCGAACCCGACTTCCCGACGCCGGCTCACATTGTCGAAGCGGCCATTAAGGCCTGCTCGGATCCCGCGAACTACAAGTACACCCCAACGGCCGGTCTCCCTGCACTGCGCGAAGCCATTGCCTATAAGACCAAGCGGGACTCCGGCCTCGAGATTCCCGCCTCGCAGATTCTCGTCACGAACGGCGGCAAGCACGCGGTGGCCACAACCTTTATGACTCTGGTCAACCCCGGCGACGAAGTCTTAATTCCCGCTCCCTACTGGACGACGTACCCCGAGGCCGTCTATCTCGCTGGTGGCAAGCCCGTCACTGTTCCCACGAGCGAGGCCAACGGTTTCCGCGTGACTGTTGAAGAGCTCGAGAAGGCCCGTACTGCGAAGACGAAGTTGCTGGTCTTCGTCTCGCCTTCGAACCCCACCGGTGCCGTTGTCTCCCCCGAAGAAGTGGCCGCCATCGGTCGCTGGGCGGCCGAACACGACATCTGGGTCATGTGTGACGAGATTTACGAGCACCTCGTCTACGGATCGGCTCAGCATGTTTCAATGCCCGTCGTAGCTCCCGAACTTGGCGACCGCTGGGTTGTCGTCAACGGTGTGGCGAAGACCTACGCGATGACCGGTTGGCGCATTGGCTGGATGACGGGTCCTAAGGACGTCATGGACGCCGCGGTTAACTACCAGAGCCAAACGACTTCCAACATCTCGAACATCGCACAGGTCGCCGCGACGACTGCCTTGACCGGTGGTCTCGAAGACGTCGCCATGATGCGTACCGCCTTTGACCGTCGTCGCCAGACGATGACGTCGATGCTGAACGCCATTCCCGGTGTGAACTGCGCCGAACCAGAAGGTGCCTTCTACTGCTACCCCAACGTCGAAGGCTTGCTCGGCAAGACCCTCGGTGGTCGGGTGGCCAACAGCTCTGCCGAGCTGGCGGAAATACTGCTTGAAACAATCAAGGTGGCCGTGGTTCCCGGTGAAGCGTTTGGAACGCCGGGTTTCTTCCGACTTTCCTACGCACTCGGTGACAGTGACCTCGCCGAAGGTTTAACCCGTTTCCACGACTTTGTGGCAAACGCCTAGTAGTTCTAACGATCGAAGAAAGAGGATCACTGTGGCCCGTGTGCTCGTGACAGAAGAAATTGCCGAATCAGGACTTAACGCATTGCGGGCCGCTGGCCACGATGTCGACGTTCAACTCGGCCTGAGCCCCGAAGCGTTGATCGCCACCATTCCTGGTGCGCACGCGCTCATCATTCGCTCCGCGACCCAGGTCGACGCCCCGACGTTGGAGGCTGGCAAGGACTTGGTCGTTGTCGGACGTGCCGGAATCGGACTCGACAACGTCGATGTCAACCGGGCCACTGAACTGGGCGTAATGGTGGTCAACGCACCACAGTCCAACATCCTTTCGGCCGCCGAGCAGACCATGGCGTTGTTGTTGTCGCAGGCCCGCAATGTGCCGCAGGCTCACTCCGCCCTGAAGAATGGGAAGTGGGAGCGTTCCAAGTGGGAGGGCGTCGAGCTGTACAGCAAGACCCTCGGCGTCGTGGGACTTGGCAAGATTGGTGCCCTCGTCGCCCAACGAGCCCTGGCCTTTGGCATGCGCCTCGTGGCCTACGACCCCTTTATCTCTGAAGAGCGCGCTCGCGTGATGGGCGTAGAACTGATGTCCCTCGACGACTTGCTCGCACAGAGTGACTTCATCACGATTCACCTCCCGAAGAACAAGGAGACCACGAACCTCCTGAACTCCGAGTCAATGAAGAAGTGCAAGCAGGGTGTCCGGATTATCAACGTGGCCCGTGGCGGCATCGTTAACGAAGCCGACCTCGCAGAAGCCATCAAGTCCGGTCACGTACAGGGCGCTGCGCTCGACGTCTTCGAAAAAGAGCCGTGCACCGAATCGCCACTCTTTGAGCTGCCTTCTGTGGTCGTCGCCCCTCACCTCGGTGCCTCAACGGCCGAAGCACAAGACAAGGCCGGCGTCACCATTGCCGAGCAGGTCCAATTGGCGCTCGCCGGTGACTTCGTCCCCTTCGCCGTCAATGTTTCCGCTGGCGCCGTCTCCGACGTCGTACGTCCCTTCATGCCGCTGGCCGAACTGTTGGGTCGATTCCTCGGTGGCTTGCTCGACGGCAAGCCTGCTGACCTCGAAGTCCTCTACCAGGGCGAATTGGCCGGAGCCGGCACGAAGATCTTGACGCTCTCAGCGTTGAAGGGCCTCTTCGTGGCCACTGGTCACACCAGCGCCTCCTTCGTCAATGCCCCGCAGCTGGCGGCCGACAACGGCGTCGCCTTCGGCGAGTCATCGGAGATCACCTCGCAGGAGTACGTCAACCTCATCACGGTCCGCTCGGGCACCCACGAGGTTTCCGGAACCCTGGCGTCCGTCGGTACACGTATTGAGCCTCGGATCGTTACCGTGGACGGCCACTCGGTCGAAATCCCACCGGCACAGTCCATGCTGGTCGTTCGCAACGACGACCGCCCCGGCATGATTGGTGTCGTCGGTCTCGCCCTCGGTCAGGCCGGTATTTCCATCACCTCGATGGCCGTGGGTCCAAGCCCGTCGGCCGCCACGGCGATGATGGTGCTCTCCACCGGCACCACTACACCACCAGCCACCTTGGACGCCCTGCGTTCGAGCGACGGCATCATTGACATCCACGCCATCACCCTTAAGTAGGAACTGACTATGTGCAGCAAAGTGACATGCCCCACCTGCAATAAGCCCACCTGGTTCGGTTGTGGTGACCACATCGAAGAGGCTCTGGCTGGCGTTCCCGTAGCGGAGCGCTGCCAGTGTGAGCGCGCGGAGTAGCGCCTCTTACTTACGCCGTCCGAGGTACCAAGCGAAACACTGCACTACTCCACCCGGGGTGATGTGATCGGCCTCGTAGGCGTCAATCACATCGAAGTATTCAGCAAACTCGGTCGTTAACTCGCTCGGACTCCGTCGCAGAACTTCAAGGCCCGAACAGTGCGTGGGCCCTTCGGTTGAGAAGCCCGAAACGATGATGCCTCCACCCGGGACGATGTGGTCGGCGGCCCGCTCGACGTACCGCCGTCGGTCTTTGACGTTAGTTAAGAAGTGCATCGTGGCCCGATCGTGCCAGACCTCCACTTGGGGGAGTGGCGCCGTCAGAACGTCGCCAACACAGAAGGAGTGGTTGAGGCCGATGACGGAGATCCATTGATCGCGCTCATCGCTGTTGAAGCCGAGCGCGGCGGCTGAGATGTCGAGAATGTAACCGGCACCATCATCAAAAGCAACGTGTGACGTAATGGAGTCGTCCCCGACACCGCCACCAATATCGATAATGGCACAGGGGATACGAGGCGCGACTCGATCGATGGCGTTCAAGGACTCCTTGAGATCCTTGCGGGCCCAGCTGCGTTCCGCATCGGGTGTGCTCTCGTAGACGTGTTCCCAATGTTCTTCGGAGGTGGCCATGCCTCATCTTGCCTTACAAACGGCACCTCCGGTGAAGTTTTTTTGCAAGTAACGCGTGCGCGAGGCAGGCGCCTTTGCAAGCCGGTGCGATACAGTCACTCTTTATGGCTGCAGTGGAATTCTCCGAACTTTCAGTCCGTCAGCAGCGAACCGCACTCATGGCGATTGCCGAAAGGGCGCTCGAAAGCTACGCACTGCGTGCCGAGCGTGTCCGGCTTATCAACTCCGGTTTCAACGCCACCTTCCGTGTCGATACGACTACGGGGGAGAAGTTTGCTCTCCGCATCAATATCAATTCTCACCGTACGCCCGCCAACGTGCGGGCTGAAGTGTCGTGGACTGAGGCGTTGTCACAAGAGGAGAAGATCACGGTGGCTCGCCCTCAACTGACCTTACAAGGCGAGCTCATCGGGGAAGTGAAGAGCGAGTACTTTGCGACACCTCGGCCCGTTGTGCTCTACTCCTGGTTGGGTGGTCATGACGTGAGCGAGGCGGAGACGCCTGAAAAGGTTCGGGCCGCTGGTGCCGCCATGGCCCACCTCCATGAACACACGCGCCAGTGGTCACTTCCGGCACGCGCCAGCACGCCACGTCTCGATAGCCCACTCTGGGGTGCTGTTGATCGGCTCGACGAGCAGCATCTGCCGCTACCACAAGCCGACATTGCATTTCTTCGCTCGATGCTGGAACTGTCCACAACAGTTATCAATCGTGTCTGGCAGGGCAACGAGGGCCAGTTGATTCACGCTGATCTGCACACGGGCAATATGAAGTGGTGTCGCGGTCGATTAGCCATTTTGGATTTTGATGATTGCGGCGTCGGGCTACCCGTTCAGGACTTGGCGGTCGCCACGTACTACCTCCGCGATAATGAGGAGCACGAATCGGCACTTCGCGAAGGGTACGGTTCCGTCACGGAACTGCCGTCGGTCACGACTGATGAATTTGAATGGCTGGTGGCCCACCGCAATGTGGTGCTCCTCACCGAAGTTGCGGGTTGGGTGACGGCCGAATTTAAGGCGATGTTGCCGAAGTACGCCGCCGCCTCGGTACGAAAACTACGGGCCTTCTCGGAATCGGGCCATTTCTCTCATGAGTTACCCGACTGAGGCGACACACTCAATTGCGAGTCGATATGCCTTAGACCTCGTAACAGTCATACCTGTCTTCTAAGGTTCACGTTATGCAGATGCTTCGTCGCCTCAGCCTTGCCTCGGTAACAGTCTTGACATTGGCGGCAATCACCGTGCCCATGCATGTTGGTCGCGCCGCCACAGTTGTCGTCGACTACGGAGTGAATTCAGGGGTAGGCCCGCTGGCTACGACAGCTCTCGCCTCACTTCCGGTTAAGGGTTGGGCGCCGATGACGGGCTACTCCCGCGGAATGTTTGGAATCACGTGGTCCGATACCGACCACAACGGTTGCAGTCAGCGTGACGATGCCCTCTGGCGGGCCAGTCTGCAGCGAGCGGTGCGCACGAATGGGTGCACGGTCACCAGTGCCACGGTTACTGATGTCTACACCAACCACGTGATTCACTTTGTGCGTGGTGGTCTCTACAGCCAAGGATTAGACATCGACCACGTGGTCGCCCTCGGCAACGCATGGGCCACGGGCATTCAGTATGAGTCGGCTGCCATTCGTTTGAGGATCGCGACTGATCCCCTCAATCTCTTAGCCGTTGACCCGAGTCAGAACCGACAAAAGAGTGATTCGAATGCCGCGTCATGGCTACCACCCGTGGCGAGTTATCGCTGCTCCTACGTAGCCCGCCAGATCGCGGTAAAGAAGAAGTACGGCCTTTGGGTTGTGCCACCCGAGAAGGCAGCCATGCAGCGCATCTTGAGCACCTGCCCACTCCGTCGCATCCCCGTTGGTGGTCTGCCGTACCCCGCACCGGCCGAGCTGCGGCCCGTAAAGGCGAGCGTAACTACTACGACTACTTCCCACGCGAGCACTTCGCTCGGTGGCGGTGGTGGTGCTCTTGACCCACGATTCGCCACCTGTGCGGCCGCCAAGGCGGCCGGCTACGGCCCCTACGTCCAGGGAAAAGATCCCGAGTACGCCTGGTATCGAGACGGTGACCACGACGGCCTCGGCTGCGAATAGCAAAATGCCGCCCCGGTTTCCCGAGGCGGCATTTTGAACGGCTGTTTTAGAACAAGCTGATGATGTCGATGCGGTCCATGATCTCTTTGGTCAAGAGAGGCATGGCGTCCAACGCCGTCATGTTCTCGCGCACCTGATCGGCGTTTGAGGCGCCGGTGATAACGGTGGAGACATTGGGGTTCTTGGCACACCAGGCCAACGAGAGCTGGCTCAAGGTGATGCCGAGTTCGTCGGCGATGACCTTCAGTTCGGCCACCTTGCCGTTGCGCTTTTCGTCAGTCAACATCGAGCGAAGCCATTCGTACCCGGGCAACGTGGCGCGACTACCTTCCGGCACGCCGTTGAGGTACTTACCGGTCAAGAGGCCGGAGGCCAGTGGTGACCAGATGGTGGTGCCAAGGCCGATGTCTTCGTAGAGGCGCTTGTACTCCTTCTCGACGCGGTCACGCCAGAAGATGTTGTACTGCGGCTGCTCCATAACGGGCTTGTGCAAGTGGTGCTTGTCGGCGATGTTCCACGCGGCGCGGATCTCATCGGCACTCCACTCAGAAGTACCCCAGTAGAGAGCCTTGCCCTGGCTGATCATGTCGCTCATGGCCCAGACGGTCTCTTCAATGGGGGTGTTGGCATCGGGACGGTGGCAAAAGACCAGGTCG
>CALAYR010000009.1 GCA_937894805.1 uncultured Acidimicrobiaceae bacterium | reverse complement strand
ACCCATACGCACCAAACGGAGCTTGACTGCCACAACGATTCCCTTCAAACAAAACGGATGTGTAGGCCAAGGGCGCTACACCGAATGACTATCCTACCGGTTTTTGGGAGGGGTCACTCTCCCGCCCTTCTTTTTCTTCTTGCTGCCACCCTTAGCGGGGCTTACAAAGGGGGCCGGACCGCCCAATCCCCCCAAACCACTAGGGAGTTGGCCGCTCGCTTGAGCGCGCGCCGCCATGGGGGCCAATTTGGCGAGGGGGCCCGGTAGAGCCCCGCCACCGGCCATCTGCTTCATCATTTTCTGCATCTCTTTGAACTGATTCAAAAGTTGATTGACGGCCGCGACATTGGTACCGGAACCCTTGGCGATCCTCGTTCGCCGTGAGCCATCGATAATCGTGGGGTTGGTCCGCTCGGCCTTCGTCATGGACTTGATGATCGCTTCGACCCGATTGAGATCACGATCGTCGATATTGTCGGCCGCCTTGCGAATGTCTTTCGTCATCCCGGGCATCATCTTCATGAGACCACCGAGCGAGCCCATCTTGCGGACCTGGTTGAGTTGACTCAAGAAGTCATCCAACGTGAACTGGCCCGACATCATGCGACCGGCGGCGTCGGCGACGACATCCTTGTCCATGGTGCGCTCGGCCTCTTCAATCAGCGTCATGATGTCGCCCATGCCCAAGATGCGCGAGGCCATCCGGTCGGGGTGGAAGAGATCGAAGTTTTCGAGCTTCTCGCCGTCGGAGGCAAAGACGACTGGTCGACCAACCACACCACGGGCACTCAAGACGGCTCCACCGCGTGCGTCGTAGTCGAGCTTGGTCACAATCAGACCGCTGAGTTCCAGGGTGTCGTGGAAGGCTCGCGCCGTCTGCACGGCATCCTGTCCCGTCATGGCGTCAATCACGAGGAAGGTGTAGTGAGGAGTCGTAGCGCCGCTGACGGCCTTCACTTCCGCCATGAGGGCTTCGTCGATGGAGAGGCGACCGGCGGTGTCGATGATGACCACGTCGCGACCGATGCGCGTTGCTTCGGCCAGTCCGTCACGGGCAACCGAGACCGGATCAGTCGGCGCACTAAAGACATCCACGCCAATCTGGCTACCGAGAACACGGAGCTGCTCGACGGCGGCCGGCCGCTGAAGGTCGGCGGCGATCAGATAGGGCTGGCGACCCTGCTGTTTGAACCAGCGGGCCAACTTCGCGGCCGTGGTCGTCTTACCGGCACCTTGCAGACCGGCCAAGAGAATGACGGTCGGCGGGTGAGTCGCGTAAGTGACCTTGAGGCTGGTCCCGCCGAGCACTTTGATGAGTTGCTCGTGTACGGCTTTGATGACCTGCTGGCCGGGCGAGAGACTCTGACTGAGGGCGACGCCATCGAGACGAGCCTTTACGGCCTCGATGAAGGCTCGAACAACACTGAGCTCAACGTCAGCTTCAAGGAGGGCGGTGCGAACTTCCCCTAATGCCGAGTCGAGATCGGCCGGCGAAAGACGGCCCCGCGAACGGAGGTTCTGCCCGATTCGCTCGAGACGGTCTGAGAGTGCGTCAAACATGGTCTTTGAAATCTACCGTTAGGCCTCGAGGAGGGCGTCGACGAACTCCACGGGGTCGAAGGGGCGCAGGTCAGTGACCCCCTCACCCACCCCGACCAATTTGACCGGAAGGCCGAATTCTTGGGCCAGAGCCACCACGATTCCCCCGCGGGCCGTTCCGTCCAATTTGGTGAGAGCTAGTCCAGTCACATTGGCGGCGGCCAGGAATTCGCGAGCCTGACTCACGGCGTTCTGTCCGGTGGTGGCGTCTAGGACGAGAATGGTTTCAAGGACCTGACCGGGAGCCCGATCGGCCACGCGGCGGACTTTGCTGAGCTCGTCCAACAGATTCGTGCTGGTGTGGCGGCGGCCAGCCGTGTCGGCCAAGACCAGGTTGGCGCCACGAGCGTGAGCACGACCAATGGCGTCGTGAATAACGGCCCCGGGATCTGACCCCTCGGCCCCGCGGACAATGTCGGCCCCGGTTCGCTCGGCCCACATTGTGAGTTGGTCGGCGGCAGCGGCACGGAAGGTGTCGCCGGCGGCAAGCACGACTGATCGGCCACTGGAAACTTGACTCGCCGCCACCTTGCCAATAGTCGTGGTCTTACCGACGCCGTTGACGCCGACAAAAAGCCACACGGCCACACGGTCAGCATCGGCCGACGCGTTGAGTGTGCGGTCGCCGGCTTCAAGGAGCGCAAGGAGTTGGGACCGAAGAGCCCCAACAAGGCCGTCCGGTGCCCCGTGGGTCTTGAGGTGACTCAGAATCTGCTGCGTCGTCGTAACGCCCACGTCACTTCGCAAGAGCACTTCTTCAACTAGCTCAATCTGCTCCGACGTGAGTGAGCCCCGGCCACTGCTCGACCGCACTCGATCAAATACTCCTCGACTGGCCCCGAGCCGTCCCGAAAGCGAGTCGTCAACGGCGACGAGGTCGGGACGAGCGGTGGCCTCCTCGACCAATATCGAGGGCAGTGGCGGGGGCGCTGGTGCGTTGAGTACTCGTGACGATCGTCGTCGAACAACGACACGCCCGATAATCACGGCAACTACGAGGGTCGCCGCGACAATCAGAACATAGGTAATCACGATTCCTTCGTACGCTTCACTCGCTGCGAGACAACCTTCGACGA
>CALAYR010000008.1 GCA_937894805.1 uncultured Acidimicrobiaceae bacterium | reverse complement strand
GGCGACGTTCGTTAATCAGCCCCAGTGTTCCGCGAACTCGTTCGGCCAGACCTTGAAGCTGACCCAACGTCGAAGCCAAGTGCTCTTCGCGACGCGATGCCACTTCGGCGGCGGCGGCCGACGCCTGGGCGTCGAGGCGCACGAGTTCATTACGAAGTTCGCGACCCTGACCATCGGAGGTGCGCAGCACGGTGTCGAGTTCGCCCCGTCGCGCCTCGAATGCACGAAGGCGATCGGAGTAGAGGGCACGGCGAACATTGCGAAGTTCGGAGTCGACATCGGCAAAGTTGCGCGCGGCGGCGGCCTGGCGCTCCAGCGGGCGCATCTGACGGCGAACTTCGCGAACCAGGTCGCCGAGGCGCTCCAGATTCTCCTGGGTCTGACTCAAGCGACGCTCGGCCCGTTCCTTACGGCGGCGGTGCTTCAAGACACCGGCGGCCTCTTCGATAACGGCACGGCGGTCTTCACTGCGCGAGTTGAGGACCGAGTCGAGTTGACCCTGTCCGATAATCATGTGTTGCTGACGGCCAACGCCCGAGTCGCTGAGTAGTTCTTGGATGTCGAGTAGTCGACACGTGGTGCCATTAATGGCGTACTCGCTGTCACCGTTGCGAAAGAGTGTTCGTGAGATGGTGACTTCCGCGCCGTCAATGGGGAGCCGTCCGTCGGCGTTGTCGAGCGTCAGGGTTACTTCGGCACGACCGAGCGCCGGACGATTGGCCGTACCGGCGAAAATGACGTCTTCCATTTTTCCGGAACGCAGCGCTCGAGCGCTCTGGGCACCGAGGACCCAGGCGACGGCGTCGACGACGTTGGACTTGCCAGACCCGTTAGGTCCGACCACGGCGGTAACGCCCTGTTCGAATTCCAGCGTGGTGGCGTCGGCGAAGGACTTAAAACCCTTCATTGTGAGGCGCTTCAAAAACATCGGACGACGCTACCAATCTTTACGTGAGAACTACCTGAAGGTGATCGTCCGACATACGACCACCTCTAAATCTACGCCTGACAGCGGGCGCAGTAAAACGAGAGGTATTCCGAGGTCTCCGAACGTTGAATTTTCGTTCGACACTGGGTGCAGGGCTCCCCTTCTCGACCGAAGACTTGGAGGTGCGATTGATAGCCACCACCCTTGCCATCAGGGTCGACCCAATTCTCGGGCTCCACTGTGGTGCCGCCCAATTTCAAACCTTCGGAGATGACCTCGATCAGAGCCCGGTGGAGTCGACGGGTCTCCACCGACGTCAGGGTCTCCGACGATCGATCCTCGCGCACTCCGGCAGTGAAGAGAGTCTCTGCGGCGTAGACGTCGCCGAGGCCGGAAATTAGACGCTGGTCTTTCAGTACGGTCTGGATGGGCTGCTTGGCCACTTGGAGCACGATCCCTAGACGGTCCCATCCGAACTGGTCGATGACTGGGTCGAGCCCGACGGTGGCCAGTTCGGGAATGATGCGACGAATGACCTTGCCATCTTCGGAGAGCGCGAGGCGATCGACGAACTTATTCAGCACAGTCACATCACCTTCGGCCGGCTTCACCGAGGCGTACATCTCACTGGAGTCGTTGGCGTCGACGAAACGAAGTTCGGGCCCTTGCGAAAAAGTAAAGACGGCCTGCGTGTGCTTGGGCTTGGCGTCCTTGGGTCCTTTCGCTCGAAGCAGTTGACCGGTCGGACCGGGATCGATAACGAGAGTGGCCGCATCATCAAGGGCAATCAAAAGATTGCGACCCAAGCGAGTGACCCCCTTGATGGCGTGACCCTCCAAGTGAGCTCGGAACTCCTTGGCCGTCTTATGGCGCCCCACCAGCTTGCCGTTAGTGATGGCGATGGACTTGATCTTTTTACCGACCAGCTCCTTGGCTAGCACTACTCGTATGGCTTCAATCTCCGGTAATTCAGGCATTTTCGCGCCCCTCCCACGCTATGAGGGCGGCCGAAGCTTCGGCCACCTTCTTTGAACGTCCCGTTGCGGTGCCGCGTACGACTCCATCGATCTTGACTACGGCTGTAAAGGTCGGGTCGTGGTCTGGGCCACTCCCGACGACTTCGTACACCGGCAGACCACGGCCACCGACTTCGGCCCAGTGGCGTAGCTGACTCTTAGGGTCAGCCGAGTGGGGCGAGAGGACCGCAGCGGCCAACTCGTCCCGGAGTAGCTCTTGGGCCACCGCGATAGCCCGTTCGGCTCCGCAGTCGAGGTACGTGGCGGCGATTAATGCCTCAAAGGCGTCGGCCAACAGAGAAGGCCGTGTGGCGCCACCACTCTTTCGCTCACCATTACCCAGACGCATCACCTCAGGCACTCCCAGTGATTCGGCCACGCGTGCCAACGTTGGTTCATTCACGACACGACTGCGAGCCAATGAGCCGGTGCCCTCATCAAGTTCGGGGTAGTCACGCACGATGGCGTCGGCGATAGCGAGGTTGACAACTGCGTCTCCGAGAAACTCCATCCGCTCGTTGGAGGCCTCGTCGTGTTCAGAGGCGTAACTCGAATGGGTCAAAGCCCTCTGGAAAGAGGGGCTGACTTCATCAAGGCCAAGGCGTTGGGCCAGCGCAGCGAGTGCTGAGGTCAGGACGACCACGAACTCCCTAGGCGACCTGGAGCTTGGCGGCGACGTAGTCGACGGCATCTCCAACGGACTTGAGATCTTCAAGGTCCTCGTCATCAATGTGAAAGCCCGCCGCGCGCTCGGAGAGCTCGTCTTCGAGGGCTTCAACTAGTTCGATCAGGGCTAATGAGTCGGCACCGAGGGCCTCAAACGTGGCGTCAAGTCCAATAGACGAGCCGTCCTTTTCCAGAATTTCACCGAGCTGAACCTGAATAATGCTCAAAATCTCGTCCCGGGTAAAGGGCTGATTGTTATTGGTTTCGGCGGACATATGAGCTCCTTTGCGTACCGGTGTTCCCATACTACGAAGTCGTAGCCCAAAATCTTGGTTTCCCTTATGAAATAGGGCGAATCGTGGTGCGCAGCGTCTCAACGATTCCCGCGTCAGCCATTTCAGCCCCCACGCGCAGCGCATTCATGATGGCCGTGGCGTTCGAGGAACCATGGCTGATGATGCAGATGCCGTCGAGGCCGAGCAGCATGGCGCCGCCCTGAGTCTCTGGGCTGAGGTCGCCAACGAGCGGCAGGAGATACGGGAAAAGGGCGTTGCCAGCTTCCTTGGTGATCTCATCAGTGCCAATCACTTCGAGCAGCTTGCCAAGAATGAACTTCAGAGACCCTTCGAGGGTCTTAAGGGCCACATTGCCAGTGAAACCGTCAGTCACGACGACGTCGACTGGCGAGGGAATGAGGTCTCGACCCTCAACGTTGCCTACAAAGTTCAACCCTTGCAGTGCGGCGAGGAGCTGGTGGGTCTCTTTGACGAGAGGGGTCCCCTTCGTCGACTCTTCACCAATAGAGAGCAGGGCCACCTTGGGTTCGGCGATACCAAAGCGCGTACGCGAGAAGGCGCTAGCCATCTGCGCAAACTGCACCAGCATCTCGGGGGTGCATTCGGCATTGGCGCCAGCGTCCACCATGACGGTCGGGGCACGGCCGGGATTTGGGAGTGGCGTGGCAATACAGGGGCGAACTACACCGGGAAGTCGGCCCATACGCAGAAGGGCTGCGGCCATAGTGGCGCCGGTATTGCCGGCCGAAACCATGGCTGACGCCTTACCGTCGCGAACAAGTTCGGCGGCGCGAACCAGCGACGAGTCCTTCTTCTTGCGAACGCCGTTAGCCGGGTCTTCGTCCATGCCGATTACTTCCGTGCAGGGGTATACCTCAAGGCCCATGGGGTCGCCAATTAATTCCGGAGGGCCGACGAGAATGACGTCCAGACCGAGTTCGTCGACAGCGCGTCGGGCGCCCGCCACAATCTCATGCGGCGAGTGATCCCCGCCCAGAGCATCCAGGGCTAGGGGCAGAGCCAACTCAGTTGACCTCTATGGCCACACGACCCTTGTACCAACCGCACTGTGGGCACACCACGTGGGGCAGTTTGGCAACGGAGCACTGAGGGCAGGTACTGCGGCTGGGAAGCTCGAGGCGCCAGTTCGAGGCACGGCGGGCTCGCGAGCGGGCCTTTGATGTTTTTCTCTTAGGTACTGGCATCGTTCTTCTCTTTCGTCGCGGCGAGCCAAACTCGCCGTTGCTTAGTTGCTTTCCGCCGACGTATCGTCGTCGAAACGAAGTTCTGACAGCATAGCCCAGCGCGGGTCGACTGCCGTTTGGCAACTACAGGGGCTTAAATTTCGGTCAGTTCCACAGATGGTGCAGAGGCCCTGGCACTCCTCCCGGCAGAGGGGGGCAATCGGGAGCTCCAAAAAAACGGCGTCGTGGACCAAATGGCTCAAATCGACCGTATCGTCGATGAAAAAATAGGCCTCTTCGTCTTCGCCCTCTTTTTCGGTGTAGCGCTCGTCGACAGGTATTTCGAGAATGCCCTCAACGACCGATGAGCAGCGACGGCACATGCCGGTCCACGGTGCCCGGACTACCCCGCGCATGCGAATGCCACCACTAAATGACTCCAGCCGGCCGGCAACAGCCACCTCGGCCTCGCTGGCGATATCGGACTCCCCCGCACCCCGCGGCTCGAACTCGTGGGGCTCGTCGAACAGGGCTACGAAGTTCACTTCCATCGTGGCCGGGATGTTGCGCATGATGCCCGCAACGGGAACCAGGTAAGGAGAAGACATGGCCTAGAGGTCGTCTGGATCGTAGAACGACGTTGACGATGAATCGGGGGCTGAGAACGTCGAACTGAGATCAGTGTCGTTCATCGATGCCGTAGTGAAACTCGTCACGGGGGCGCGATCTTCGAGGTACTCCACATCAAAGGGGTTGGGATCAGAGCGCAACTTCTCGCGCTGCGCCAACGTCATCCCGTGCATCTTGGTCAAGTAGTTGTCGTACTTGGCGAGCTCACCCTGGATGTACTCATTGGCCTGATTGGTACGGGTACGAATTTTGGCTTCCGCATCGGCCATGATCTCGCGAGCCCGCTCCTTGGAGCGCTCCACGATGGTCTGCTTCTCCACCAAGGCGTTGGACTCTCGTCGGGCTGTAGCCAACATCTGATTCTTAGAGTCTTCGGCCGCTTGCAAGATGGCGTCGCGATCACGGTTAATCCGATCGGCCCGCCGAAGCTCCTCGGGCAGCGCTGCGCGCAGCTCGGCAATGAGCTCCACGACCACTTCACGCTGAATCATCACCGTTGAAGAGAATGGGATCTTCGACGAACCCTCAAGTTCGCCTAGGAGTGCTTCGAGAACTTGGTCGAACGAGGCCGTCGGTGACGAGCTGACAAACATCGGCACTTCGTCGCCCGCCTCATCGCCTTCGTAGTCGAATCCTAGAAACTTGCTCATAGGGTTTCCTCCCCAAATCGAACCTTAAAGCGTTCCACGACAGGTCCGGGAACAAACGGGCTCACGTCGCCGCCGAAACGAGCGACCTCCCGCAGCAGCTTGGATGCGATGAAGGAGTGACTCGAGCTCGTGGGAATAAAGAGAGTTTCGACCCCCGAGAGTGAGCGATTCATTTGGGCCATCTGGAGCTCGCTCTCAAAGTCCGAGACGGCTCGCAGCCCCTTAACAATGGCCGTGGCGTTGACGTCGCGGGCCACGTTAACGAGGAGGGTGGCAATCGAGACAATGCGGACGTTCTTGATGTGCGCGCAGGACTCCGAGATCATTTCCCGGCGCTCTTCGAGGTCGAAGAATCCCTGGGACTTTTGGGGATTGCGAATGGCCGCAACGACGATTTCATCAAAGATGCGCGAGGCCCGCTCGACGACCTCGAGGTGACCGTTGTGGAAAGGGTCAAAGGACCCGGGTATCAAACCAACCGTCACGATGCATCCTCTCCATCTGCCACTAACACTGTGACGAGCGTAGTGCCGTATCGCTTCTCTTTTTGGACTGTCCAGCCGGCGGGGGCTGGAGCAAAGCGGTCATTTTCGATAATGGCCATTTCGGCATTGGAGCCGCCCAGCAGGGCGTCAACGTCGAGGGGGCCGTAGGGCGGGTCGGCAAAGACAACACCCACTTCGGCCGGCATCGCCCACCTCGGCAAGTTAGCCTTGACGAAGTGCACCGTGCCGGGCAAGTTGAGCGCCTCCCAGTTGGTCTTGGCCGCCGCTAGGCAGGCGCCGTCGGAGTCCACGAAGTAGCACGCGACGGCTCCACGACTCATCGCCTCGATACCCATCGCACCAGAGCCGCAGTAGAGGTCGGCCACCACGAGCCCTTCAACGCCACCTCGCGACTCGACCATGGAGAAAATGGCCTCACGGGCCATATCGGTCGTCGGACGCACCGTAGGGGGCAATTTGGCTTTTAGTTGTCGGCCGCGGGCCGATCCTCCGATAACTCGCACGCCATCAGGCTAGGTCACGTCAACGACGACGCGGACTGTTTCCCCGTTACGCCTTGAAGTTGTTGCGCACGAGATAGAGCTGTTCCGCCATCGGGGTCCAGTCAATGCCGTCGAGATATCGCGTGCAGCCCGCAACGAGTGGAAAGGCGAAGTTATGGGTGGCGACAACGGCCCACGTCGCCACCATGGAGAACTCACCGTCACGACGTCCGGAGTTCCGATGCAACGCATGCACCAAGACTTCGTTGAAGCGACTTTGGGCGAATTGGCGAATGCGTACTGAATGACGCGCCGCTACCACGCACTCCACTCGAAGTTGTCGGACAAGGCGTCCTTCTTCGCTGAGCCCTCCGCGTACAAACGCAGTAATGCGGCGGATGTATTCATCATGATCTTGGATGGAGTCGCTGTCACGATCGAGAGTCAAAAGCTGGGTCATCACCATCTGGATGGCCTCTTCCGCCAGTTCCTCCTTGCTTTTGAAGTAGCTATACGCCGTACTGAATCCGTAACCGGCGGCACGGGCAATCCGCTGAGCGGATGCACCCTCCACTCCCGTGATGGCGATGATTTCGAGCGCTCCATTGAGAAATGCTTGACGTACTGGTCCAACGTCTGCCCTCGCTGGAATCGCAACAGGGGTGACGTCATTGATTTCTGAAGTTGCATCCCAACCCTCGCGCCGCCGAGACAAAAGCTGAAGGTGGTGAGCCGACTCGGCGAGGCTCGTGGCGAAGCTTGAGGCAAAGATTGGTTTTGCAAAAATTGCCCCGAGGACGAACCCGAGCTGCATATGCACCACCGCCCGTGGAATGTCAGCGTGCGTTAGTGCGATGCTTGTAAAAATCTGGTCAATCTGGGGCTGAATTGTGGAGTAGGCGAATGGGTAGCGACGCATCGTGGCCATTAGTTCCACGACGGCATTGGCTTTGGTTCCTGGTGCCTCCAGCAACTGCCGCAGTGAGTCGGGCAGTGTTTGGTCGGAGTTCACCCAGGTGATTTGAAGAGTGAGGATCCGAACGAGCTCCTCGTGCAGGTAGAGATCCCAGAGCACGACGAGAACGTCGTCGACGCCCCCGTAGCGGGCATAGACCGGTCCAGTCGTCATACCTGATTCTTTGGCAATCGCCGGCAACGTCAAACCGTCCGTGCCGACAGTCGCCAGCAGACGGAGCGCGGCCTCTTCAATCTTGGCGTCAGTGACCGCTCGTTGATTAGCGACGCGCGCTCGAGCCGCTTCTTCGGGCATCACTCAATCGTAGAAGTTCGATCACCGTCAATATCGCATTTCCCGAGCAGTACGGCGCCGGCGAAGTAGCCCACTGATCCGAGAGCGGCCAAGAACAGGCCGAGTTCGACGAGCGGCTTCGAACTTGAGTCGGTTTGAGGCAATACCGAACCGGGTGAGTCTGTTGCACTAGTCGAGCGGACGTTGCGCCGCCAAGGCGACATAGCGCTCTAGGACTTAAAGAGGAAGGCCGCTTCTTCTTCGTCAATGAAGAGTCGGAGCTCTTCGACCAGTTCTGGGAAGTCGGCCAAGTTCACGCTCGACTCAACCAATTGATTGGCCACGTCGCGAGCCAGTGTGAGTAGTTCACCGTCGCGAGCCAGTGACGCGAGCTTCAAGTCGCTGCGTCCCCGCTGGCGGGCTCCCAACAGTGTGCCTTCGCCTCGTAGTTCAAGGTCGACTTCGGCGAGATAGAAACCGTCGTGCGAAGCCACCAAGGCTTCGAGACGCGTCGTCCCATCGGGAGTACTCGGCTCTCCAAAGAGGTAGCAGAAGCTCTCAAGCGAACTTCGTCCGACGCGACCACGTAACTGATGGAGTTGGGCAATACCGAATCGCCAGGCGTCTTCAATAATCATGACGGTCGCTTCGGGAATATCAACGCCCACTTCAATCACAGTGGTGGCGACCAACACGTCGAGATCACCTCGACGGAAACGCTCCATCGTCATTTCTTTCTCGACGTCCTTCATCTGCCCGTGGAGGAGACCCACGTTGAGACCGCTAAGCTCATGACTGGCCAGTCGATCGCGCTCCGCCACCGCACTGGCCGCCTCAATCTTTTCGGAACCCTCGACGAGGGGGCAGACAACGAAGGCTCGATGTCCGGCGGCGACTTCGCTACGCACTTTCGCCCACGCCACCGCTTCGTCATCGGCACTCTTGGCCCACGCCGTCGTGATCGGTCGCCGGCCACTTGGGAGTTCATCCAAGATGGTGGAGTCGAGGTCACCAAAGAGGACCAGCGCCGCGGTACGTGGGATGGGGGTAGCCGTCATCACGAGGAGGTCGGGGTCCCGCAGGGCGCCCGAGGACTCTCGCCCCTTGTCTCGCAGCGCCGAGCGTTGCTCGACACCGAAGCGGTGTTGCTCGTCAATGACAACCAGCCCGAGCGAACGGAACTTCACGTCGTCGGTGATGAGGGCGTGAGTGCCAACGACAATGTCGACGTCACCTCGACTGATGGACTCAATGGCCCTTCGCCGTTCCGGCGCCTTGAGCTTGCCGGCCAGTAGCTGGACGTTGACGGGCCGAACACCACCGAGGACACGGGGGTCGGCAATGGTGAGGCCTTCGAGGTCGGCCCGCAACGATGCGACGTGCTGCTCGGCGAGGACCTCAGTCGGCGCCATCAGGGCGGCTTGGTGTCCCCCGTCAACAACGGCCAACATCGCAGTGAGGGCCACCACCGTCTTGCCGGAACCAACGTCACCCTGGAGAAGGCGATGCATCGGACGCGGTGAGGCCAGATCGGTGAAGATTGCGGTTAGCGCTCTTCGTTGGGCGCCAGTTAACTCAAAGCGGTGTCCCGCTAAGAACCGGTGCACCAGGGGGTGCGAATCATCACTCAAGCCTCCGGGCGGAATATCGAGATCGGCCGGCGAAATCGCGTGCTGAATCCCGAGGGCCTCGCGTTCAATTCGTGAACGGCGCAAGGCGAGAAGCAGCTGGAGTCGTAGGAACTCATCAAAGACCAGGCGTCGGCGGGCCGGTGGGACGTCGGCGAGATCGCTCGGGGCGTGAATGCCGGTGAAGGCCACGGAGCGCGTGACCAAATCGTTACGTTGGCGCAGGAGTTCATCGAGAGGATCAGAGAGCTCTCCCGCTCGACGCAGGGACTCTTCGACGAAGCCGCCAATTTCCCAACTCGTAAACCCGGCCTTGCCCGAGGCGGGGTAGATCGGCACAACGCGACCGACTCGACTGGGGTCGCGCTCTACGCCAGAAGCACCGACGATGACATCGACGACGGGATTAGTCATCTGGCGCGCGCCGCGATATTCGGTGACCTTGCCGAAGAACATCGCTTGGGTCCCGGATGACAGTTGGCGCTCGCGCCAGACCTGATTGAAAAAGACAATTTTGATGGTGTCAGTGCCGTCACTAACGGTGGCCTCGACCATGGCCTTGCCACTTTGAGCGCGGCGCGAGGTGATCTTGGACACTTCGGCGAAGATGGCAATTTCTTCGCCCACATTCAAATCGCTGAGGTCGACCTGGCGGGTGCGATCGACATACCGGCGGGGGTAGGTCGTGATGAGATCAAAGACCGTTTCAATGCCCATCTGCGCGAGGGCCGTGGCGCGCTTCTCGCTGACGTGACGAAGTTCGCTGACCGCAATGTCCGCGAGTCGCCGTAGAGGACGGGGACCCGTGGTCGTCACTACTCGATGCCGAAGAGATACGGATAGAGCGGCTGGCCACCGGGGTGGGTCTCCACTTCAACATCCGGATACTTCTCGTGCAAGAACTCGGTGATACGACGGGTGTTGGCCTGCGTGGCGCCCTCGCCCTCGATGATGGTGATGAGCTCGTGTTCGGGGGTCATCAACTTTTCAAAGAGGCGGTTAGCGGCCGACGAGACCGACTCGGCAATCGAAACAACACCCTTGCCAGTGAGCCCAATCCAGTCGCCAACGTGAACCTCACCGGCGTCGGTTGTGGTGTCACGAACGGCCTGAGTAATTTCAGCGGCGATAACGCGCGAGGCGGCGTCGGACATCTCTTTGGCGTTTTCCGCAGCCGAGGCACTCGGGTCGTATGCGATCAACGCGGCGAAACCCTCCACGATGGAGTTGGTCGGCACGACGGTTACCGGGAAGTCCACCAGTGCCCCCACCTGTTCGGCAACGGGGCGGATGTTCTTGTTGTTCGGCAGAATGACCACTTCGGCCGATCCCGTCGACTTGGCCGCTTCGACCAACTCAGCCGTGCTCGGGTTCATGGACTGACCGCCCTTGACGAGAGTCCGCACGCCGAGGGAGCGGAAGATGCGGGCGACGCCCTCGCCCACCACGACGGCCACAATCGCCGTCGGCGGGGCCGGCTCGTCGGAGACATCATCTTCGTGTTCGGCTCGACCCTCGCGCACCCACTTCTCCTCGACTACTTCATCGAGTAGGTCCGTGATGCGAATCTGACGGGGTCGTCCGGCATCGAGTGCCGCCTCGATCGCGGCGCCGATGTTGTCGGTGTGAATATGACAGTTGTAGAGACCTTCGCCACCCACGATGACAATCGAGTCACCAATTCCGGCCCACACTTCCCTGAAGGCCGACATCTTGGCGTCCTCGGCGTCGAGGAGGTACATCACTTCGTAGCGCAGGTCAGCAATGCCGCCTTCGCCGTGCTCCTTGCTCGGCTCTTGGGCGTGCACCTCAATGGTGTCGAGCTCCGGGGCAATCGGCAACGGGTCGCCGGTAACGACGTGGGTAAAGGCGTCGAGTAGCAAGAGCAGGCCCGTGCCACCGGAGTCGACCACGCCGGCCTGCTTTAGGACGGGGAGCTGTTCGGGGGTGTAGGCCAATGCGGCCGCAGCGGCACCTCGAGAGGAGCGCACCAAGTTCTCCATCGATCCCGTCGCACTCGAGGCCCCAACAGCGGCGGCGCGAGCGACGGACAGGATCGTTCCCTCAATCGGACGAACCACGGCCTGGCGGGCCAAGATGTCGGCGTGCGTCAGTGCATCGGCCAAAGCGGTCGGCTCGATTGCGTCACTGTCGCGCAACTTCTCCATCAGACCTCGCAGGAGCTGAGACAAAATGACCCCCGAGTTACCTCGGGCGCCCATCAGCGATCCGTGCGAAACGGCTTTGCAGACCGCGGCCATATCGGGGTTGGGGGCCAGTTCTGAGAGCTCGGCGACCACCGACTCGATGGTCAGAGTCATATTCGTGCCCGTGTCGCCGTCGGGGACGGGGTAGACATTTAGGCGGTTTATGACCTCTTTGTGCGAACGGAGGAGGTCTGCGAAGGTAGTGATGACCTGGTGGAGGTCAGCAGCCGTCAGGGTCGTGAGATTGGCCATTGGGGGAAATGCTACAATCGAATCTCGGTATTGCGGTGGGTGTTGGACCTACCCCGACCTCAGACTTTCTAGGAGAACGAACATCATGGCCTCAGTTTGCGAACTTTGCGGCAAGAAGCCCAACTTCGGTATGAACGTTTCCCACTCCCACCGTCGCACCAAGCGCCGTTGGAACCCAAACATTCAGCGCGTTCGTGCCGTTGTCAACGGATCACGCACCCGCGTGAATGTCTGCACTGGCTGCCTGCGCTCCGGCAAGGTCACCAAGCCAGTCCGCAGCACCTACTCGGCCTAAGCCGCATCGTTAGAGCTCGTGTTGCCAGCCGGCACGAGGTAACGGTTCCCCTCGAAGCGTTCGTACGTTCACGTGCCGGACGACCAATCCGATGGCAATCGGTGCGCGGAGCCCTCGACGCAAGTAGGTATCGATCAAACGGTCGGGATCGGCCGTGGTCATCACCAGCTCGTAGTCCTCGCCTCCCCCGATCGCCTCGTACTCCGTGCAGCCTTCGGCAATCGGCAGGTCAGTGAGAACGAATCCGACGCGCGAGGCGTCGGCCAGACGGTTGAAGTCGAGACCCAGCCCATCGGAGAGATCCATCATGGCGTTCACCCCAGCGTGACGAGCGGCCAACCCTTCTTCGAGTCGGGGCCAAGGTCGGCGGTGCGCCACGACTAAAGGATGATCGAGCGGAGCACCTTCACGGCGTAGACGAAGACCGGCCGCCGAGCGACCGAGAGGGCCAGTTACAAAAATTGTGTCACCGGGTCGAGCATCAGTTCGCAGGACCGATCCCTTCCCCGGCGTTTCACCAATCACCGTGACAGCGACGGAAACATCGCGTGAACGAGTGAGGTCGCCGCCGACGATGGGACAGTTCGTCATCGAAGCGGCATCGGCGATGCCGCGGTGCAGTTCTTCAAGGTCGGTACCGGGCGGTGAGGAGACGGCGACGACGGCCGCACGGGGGCGGCCACCCATGGCGGCCAGATCCGAGACGGCCGAGGCCACGGCCTTAAAACCGAGGTCCTCGAGCGGAAAGAGGCTGCCGTCGAGGTGGACCCCGAGGACACAGACATCGGTCGAAATCAGC
>CALAYR010000007.1 GCA_937894805.1 uncultured Acidimicrobiaceae bacterium | reverse complement strand
CAGTGGCTGAACCTCCGTACGAGTGACGATGCCAAGCACGTCGTGGTCGACTGGATGGGCGACCGTGTGGTCTCGACCGATGAGTCGGTGCCCCTGCTCGGAGCCGTTGAGGCCACCACTCGAGTGCCCCAGTTGTTCTTGGCCCTCTTTGGACTGCTCTCCCTCCCAGTCTGGGTGCGCGGCCTTCGGCGACACCGCCGAGGCGACTTGGTAGTCCGGCTGCCGCGGGGCTTGGTGAGTGCAGCGTCACTTGTCATCGGGGCCAGCATCCTGACTACGGCACTGGGTGGCATTCCGAGCTTTCGCTACTGGACACCGATCTGGCCCTGCCTGGCCGTCCTGGTCCTCGCTCGCATCGTCCAGCTGCTGCCCCGCGCTCGTCGGACGGAAACGAGCGCGCCCTCACCATCGTGAGGCGAAGGTCGTTCCTCTGCGGTATCGGTCGAATTGGTCAGTATCGAGATACTGCGCCCCAGCGGGGGCCATTGATTTCGCGGGAGTAGCGTTTGTCCGTGCCGGTACCAAGCGGCATCAGCGACGTAGTTGCCCGATGGCGCTCCAACGAATCGCGGACCCTCTACGAACGTTTTGATGCGCAGCACAACTCCCTGTCGTTGGCTCGATTCTTTTTCGCCGCCCTCGTCGTCGTGAGCCATAGCTTTCCCCTGGGTGGCTTCCACGGAAATACGGACCCCTGGGCGATATGGAGTGAGGGCCAAGTCGACCTGGGGACCATTGCGGTCGAAGCCTTCTTTCTCATCCAGATGATGCTGGCCGAGTTTGGAATCTTTCAGACGGGTTACCGGAACTCACGCATCAGTGCGCTTGGCTTCATCGCCCTCAGCCTGGTGCTCTCGGCCGCCATGGGTTATGTCAGTTGGCACGGTTCGGAGAAACACGTGCTGCGCCTAAAGAAGCGTTGGCCGCACCGCACCGCACAATCCGTGTTGTAGGCAACGGGGAGCGTTAGCGTTACCCCGTGCCTATTCAGCCCGGAAAACATCTGATTTTTCACGTCGGTACCCACAAGACGGGTACGACCTCGGTGCAGACCATGATGGGGGCCCACCGCGACTTCTTCGAGACCCAGGGAGTCCTCTTTCCCTTCGCCGGTCACGTCCGCAATGGCGGTCACCACAACATTGCCTGGGAACTCAACGGGGACGCCGGCTACGACCCGGCGCTGGGCTCACTGGCCGATCTGGCCGCCGAGCTCCAGGCCACGACCCTCAACTCGGTCCTGCTCAGTTCGGAAGACTTCGAGTTCTGGTATCTCCGCCCCGATCTCTTGGCGCAGATAAAGAACGTGGCCGAGGAGGCCGGTTTTGCCGTCGAGGTCTTGCTCGTGCTCCGTCCCGTGACCGAGTACGTCGAGAGTCTCTACAAGGAACTCCTCAAGCACGGCCTGTCGGAGTCGCGAAAGTCCTTCGTCGAAATGATCGCCGCCACCGGGGCCTACCCCTTTAAGGAACGTGTCTACCGGTTCGACTACGCCGAGATGGTGGCTGGATTCGAGGCCAGCTTCGGCGCCGATCACGTCTACGTCCTGGAGTATGCGGCGGGTGACTCCAACACCCCCTTCTTCGCGGCCTGCGGCAAGCTCTTCGGCGCGCCCGTTCATCACATCACGGTCTGGGGGCGCAAGAACCTGCGCCGCCCGCCACTGCGGTACCGAATCAAGCACCCGCTCAAGAGTCTCCGTCGCGAAACGTTAACGAGGTCCGAGGCGGCCCAGCTGCATAAGCGTTTCACGACGCCCATCAGCGCCCTGGTTCGGCTGCCCGCTTAGTCGCGAACGGTGTACCGAGGCCCGACGAGTTCGAGTCTCGCGGGGCAGTAGGGGTCGTTGAAGCTACCGCCAATGTTCCAGTACTGAATGAATCGGTAGTGATCATCTAACGCTTCGGTGGTGCCTCGTGAGGCCTTACCAATATGAATGAGCTCGACGTACGGGGTGAATAAGGTCTCGTACCCGGCCAGATTCATGCGAAGGCAGACGTCAATGTCGTTAAAGGTCACGGCCAGGCTTTCGTCCATGCCGTGTACTTCATGCCACTTGCGACGCTCGAAGACCTGGCAGGCGCCGGTGACGGCCGCCACGTCGCGAATGGACCCCACAAAGTCATCGTCCCAGCCGTAGTTGACGCCCCGCTGAAGATGCTGGGGGTACGGGGCAATCGTGACGCCGTCGTGATCAGACACACCCTCGGCATTCACCAGTCGCGGCCCCACGATGCCGACGTCGGGCAGGAGGGCGTACCCCACGAGGGTCTCGAGCCACTGCGGGTCAGTGATGATGACGTCGTTATTGAGCGTGACAATCACGTCGGCCGTGCTCGCGGCCACGCCCCGATTAATGATGCTGGCGTAGTTGAACGGTCCCGGGCATCTCGTTACCGCCACGGCGCCACTGTTGAGATACTCGAGGGTCGCCGGTTCGCTCGAGTCATTGTCGAGCACCACAATGCGGAAGTTGTCGTACGAGGTGCGAGTGTGAATGGAGTCGATGCACTGGCGGAGGAGGTCGAGACGATCGCGCGTGGGAATCACGATGTCGACCGTCGGCAGTGGTGTGGGCAGGGCAATGCGCCACTGGGCCCGACGCTCACCATCACGTGTGACAATGCCGGAAAGGCCCCGACGCTCCAGGGCCCGCCGGGTGGCGTCGAGCGCCACGGGAGCCGGGGGCTGCGGCCAGGAAAGAATCGCTGTGGCACGAGCGAACGTCGCACCGCGCTCCACCAGACGAAGCAGGAGATCGGTCAGGGCCTCGGCGCCAAGGGTGTGGTCAAGGCCACCGGCCTCGAGCCAGGCCTCACGACGGATAAGCACGGAGCGGCCGAGTTGGTTGTAGCTCAGCATGGTGTGAAGGCCGGGCGCACTTGGCGTGAGGTTTTCGTAGCCGGGCGCCACTTCGTCGCAGTAGACAACGTCGGCGTCGTGCGGGGCACTGGCGACCAGGGCGTCGAGGCCCTGGGGCGTCGGGCCGGCATCGTGCGCGGTCACGGGGAAGATCCACGCCAACGACTTCGTGGCCGCGACAGTGGCGTTGTTCTCGTCGATGCCAGGGGCACTGTCAGTGAGGGGTAGGAGGACGACTCCGTCGAGCGGTGCCGGATGGTCCGTACTGCTCGGTGGCGACAAGCGGGCCGGCCAAGTGGAGGGCCAAGGAGAAGGCGAGGTCGCCGTGGAGCGACCAACCAGTCGTCGGGCCGCGCGATAGCGCAACGATCCGGGTGGAGCGAGACGCAGGGCCAGTGCCGGGCGGCCCAACCGCTGCTGAATCTCGGCCTGGTGTGCCACCCAGACCTTTTGTGCGAGTTCGACGGAGAGGGCTCCGGGGTCGCCCGCGCGGTGACGTGTGGCCGTAATCACGACGGTGACACCGTGCTCCCCAAGGCCGTAACGCGGGAGCTTTCCATAGCGGAACTTTAGTAGCGGGTGTCGAGCACTTCCTAGACGGCTCTCGCCTACATTGAGTACTAGATCGGAAGAGCACACGTCTGAACTCCAGTCACCGATGTTTATCTCGTAT
>CALAYR010000006.1 GCA_937894805.1 uncultured Acidimicrobiaceae bacterium | reverse complement strand
CGATCTGGAGGTCTAGATCGTCAGGCACGGCCCAGCAAAACGCCTCCCCGGCTGTGCGCAGTTCAGCGTGGGAGCCGTGCGTCCCGGAGGTGACGACGCGGTCGCCGACCTTGAACTTCTGCACCAGTGGACCGGCCTGAACGACAACACCGGCGCACTGGTAGCCCACGATGTGAGGAGTGCTCAGTAGGTCGCCACCGAGGCGGTTCAGCGTGTCGCCGCCTTCGATACTGATGGCCTCAACACGAATCAGAACTTCGTGATCCATCGGTACGGGATCAGCGACCTCTTCGTAGCGAAAGACGTCGGGACCACCGTTTTGGTAGTAGACAGCAGCCTTCATTTCGGAACCACGTTTCTCTCGAAGTTGTGTCGTGACCCTAACGCTTCAATACCGGCGAGTGGCGGGAACAGAAAAGAATTGTTGTTTCTTGCTTTGCCGTGTACATTCTGACGGTTCATTCGAGCAAATTATTGAAGGTGATAACCCCATAGCGAAAGAGGTGCCCATGTCGGACACTGTCAACACTCACTCGACCGAAGGCGGTCACGAGCATCGGCTCCGTGGCGGCGTTCTTGGACTGTTCGACTCAGTCATCATGGGCATTGCCGGTTCTGCACCGGCGTACTCAATCGCTGGCACTACGACGATCCTCTTTGGTGCCGTGGCCTTCGGTGGCCCCGCCGCGTTGCTCTACTGCGGCATTCCAATGTTTGGAATCGTTTTCGCCTTTAGCTACCTGAGTCGTCACGACCAGAGTGCTGGAGCCTCCTACGCCTGGGTGCGTCGTGCCATGCACCCCATCCTCGGCTACCTCTCGGGTTGGGCCCTCTTTGTGTCCGCACTGATTTTTATGGTGGTTGCGACCTTCCCCGCTGGCTCCAGTGTGCTCAGTCTCTTTAGTGACTCACTTGCCAACTCACAAGGTTGGGTCACCATCTTTGGTTGCATCTTTTTCCTGCTCATGGTCGGCGCAGTGGCTGCAGGTGTCACCGTCACTGTGAAGGTCCAGATCATCATGTCGTGCGTTGAAATCTTTTTCCTGGTGCTCTTTGCTGCGTTGGCAATCTTCAACACGCCCCATGTCACAAACTTTCAGTGGAGCTGGTTTTCACCCTCGATATTTCACGCTGAAGGCAGTTCCGGCTTCGACATGGCCATCTTCGCCAATGGCGCTCTCACTGCAGCCTTCTACTACTGGGGCTGGGACGTAACTGCCAACTTGAACGAAGAAACGAAGGACGCCCACAAGACCTCCGGCCTCGGCGGCATCCTGGGTGCCATCATCGTCTTCTTGTTGTTCGAAGTTTTCACCATTGCTTCCAACATGGTGCTGACTCCAGCCCAGCTCACCGACGAAGCCAATTCCGCCGATATTCTCCAAGTCCTCGGTCAGGCCGTTTGGCACGGTTGGGGCGGCAAGTTGATCGTGGTCAGCGTTTTGCTCTCCACTGTGGCCACCCTCGAGACCACGTTGATCCAGGTCACCCGCACCCTGTTTGTCATGGGTCGTGACCACACGTTGCCCAAGGCGCTCGGCACGGTTCACAAGGACCGTAAGAGCCCCTTCGTTGCGACTTTGGCTATCGCCGTGCTATCGGTTGCACTCTTCGTGGGTTCCTACTACGTGGGCAGTATTTACAACATCCTCCAGGACGGCATTGCGGCGATTGGACTGCAGATCTGCTTCTACTACGCCCTCGCCGGACTCTCGGTGGTGATTCTGTACCGCCGCCACATCTTTAAGTCCGTCAAGAACTTCATCTTCATTGGCCTTTGGCCACTCGTCGGTGCGCTGTTCATGGGTTACATCTTCTTCAAGGTGATCCCGGGGCTAAAAAGCATTCAGCTCACGGTTGGACTCGGCGCAATGGCGCTGGGACTTATTCCGATGTGTTACTACTGGTTCGTCGTGAAGGCTCCGTACTTCAAGATGGCGGCCAAGGAAGATCGTCACGTCATCATCGAAGAGCTCGAGCAGAATCTCTAGTTCTTCAAATGA
>CALAYR010000005.1 GCA_937894805.1 uncultured Acidimicrobiaceae bacterium | reverse complement strand
CGTGACCACGTAGGTAGACCACCACTCCCGAGCCCTCGCTGGCGATGCGGGCGAGCGCTGCGTGAAGCTGCGGACCACAGTCGCAGCGCAGCGAACCTAGGACATCGCCGGTCAGGCACTCGGAGTGAACGCGAACGAGCGTCGGGCTCGTTGCTTCAATCTCGCCAAAGACCATGGCCATGTGCTGCTGTCCGTCAAGGACATTCTCATAGACCATCACCTTGAACTCACCGTGCTCAGTCGGCAAGTTGGACTCCGCCACCCGCTTGACCAATTTTTCATGGCGGCGGCGATAACGAATCAGATCCGCAATGGAGACGATTGGAAGATTGTGCTTCTCGGCAAACTCGGTCAACTCGGGCAGTCGGGCCATGTCGCTCTTGTCGTGAGTCACGATCTCGCAGAGCACGCCCGAAGGGGCCTTGCCTGCCATGCGGCAAAGGTCCACGGTGGCCTCAGTGTGACCCGCACGCTTCAAGACGCCACCTGGACGGTACCGCAAGGGGAAAATATGGCCCGGTCGGTTGAGGTCGGTCGGGCGGGTGGCAGGGTCAATCAGGGACCGGATAGTGGCCGCTCGATCACTGGCCGAAATACCAGTGGTGGTGCCATGTCGGTAGTCCACCGAAACCGTAAAGGCTGTTCGCAGGGCCTCCGTATTGGCTACGACCATAAGTGGAAGGTCGAGCTCATCGGCCCGCTCAGGCTCCAAAGGGCTGCAAAAAAGACCTGAAGTGTGCTCGAGGAAAAAGGCCATCGCTTGAGGCGTTACATCCTCCGCGGCCATAATCAAATCGCCTTCGTTTTCGCGATCCTCGTCATCGACGACGACAACCATGCCCCCACGGCGAATCTGCTCAATGGCTTCTTCAATTGTGTTGAGCACGCTCAAACCTCCAGATCAAGACGAATATCTTCACCCAAACGCGTGATGGCCACAAATCGGCCTCTACGAAGAGCGGAGATCGTTTCAGTCTCTAGTGAGGCTAACGCCGGCAGCGCGGTCGTCAATCCGGCCAACGCGGGGGCGGCGTACCACACGATTCGCTGTACCAAACCGGCCGTGACAAAGGAACTCACTACTGACGGCCCGCCTTCAACCAGCACCTGCACAACGCCTTCGGCACCTAATCGATCGAGCAGCTCGTCGAGTGGGCCTTCGTACTCCTCGCAGGGCTGCACCTTTGCTGATTCACCCACTCGGCCCAAAACAATGCGCCGTGGTTCGTAGGTACCCTCGCGAAGTCGGGCCGTCAGCGTGGGGTCATCGCTACGTACCGTGCCGGCGCCGACAATGATGGCCTGCGACTCCGCACGAAGAATGTGCCCGTCGTAGCGAGCTTCCTCACCGGTGATCCACTGGCTCGTTCCGTCTGACATGGCTACTGCGCCATCGAGAGTCGCTGCCACCTTGGCCACAACGTAGGGCCGCCCAGTGGAGCGGTGATGCAGATAGGGAGCTAGATCAGAACGGACCTCGTCGGCCAACACATCGGTAACGAGCTCAATGTTGGCTTCGCGAATACGCGCCAGCCCTCGTCCGGCAACCTGATCATCGGGGTCGCTGACAGCCACGACCACCCGAGCGATACCGGCTTCGATAATGGTCTCAACACACGGTCCGGTGCGACCGGTGTGGGAACAGGGCTCGAGTGTCACCACCAGCGTGGCGCCCCGGGCGGCCTCACCCGCCTGGGCCAGCGCCTCTACTTCTGCGTGGTTCCCTCCAGGTGCTTGGGTTCGACCTTCGCCGATGACCGATCCCGTGGTCCCATCGAGAATGACTGCGCCTACCCACGGGTTGGGAGATGCGAGCAACCGAGAGCCACTCGCAAGTTCGCGCGCGCGCTCCATGGCGTTGGCCCATTGGCTCATCTCTACGCTGCGGTAGCGGCGGCGGCGCGAAGAACGGCCGCTGCGTGCAGTGGATTCTCTTGTCCGAAAATTGCATTACCAGCAACAAGAACGTTGGCACAGATCGGAAGAGCGTCGTGTAGGGAAAGAG
>CALAYR010000004.1 GCA_937894805.1 uncultured Acidimicrobiaceae bacterium | reverse complement strand
AAGTCGTCGACGCGGAACGAGTGGGCTGCTGTAATTCCACACTCCTCAGCGGAGGCAAAACGGCCTGCTTGGCGGTCTTATTCCAACCGTGTTTAACCAAGCTCGCCTAGCGCAGGGTCGGGGCAGCCACCGTTGCGGCCGCTTCAGGATCGACTACCACCACCACTGTTGCGCCTACCACCACGACCGAGCCGACCACTTTGGCTCACACCGGTTCCAACACGGGCAGCCTGCTGATTGGCGGAGGCTTCGTACTCGCGTTCGGTGGAGCCCTCTTTATGTCGGGTCGTCGTCGTTCAACGAACTAGTTCACTCGCGGCTCACCTGGTCGCGAAAAGTTGCAACAAAACCCCCACCGCAAGGTGGGGGTTTTGGCTTTTGAGGATGTTTTTAAATCGCAGTAGAACGTACTGCCTACCCCTTACCGCAAGGGGTTGTTACGGGCAAATGCTCGTAGGTACTGCTTGCAGACATCTTTATTAAAGACGTATGAGGGTTTGCCGGGTGTAGTGGTGTCACTAGGAATACAGATGCCAACGTTGGCCGAGTCGGAAACCTTGGAGTAGGCAATCACACCGTAGAGAGGTCCCGAGGTAGCGGAGGTCGCGGTGATGTAGGTGTAGTCGCCCTCTTGACCCGAGATGGAGTTGAGTTCAGACATGACACAGGTGGACTGAACCAGAGTTTCGCCACCAATTTTAAGGATCTGATCCTTTGCTTCACGGCTGTAAGGGCAGGCAATCTGCTCGGCGTTGGGTCCAAACGCGGCGAGGTACTGAAGGACCGTCACCGGAATGGTGGGGTCGTCGCTATTGCGAATGTCAACACCGCTTGGGCTTCCGACGGCTGCGTGGCAACGCCAGCCGGTGGGGGCGACCGCCACCAATTTGGACTCGGTTGGGGTGGCATAGAGGCCGGCATTATCCACGGCGTCACCAGGAATAATGGCCTCAATAGGTGCACTATTCAACGGAATCGACTGTCCGGTGGTTTGCGAGATGCAGGGAGCCGCTACGAGCGACGCACGAGCAGCGGAAAATCGTGTTGATTGAAAACTAACGAGAGCGGCGATGCCGGCTCCGAGGGTAAGGGTGGCCAAGAGGGCGTGGGGTATCAATTTGCGCATGCTCTTTGATAGCACAGTGGGGACACAATTACGAGCGATGTCGTTGCGAACGATGAAGCACGCAACCCTGTGCCGCTGGTTAGGAGATCGGTCAACGTATTCATATTTCCTTAACGTTCCCTCGTCGGTAGAATGGTCACATGCCTCGTGAGAACAGTTCCAATCGCCGTGCGCGCCCCGCGGGCGGCAGTTCTCGGAGTGCCGGTCCTCGCAGTGGTGGCGACCGGCCCTATCGCTCGAGCGGAGGTCCTCGCCGCGAGGACGACCGCCGCCCTCGTCGTGATTTCGACCCCGACCGTCCCCGTCCGCCGCGCGATGACGATGACCGCCGACCACGTCGGAGTTTCGGTGACTCTCCGTCTTCGGGGGCACGACGTCCCTACGAATCCAGGGATAGTCGTCCGGCCCGTGATTCCTATCGGGACAATGACCGCCCTCGCCGGCCGTTTGCCGATGGCGACCGTCGTCCCGCCCGCGATGACGATCGCCGCTCACCACGTCCCTACGGCGGAGATGACCGGCGCCCGCCGCGCGATGGTGGCGCCCGCCCGCCTCGTCCGTTCGCCGGTGGCGACCGCCGTGGACCACGAGATGGTGGGGCTCGTCCACCTCGACGGGAGTTTGATGATCGCCGCGGAGCTCCTCGTCGCGATGATGATCGCCGTTCACCTCGTCCCTACAGCAGTGATGACCGCCGTTCATCTCGAGATGGTGGCGCCCGTCCACCTCGCCGGGATTTCGATGACCGCCGTGGTGGGCCACGACGCTCCGGCCCACCGGGAGCGCGTCCGCCCCGTCGTGACTATGACAGCGCTCCACGTGATCGCTGGAGTGAAGATCGCCCCACGCAGTCACGTCCACCGCGTGACGAGTCGCGTCCGCGGATTCAGCGAGAAGACTCGCGTCCTCGTTTTGATCGCGAAGACTCGCGTCCCCGGTTTGATCGAGACGACCGTTCGCGCGGTGGTCGCCCTTCGTACGGTGATCGCCGTGAGCGTCCGCTCACACCAGAAGAGCAAGAGCGGATTGATGCCGAGCGAATCGCGAAGTCTCGCGGCTGGGGTGGCGTAGCCCGTAAGGGTGCGGTGCATATCAAGAGCACCGGCGGAGACTTCCAGTCGCCACGGGAGATGACTCCTGATAATCGTCGTCCGGACGAGTGGATTATGGACGATCGTCCGTCAGCGCCCGCTAAGCCCAAGATGACGTCGGCCCGTAAGCCGTACCAGCTGCCACAGGACATCGTCACCGAGATTCGTCGAGTCTTTCAGGGCTCGGCCTTCCAGCGGGAGAAAATGGTCACGTTCATGTCGAACGCGGCCGAGGCCTACGACCGTCATCGCTATGAAGAGGCTCTCCGTCTGGCTAAGAACGTGGCCGAGGCTGTGCCGACTGTTGCGCCTGTTCTGGAGCTAGCGGGGCTCGCCGCCTATCGCGCCGAGCGATTCCCAATGGCGCGCAAGTACTTGCGCATGGCCTTTGAGATCACTGGTGATGCACAACACTTGCCACTCGTCATGGACTGTGAGCGGGCAGCGCGTCGCTACACCTTGGTTGAAGGAACCTTTTCGCAACTCGTGGAGTCAGAACCGACAGTCGAAGTATTGGCTGAGGGTCGCATTGTGATGGCTTCGTCGCTCGCCGATCAGAAGCGATTTCAAGAGGCGATTGACCTGTTGATTAAGTCGGGTGGTTCCAAAATCTTGCGTAACCCCTCCGGCCGCCACGTCCGCATGTGGTACGCCCTGGCGGATGTCTATGACCGTGCCGGTGATGTTGCTTCGGCCCGCGAACTCTTCGCACGAGTAGTCGCAGTTGACCCGGAGGCCTACGACGCCATTGCGCGATTAGGTGATCTCGGTGGTACAGGTACCGTTCGTAAGAACCGCAAAAAGCGGACGACGCCCGTCTCTAAGAAGAAGAACGTCGACTAAGTCATCTCGAAAGAGATGGCTTTAGGACGTCATCCCGCCAAGGCCCACCAGCGCGCGAGCGAGCTCAATCTCACCCATATGGCGTAGTCCATGTTGGTAAATCCAGCATTCAATGGCGTCGCTGCGGCTAACGCCGAGGTCGCCGCCGACGCGAGCGGAAAATGTTGATGCCACGCCCGGTCCGTACGGTGCGGGCACGATGATGTCACTGAAACTGTCGGGGTCGACTTCCTGCAGGAACGCTTCGGTCTTGGCGAATACCAACGCCTGGAGCTCGCGGAAGGCGTCGTAGTTGCCAATGCGTTGGTGGACCATTTCATCAACCGTCTTGTGCTTGCCGTGATCCCAGATTTCGAGTCCCATCTTTTCGGCCCACTCATCATTAAACAGTTGGGCCGGTCCTCCGGCGAAGGGGAGCGTGCCATCTTCGATGAGGAGCTGGTGAATCAGCGAGAAGGCAATTGGGAGGACGCCTTCACGTTCAAAGTGGTTGACCTGCTCGATGTTCATGGTGTCGCAGGCGTCTTCGTAGAGCGAGTGCATGGCGCGCATGCGACGTTGGAGTGAGCGGCGGTAGTCAAATGTCATGTCGGTAGTTTGCCTCATTTGGCGTTCGTCCCGTGATTATTTGCGAATTCGAAGTTCCCAAACGGCCCCCAGCGGTATTGGTAGCCTGCAACGCATGGATATTTCCTCGTTACTCGGTGATGAAGCCCCCTCGTTGTTGAACCACGTCGCTACGGCGTTCCCCAAGGAACTGCTCACCGCACCGGGTCCCAACTTCCTCGACGACGTCTTTGCGTACTCGGACCGTTCGCCTTCAGTCCTGCGGAACCTCGGTGCTCTCTATAACCACGGCCGCCTCGGTGGCACGGGGTACCTTTCGATCTTGCCCGTCGACCAGGGCATTGAACACTCGGCCGCGGCGAGCTTCGCGAAGAACCCGACGTATTTTGATCCCGCCAAGCTCTGCGACCTCGCAATTGCGAGTGACTGCAGTGCTATTGCCACCACGCTCGGTGTGCTCGGCACCGTGTCACGTAAGTACGTGCACAAGATTCCCTTCATAGTAAAAATTAATCACAACGACTTCCTGCACTACCCCTCGACCTACGACCAGATCATGTTCTCGAGTGTTCGTCAGGCTGCCGACCTCGGTGCCGTCGGCGTTGGTGCCACTATCTACTTCGGGTCACCCGAGTCCGATCGTCAGCTCCAAGAGATTGGTGCCGCCTTCGCTGAGGCCCACCGTCTGGGAATGTTCACCGTTCTGTGGACCTATTTGCGGAACCCGGCCTTTAAGACCGACGACGCTGATTACCACCTCAGCGCCGACCTCACGGGTCAAGCCAACCACTTGGGTGTGACTATTGAGGCCGACATCATTAAGCAGAAGCAGGCCGAGAACAATGGCGGCTACAACGCCATCAAGGTCGGCAAGAGCGACCCCCTCGTCTACTCCGAGCTGACGACCGATCACCCCATTGACCTCTGCCGTTGGCAGGTGGCTAACTGCTACGCCGGTCGGATTGGGCTGATTAACTCTGGCGGAGAGTCCAAGGGGGCCAGCGACCTGTCGCAGGCCGTGCGGACCGCTGTCATCAACAAGCGGGCCGGTGGCCAAGGTCTCATCGTTGGCCGTAAGGCGTTCCAGCGCCCTATCGACGAAGGTGCCGCACTAGTGCACGCGATCCAGGATGTTTTCTTGGATTCCAGCATCACAATTGCCTAGTACCCCCTGAGACAGTTTGGACTGTTT
>CALAYR010000003.1 GCA_937894805.1 uncultured Acidimicrobiaceae bacterium | reverse complement strand
TGTAGCCCATCGAATTTGTGAGTGACTGCGTTGTGCCAAATGGCAACAGCCACCACGCACTCAGTCCGGCGCTGAGAAAACCGGCCGACAGCACAAATGCCGTCACGCGACGGTGGTACCCGCGAACAAAGGGGGCACCCCCGCCCAGCTCATCGGTTCCATCGCCTGGACGGTGTCGGGTCATTAGTTCGCGCAGCCAGAGGATGCCGATACCGGTGAGGGCGAAGAACCAAGGCAGAACGTGAGCGGCCAAGGTCAGCGACAACATCGTCGCGGCCAGCCAGCGACCCTTCTGTTCTTGCATGCCCCGAGCGAAGAGTCCAATGGTGATCATCGCAAAGGAGAGACTCAATGAATAGGGGTACTCACCAGCCAATGTCGAAAAGAGATTGCCGCCGTCAATCGTGAAGGCCGACGAGAAGAGAAAGGGCAGCGTCCCTGCGGCGAGCGCCACTGGCACTGGTCGTGGGGCCTTGAAGCAGCGACCCATGATGTAGGCCGACAGCGGCATGATCAATGAACCGGCCACCGTGGCCAACTTCATGGCGATGGTAAAGGGAATAATGAAACTCGCGAGAGCTGCAAACAGGTCCGGCAAGACGAAGTAGTAGCTGTAGAGCGGCATGCCGGCAAACCAGCCGGGGTACCAACTCGTTAGGTGCCACGGCAGGCCCAAGTGATCATGCATGTAGGCCGGCATCGCCACGTGTGCACCCATGTCGCCGCCAGTGACTGTCGTGGTACTAAACAACAAGCTCGGGTGGAGGGCCCAGAAAACGACGTACGTGATGAGAACAATGGCGCCGAAGTCGGCCCACGTCGTTGGCGATACGTTGCGCAGACGCTGAATCACTTGGTCGCCACCGAAGCCCACGCAGCCGGCAATATTGCAATCAAATTGAACCCAGCGTGCGTAAATATCGCCGGCCAAATTCTTCCCGTTCGCTGCACGAGATAGGCCAAGAGCGTTCCCACCAGGGCAAGGCCGGCTAGTTGGATCAGCTCGCCGTGAGCCAGTCCGAAGAGCAGTCCGCTCAACGCGGCCGGAAGCAAGCCACGCGAGAGCAATGCCCACTTTGGACCGACCAGGCCAGTGATGGCCGGGAGCAACGTTCCACGGAACAAGAGTTCCTCGATCAGCGGCGCACCAAGCCCCACGAAGGCGACGATGGCAATCATGCCCCACGTCGGATTATGACCAACAACCTGTCGGACGGGATTTCCCGTCGATTTGGCGTGAAATGGGTAGTAGACGAGGAAAATAATGCCCTGGGCCAAGACCCCGAGGCCGACATAGCGGAGGTCGCGGAGCTGGAAGGCGAAAAAGCCCGATGGCCGCGAACTTCGAACAATCAGGTTGGCGAAGAGATACGTGACCAAAAAGCCAGACCAGAGTCCGACCATGGCCGACACCGTAAACCACCAAGGGTGTTCGGGTCGGTCCTGAATGACCGAGGCGGCCACGTGCCCAAAGTGGCGAGAGGCTACCGAAACGACTTCGGCCCCGATGAGCTGGGAGAGAATAAACCCCACAAAGAGGATTCCCAGGACGGAAAGGCCTTGCGTTGCACTGACGGTGCTGCGCTGCGTAGAACCCGTTTCTTGCATGGAGGTAAGGCTAACCGGCAACCCCTGGGGGGCCGGGGCGGAAACTGGGGTCAGAATTGCCCCCTAGCATTACCCCCAATGAGCAATACCCCCATTCAACGCCCCGACGCCTCAAAGAACTCCTCGGGAAAGGGCTCGCCAATCGGCAACCCGCAACGTCGGACTTTGACAACAATCGCCATCATCTGTCTCATCCTGGGCATCATTCTCGGTCCCTCCCTCTTTAAATCGGCCAACACCAAGGTTCTGAACTACTCGAAGTTCCTCAACGAAGCCGCCGCCGGACACGTGACATCGGCCAACATCCAAAACGGATCAGGCACCATTACCGGTGTGCTCGCAAGCGGCAAGCACTACGTGGTTTCGGGTCCGATGCCGGTTATTCCCTCCGACATTTCGACGCTCCGCAAAGAACACGTCAAGGTCAAGTTCACCAACCCCTCCTTGATGGCGACGACTGTTTTGCCCCTGCTCCAGGTCGTCATCACGTTGGCGATTATGGGCTGGCTCATCATGCGCCTCACCCGCAATCAACTCGGCGGCATGATGTCGATTTCCAAGTCCAAGGCCAAGCTCTTTGATGAGGACCGCCCGAAGACCACCTTTGCCGACGTGGCCGGATACGGGGGCGTGAAGCAGGAGATCTCCGAGGTCGTTTCCTTCCTTAAGAACCCCGAGAAATACAAGGCCATTGGCGCCACAATCCCCAAGGGAATCTTGCTCGTCGGTCCCCCGGGAACCGGCAAGACCTTGTTGGCTCGTGCCGTCGCCGGTGAAGCCAAGGTCCCCTTCTTTAGCGTTTCGGGTTCAGACTTCATGGAGATGTTCGTTGGTGTCGG
>CALAYR010000002.1 GCA_937894805.1 uncultured Acidimicrobiaceae bacterium | reverse complement strand
TTGTTAACTGCTTGGCGTCGCGATACCAGAGTTCGGTCGGGTGATCTTCCATGTACCCAGCGGCACCGAGGAGCTGCATGGCCAAACCCGAGGCCTTGACGCCGACTTCGGAGGCGTAATACTTCGCCATCGAGAGCTGTGGGACGTACTCCTTGGTGAACTTGCCCTGATCGGCCAGCCACGCGGCGCGGTAGGTCAAGAGGCGGGCCGCTTCGATTTCCGTAGCCAACTTGGCAATCTCCCACTGAATGCCCTGCATGCTGGCGATGGTCGAACCAAAGGCGGGACGGTTCTTCACGTACTCGGTGGCGTACATCAGCGCACCTTCGGCCAAACCAATACCGCGGGCCGCCACGACGGGACGCATGGCGTTCAGACCGTTCATGGCGAGGCGGAAGCCTCCGACGGAACCGATGACATCTGAGGGTCCGACCTTGACGTTGTTCAAGACGAGCTCGCCCGTGTCGACACCCTTCACACCCATCTTCTTGTCGTAGCGGGGTCGCTCTACACCAGGGGTATTGGCATCAATGATGAAGCCCGTGATCGAGTCGTGCATCCGCGAGGCGGGGTCGCCGGTCTTGGCAAAGACGGTGAACCAGTCGGCTTGACGGACTCCAGAGATCCAGCACTTCGTACCGTTCAAGATCCAACCGCCGTCAACGTCAGGGTCCGGGGTTGCGCGCGTCTGCATGCCAGCCACGTCGGAACCACCACCGGGCTCGGATAGTCCGAAGGCCGATCGCTTGGAGCCGTTAGCGATACTCGGCAGGTACTTGAGCTTCTGCTCTTCGCTGCCAGAAATCATGATGGGTCCGGTGGGGAGACGAGTTAACAGCAGCATGAGACCTGTCACGTTGGAGTACTTGGTGACTTCCTCAATGGCGAGAGTCAGGCCGAGAATGCCGGCGCCGGAACCGCCGTACTCCTCTGGGATGCAGAGTCCCAGAAGATCCGCGTCGCGAAACGCCTCAAAGATATCCTGGGGATACTCTCCCGACGCGTCGATCTCGCGGGCCCGGGGCTTAATTTTGTCCTGAGCGAGTTTTCTAACGGAATCTCGGAGGGCGAGCAGTTCATCTGAAAGTTCAAAGTCCATGCGTGGCAACTTATCCCAGAAAGTGATTAATCCAACCACCATTCGGCCTGTGCCAACATAGGAGGGTGAATCCCTTTAACCGCACATTGGCCATCGCCCGCCTCAAGGAAGAATCGTTTGACACCATCGTCATCGGCGCCGGAATGACTGGGGCCGGCGTTGCGCTGGATGCCTCGCAACGCGGTCTCAAGACGGCGCTCATCGAAGCGGGCGATATTGCATCGGGAACGAGTTCCAAGTCGTCCAAAATGGTCCACGGAGGACTTCGTTACCTCCAACAGCGCGAGTTTCGACTCGTCTACGAAAACCTGCGTGAGCGCCAGAGACTGCTCAAGAACGCACCACACCTCGTGCGCGTTCTGCCTTTTCTAATTCCTCTCTTCGGAAAAAACGGCGCCGTCAGCAAGGCTGTCACCAAGGGCTACGCCTCAGCCCTACGCCTCTATGACCTCACGGGCGGTTGGCGCATTGGCCGCCGCTACCAAAAGGTGACTAAGAGTCAAGCACTGGGCCACCTGCCCACACTCAACGTTGAGCGACTCGTCGCGGGATTTTTGTACTTCGACGCCCGTGGTGACGACGCCCGTATCGCAATGACAATCGCCCGAACCGCAGCCGACGCCTTCGACGCCGCGGTAGCTAACTACGTTCGAGCCGTTGGCTTCACCTACGCCGACAACGGCGAAGTGAACGGAGTCCAAGTACGCGATGAAATCACTGGCGAGTCCTGGACTGTCGCCACCCGTTCCGTTGTTAACGCCACCGGTGTCTGGGTTGAAGAAGTGACCGAACTGGGAGAACACAAGTCCGAGTCCGTCGTCACCCCGGCTAAGGGTGTCCACGTCTCCGTTCCCAAGCACCGCCTACCGGCTGACGTCGCTGCAGTGATGGCCGTTCCCGGAGATCGTCGAAGCATCTTCGTCGTTCCTTTCGAAGAGGCCGACTTCACCTTTATTGGCACTACCGACACTCCATTCGATGGCGACATCAACAACCCCCTCTGCACCCCCGAGGACATCACCTACCTGCTCAACGCTGTCAACGCCTCGACGTCATCGAATTTGACGACCGCTGACATCACCGGGGTATGGGCCGGACTACGCCCACTGCTCGCTCCTCGCGATGGCAAGAAGCTCTCCGAGCGCACCAGCGACCTTTCGCGTCGCCACTCGGTGACCGTTACCAAAGATCGCATGGTTCACGTCACCGGCGGCAAGTGGACGACCTATCGCGAAATGGCCGAAGACACCGTGACCGAGCTCCTCGTACAGCTTCAGCAGTCGGGATTTGTTGGCACCATCAATCTGCGCCTCTTTGGTGCCCCCCGTCGGGGCGAACCAATGCCCGTTGTTGAGGGCGTCGACAAGCACCTCTTCGAGCGTTTCGGGACTGCCCGCAAGCAC
>CALAYR010000001.1 GCA_937894805.1 uncultured Acidimicrobiaceae bacterium | reverse complement strand
GATCTCTTCCCCGTGTACATCGAGCGCGCCGCGGGCGCCATCCTCCAAGACGTTGATGGCAACCGCCTGCTCGACCTCGGTTCGGGTATCGCCGTGACCACCATTGGCCACGCCGTGCCGGCCATCGTTGAAGCCGTTTCGAACCAAGTGGCCGACTTCACCCACACCTGCTTCATGGTCACCCCCTACGAGGAGTACATCGAAGTCTGTGAAGAGCTTGCCGCCATTACCCCGGGCGATCACGCCAAGACTTCGGCCCTCTTTAACTCTGGCGCCGAAGCGGTAGAGAACGCCGTGAAGATTGCTCGACTGGCCACTGGTCGCAACGCCATCGTCGTTGTCGATCACGCCTACCACGGTCGCACCAACCTCACCATGGCCCTCACCGCGAAGAACATGCCCTACAAGGATCGCTTCGGCCCCTTCGCACCCGAGGTCTACCGCGTGCCCACTTCGTACCCCTACCGCGATGGCTTGAGCGGAGCCGAAGCGGCGGCCCGAGCCATTGCCGCGATCGAATCCTCCGTTGGCGCACACAACGTGGCCGCCATTTTGATTGAGCCCATCCAGGGCGAAGGTGGCTTCATCGTGCCGGCCGACGGTTTCTTGCCGGCGCTCGTCGCGTGGACTAAGGCCAACGGTGCACTCTTTATCGCCGACGAAATCCAAACTGGTTTCTGTCGCACCGGCGAGTGGTTCGCGGTTGATCACGAAGGTGTTATTCCCGACATCGTCACCACGGCCAAGGGACTCGCCGGCGGCATGCCGCTGGCTGGCGTAACTGGTCGCGCCGAAATCATGAACGCCGTGCACGAAGGTGGACTCGGCGGAACCTACGGTGGTAACCCCGTGGCCGCCGCGGCAGCCCTGGCCACTATTAAAACGTTGCGCGACGAAAAGTTGCACCTGCGAGCCCGTGAAATTGAGGCCCTCGTGGTGCCAATCCTCCACGCCGTGCAGGCCGAGTGCGCCAGCGTGGGTGACGTTCGCGGTCGAGGTGCAATGTTGGTGGTGGAGTTTGTCGAGCCGGGGACCAAGACTCCCAATGCCGCGCTCACGAAGGCCGTCATTGAGTACTGCACCAAGCGGGGCGTCGTCGTGATCTCTTGCGGGACCTACGGCAACTGCATCCGCTTGCTGCCGTCCCTCACGATTACCGACGAACAGCTCCGCGATGGACTCGGAGTCCTGGTTGAAGGAATCCGCAAACTTAGTTAGCGATGCAGGCGCCGGTCGAGACCGTCGCCGCAAAGTTCACTGTGGCGAGGTCCGCTCGAATCACTGCGGACGGTACGGCGTAGGCCGTCGTGTCTTGTGAGGTAGATCGCGAAACCACGATGCCGATAACGCGACCACTCACGAAGACGGGGCTGCCCGAGTTACCCGGCTGCACCGAAGCATTTAAGACGAGCAGCGAACGATCAAAGGTTGGCCCACCGTAGAGATCGCGGCTCCGGGCGGTTATTAAACCGGCAACGGCACTAGGGGTCGTCGTGAGTGGTCCGTCGAGGGGAAAACCAACCACCGCTGAGGCCGTACCTCGCGCGGGCGGGTCGACGAACTCCAGAATCGGCCGGGACCCCGTAGCGACAGACAACACCGCGAGGTCGTCACGGATATCAATCAGCCGCACCTGGGCCCGCTGACCATCCACACGCACCATCGTGGCCCCGGCAATGACGTGGGCATTGGTCACCACCTCATTACGGCCGACCACAAAGGCCGTGCCCTCGTGACTCGCACCACAGGCCCCCGACGCAATCACCTTCACTACGGCCGCCGAACGTGCCCCCACCTGCTGGGTCGTGACATCACTCGCCGGCGTGGTCACGGTCGGCACGGACGGAGCCACAATGTCGGCGAAGACGCTCGGAAAGTCGGCCCCGCGAAAGAGCGTGGCAACTTTCGCCTCGATGGTGGGTACCGGAGGCATCACGTGATCAAGCGCCACCAAGATCTTGGACTGACTAATTCCGCCAGCCAACGAGAACCAGGGGGCGTTAACTAAGACACCGGCGAGGAGCCAGCAGCTCAACAGAGCACTGATCACACCCACGCCGGCTCCGACGCTGGCGTCGAGTGAGCCGAGATGCATTTGGTGCAGCGAGTGATGCGCCGCTCCCCCGCAGAGTCGGCCGAAGGCCGCACCCATAAAACTAAAGACAACAACAATGCCAATGGCGGCCAACGGTCGCCACGTTGTCGACGACAGATGGTGCGCAAGCGGTGGAGCACACCACGTGCCAAGAATGAAACCGGTGGCGAACCCCACCCAGTTACCAATCTGTCGCAACGCGCCGGTAGCTCGCCCTCGAAAGGCCGCCAGCACCACCACGGCGGCGATGACGCCGTCAATCCAACTCACGAGGGAGAAGGCTTACTTCTTCAGGGCAGCAGCCATCAACCCGGGGATCTTGCGCCATGAAGGTGCTGCTTCGAAGGCCAGCAACTTGCGCATGACGGCCGCACCGTTCTTGTTCGTAGCGAACCACGCTGGGGCGGGGTTGGAACGGAAGGGACCGCGAACGACCGACTTCTGGGGATTCGCAAACAAGAAGGCGTTACCGACGAAGCCCGTACCCGACTGAATGTCGGTAATGGGGTGACCAGGGTAAGCACCCCAGACGGTCGTCGAGAACGCGAAGCTCATGGCGTGCCAGAGGTTGAGTCCAATCGACCCGTAACGCAGATCGGCCACGGCCTGCTCAACGGCGGCCCCGACGACAGGGTCCTTCAGCGATGAGGGGTGCGCAATCACGGTGGCGGAGAGTGTTCCCCACACCACGTCGTTGCAGAACGTCACGGCGCGCCGAACAAAGTCGGCCGCGTCGGACGCCTCAAGCGCCGTCTCGCTCGTGAGGGCACAGAAGGCTTCGACGTTGAAGGCCATGTCGCCAGCGTTTTCGGGGTTGACGTCGCGCACAATCGTCCAAGGCAGCTCGTCACCCTCGGGGTTACCAATCTGGTGGGCTTCGGGATGGCCAGCGAGGAATGCGGCGTGGCGATCCTTGGCTCCGGGGTAGTAGGCCCGTCGCGTCGGCAGCGTGGCCAGCGTTGCTTCCAACGCCGAGAGGAACGCTTCGCGTTGGGCCCAGCCCTTGTGCGTGACGAGGACGCGTGGGGTCAAGCAGTTGAAGCCAGCGTTGTTCGAGATCATGGTCGCGACGTGGGCGGCCTGGTAGGCGATGTCCTTCTCGCTCCACTCACCGGGCACGATGACGACGGGCGAAACATTGCCGAGCTCACACGAGACGGGCTTCGTCACGAGGGGCTCGTTGGCGGCCTTGCGACGGGCGCCCTCTTCGCCGACACCAAAGACGATGGCGTCGTGGGTCTTGTCCGAACCGGTGACGTGGATGTCTTCAACCTGGGCGTGGTTCGTCAGGTAGGCCCCGGTGGCCGCACCGCCACTCACAATGCGGAGGAATCCCTTTTCGATAAGGGAGGCCATGGCCTTCTCCCAGTAGGGGACGAGGTACTCATTAACGGGGTTGGCCTTGAGAACGACCACCTTGCCTTCGGCAAAGAGTTTGGTTAAGACGTCACGTGGCCCCAGGGAGGCCACGTTGCCAGCTCCGAGAACGAGCGAAACCCCGGCATGGCTAGCGGGGTCCTTGTAAATCTCGGCCTGCGTCTCTTGCACCTGAGGCTCGGTGATACCGGGCTCCATCCAAACTTCTCCGGTGATACCCGAGTAGAGGAGCTTGTCAAAGCCACTGCCAGGGAGAACCTGAACGGCAATGCGATTGCCGGGCTTGTGACGAACCGGGCCCGGGTACTGGGGTCGGCCGGTCTCCACGATGTCCAGCATGGACTTATGGAAGGCGTTCGCCATTCTCATAAAGGTGCCCACGCCGCTGAAGAGCTCTTCGCCGGCCTCGACGGAGTCGGGGGCGTACCCCTTGGCGGCACACCCGGCGGCGGCCCACTCTTCGGCAACGGCGTTCGTGTCGGCCACAATCTGCGTCAGCAGGGCGGCTCGCTCACGGGGCGTCGTCGCCGCCCAGACCAGGGCCTTTTCCGCGACGTCGGCCACGGCGCGATCCAGCACCGCCGTCTCAATGGACCCGTGATCTTGATTTCCAGAAGTTGGCGCCGCGGCACCTCGTTGAGCTTGCAACATGGTTATTCCCTTCTCCGTTTGGAAGGCTAGCCCCGCACTAGGCAAAAATTGGTTCGATTCCATATCCCACTGCTCGGGTAGAGATTGAAAAATATTCGAGCAACACCGCGTATTTGCCGAGTCCGGAACGTGGTCAAGTGACACAACAAAGGGTCCCACTCTCTAGGCTTTTCATGTTCGAAGGGCGAGAGTGCCCTATGAGGAGGAAACATCATGGCGTTTGAAGAGTGGGGCCCACTGGCCGGCTTGATTGGTACCTGGGAGAGTGGCTTTGATGGCCTCGACGTCTCCTTCCACAATGAGAAGGGCAAGGTTGCTGAGACTCCGTTCCGCGAGAAGACGACCTTCAAGCCTTTCGGCCCCGTCGACAACGGCGAGCAAATTCTCTACGGTCTCGACTACCGCACCGCCGCGTGGCGCGAAGGTGAAGACAACCCCTTCCACACCG